>NZ_CP031415.1:0-365000 GCF_003367315.1 Saccharospirillum mangrovi
GTGCCCGAGTCAGCCTGGCACCAATGCCTGGATCTGTTGCGTGGCGAGGTTCCGTCACATCAGTTCAACACCTGGATCCGTCCGCTCAGCCATCGTTTGGATGGTGATGCGCTGGTATTGCAGGCACCGAATCGCTTTGTGGGTAACTGGGTCAAAGATAAGTATCTGCATCGCATTCAGGAATTGATGGAACAGTTCGGTGCGTCTGACACCGAAGTGCTGTTAGAGGTGAAGGGTTCGGTTACAACAACGCCTGCTGAACGATCGATTTCCGGTGCCACAGTGAATGGCACTCTCTCCTCCGAACCTTTGGGAACAAAAGAGCCCAAAGTGCCAGGTGCAGAGCCCGCGTCTCAGTTGGCTGATCGCATTTCGCCGGAGCCAGTACAAACCACCGGTGCCAAACGCGGCAAAGGTAAGTTTCAGTCCTATCTCAATCCCAGCTTTACCTTTGCCTCTTTTGTCGAAGGCAAATCCAACCAGTTGGCATTGGCCGCCAGTCAGCAAGTGGCCGACAACGCCGGCGGTGCTTACAACCCACTCTTTATATATGGTGGTGTGGGTCTGGGTAAGACGCATTTGATGCAGGCCATTGGTAACCACATCGTTGAACAGAACCCCAGCGCCAAGGTGGTGTATCTGCATTCAGAACGTTTTGTTGCCGACATGGTAAAGGCGTTGCAGTTGAATGCGATGGCGGAGTTCAAACGTTTCTATCGCAGCCTGGATGCGTTGTTGATTGATGACATTCAATTCTTCGCCAAAAAAGATCGTTCTCAGGAAGAATTTTTCCACACCTTTAATGCGTTGCTGGAAGGCAACCAGCAAGTGATTCTGACTTGTGATCGCTACCCCAAAGAAATTGAAGGTTTGGAAGACCGGTTAAAAAGTCGCTTCGGTTGGGGGCTGACGGTAGCCGTCGAGCCACCGGATCTGGAAACGCGCGTTGCCATTTTGATGAAGAAAGCCGAAAAAGCCCGGGTGAAATTTCCGGCCGATGCGGCTTTCTTTATTGCCCAGCGTATTCGTTCAAACGTGCGTGAATTGGAAGGTGCTTTGCGTCGCGTTGTCGCCAACGCTCAGTTCACGGGTTCTGCCATCGATACCGCCTTTGTTAAAGAGTCGCTGAAGGATTTGTTGGCGCTGCAGGATAAACAAGTCAGTATTGAAAACATTCAGCGGACCGTTGCTGAATACTACAAAATCAAAATTTCCGATCTGCATTCCAAGCGCCGCAGTCGCAGTATTGCCCGCCCCCGCCAGGTGGCCATGGCATTGGCCAAAGAACTGACACAACACAGCTTGCCGGAAATTGGTGAGGCGTTTGGCGGACGCGATCACACCACCGTTTTGCACGCCTGTCGCAAAGTAAAAGAACTGCGCGAGACGACGGGCGATATCAATGAAGATTACAATAACCTGTTACGAACGCTGACCACCTGACAAAGGGATGGAAACGGACTCATGATTCAATTCACGCTGTCACGCGATGCCTTGCTTAAACCACTGCAACTGGTTGGAGGCGTGGTCGAAAAGCGGCAGACGCTGCCCGTCTTGTCGAACGTGCTGTTGGAAGTCGAAGGTCAACAACTGTCATTGACCGGTACCGATCTGGAAGTGGAAATTGTCGGCCGGGTAGAACTCGCCGACGGAGCCGTTGCCGGCGCAGTAACGGTACCAGCGCGTAAGCTGATCGACATTGTTCGTTCCCTGCCCGACGACGCGCCCATTACTTTGGTGCAGAACGAAGACCGCGTGGTGGTCACATCCGGTCGCAGTCGTTTTACCTTGTCGACTTTGCCGGCATCGGATTTCCCCAATGTCGAAGACGACGACAACACCCTCGACTTCACGTTGCCCCAAGTCACCTTGAAGCAATTGGTGGACGCCACGGCGTTCGCCATGGCGCAGCAGGATGTCCGGTATTACCTCAACGGCATGCTGCTCGAATTGAGCCGCAATCAGGTGCGTACCGTTTCGACGGATGGCCATCGTCTGGCAATGAGCAGCAAGGCGGCACCGGGTTTGGAATTGGATGAGCGTCGTCAGGTCATTGTGCCGCGCAAAGGTATTCTGGAGCTGAATCGTCTGATGTCGGACGATGCTGACGCCAAGGTCGATTTGTCGCTGGGTGCCAACCACATTCGTGCCAAAACACCGGCGTTTACATTCACTTCCAAACTGGTTGACGGCAAGTTCCCCGATTATGAACGCGTATTGCCGCGCGGTGGCGACAAGGAGATTGTCGGCGACCGGCAATCACTGCGCTCCATCTTCAGCCGTGCAGCCATTCTCTCGAACGAGAAGTATCGCGGTGTCCGTCTGTTGCTGAGCGACAATAACCTGATGGTGAAAGCCAACAACCCGGAACAGGAAGAGGCCGAGGTGAATCAGGAAATCGATTACCAGGGTCCGGAATTGGAAGTTGGTTTTAACGTCACCTACTTGTTGGATGTGTTGAATGTCACTTCCGGTGAGCAAGTGAAGATCGTTCTGGCAGATGCCAATTCCAGCGCTTTGCTCAGCGACTTTGACGACGACTCATCCGTCTACGTTGTCATGCCGATGCGGTTGTAATCCGGATCGAATCCAGGGATGTCGATTGATCGGCTGACCATTCAGGGTGTCCGCAATATTGCCGACACCCAATTCCATCCCGGCTCCGGCGTAAACGTTTTTTATGGCGATAATGGCGCGGGTAAGTCGAGCATTCTTGAAGCTATCCACTTGTTGGCTTTGGCTCGTTCCTTCAAGGTTTCCCGCACTCGAACACTGATCAGCGAAAAAGCCGAGCAAGCGACCGTCTTTGCTGAATTGGATAATCGCACCCGCATCGGCGTGCAGCGTTCACGTGCGGGTCAGCACGCCATTCGGCTGAATGGTGAGCTGGTCACCACGGCATCAGAACTGGCGCATCGTTTACCCCTGCAACTGATCCACGCCGATTCCTTCCTGTTGCTTGAAGGCGCTCCTAATCATCGTCGTCAGTTTCTGGATTGGGGTGTTTTCCACCAGGACATCGAATTTCACAACAGCTGGCAGGCGGCGCAGAAAAGCCTCAAAAACCGGAATTCACTGCTGCGTTCTGGTAAAATAGATCGGTCGCAGCTGGCCGTTTGGCAGCGTGAATTTATCGCTGCGGCGGAACGATTGGATGAGTTTCGAAAACGCTATTTAGAAGGTTTCGTACCGCGGTTTCATCAAGTTCTCGATGCTCTGATCGAACTCCCGGATTTGCGCATTCATTATTACCGCGGCTGGGATAAATCCCGCACCTTGGCGGAATTGCTGGACAGCCAATGGGAGCGTGATTGCAAACTGGGATACACCCAGGCAGGTCCGCAGCGCGCTGATATGCGCATCAAAATAAACAACCAGGCGGCGAGTGATGTGTTGTCGCGTGGTCAGCAGAAGCTGGTGGTGTGCGCACTCAAAGTGGCGCAGAGCCTTCATCTTCAAGATGTTCACAACAGACCCACAACCTTTCTGGTGGATGACTTACCGGCCGAACTCGACCGAAATCACATCCGCAAGCTGGGTGGACTGATGGAAGGGCTGAGTGGCCAGGTCTTTATGACCAGTGTGGACCCAGAACCTTTGAGCGAATTTTGGCAAGCGCCCGACCGGGTCAAATTGTTCCACGTGGAACACGGCCGGGTTCAGGCAATGGATGACGATGGGGAGAACCCGAATGAGTAACGAATACAATTCCTCGAGTATTAAAGTGCTGAAAGGCTTGGACGCCGTTCGTAAGCGCCCTGGTATGTACATCGGTGACACTGACGACGGCACCGGTTTGCACCATATGGTGTTCGAGGTGGTCGATAACTCCATCGATGAAGCCTTAGCGGGTTACTGCACCGACATCAACGTACTGATACACCCGGATGAATCCATCAGTGTTGAAGACAATGGTCGTGGCATTCCCACCGATATCCATCCGGAAGAAGGTAAATCTGCCGCCGAAGTCATCATGACGGTGCTGCACGCTGGCGGTAAGTTTGACGACAATTCCTACAAGGTATCCGGCGGTTTGCATGGCGTGGGTGTGTCGGTGGTGAACGCGCTGTCATCTGAACTCACCTTGACCGTTCGCCGTGCCGGCCAGGTCCACGAGCAGGTATACATCCACGGTGTACCCAAGGCGCCCTTAGCGGTAGTTGGTGACGCTGAACACACCGGTACCACGATTCATTTCAAACCCTCTCCGGAAACGTTCACGCACATTGAGTTTTCTTACGACATCCTGGCCAAGCGCCTGCGCGAGCTGAGCTTTCTGAATTCCGGTGTCGGCATCCATTTGAAAGATGAGCGTTCCGGCAAAGAGGAATACTTCAAATACGACGGCGGCTTGAAAGCCTTTGTCGATTACCTGAACAAGAACAAGCAAACCTTGAATCAGGTGTTTCACTTCTCCTATCAGCGTGAAGAAGACGGCATCGGCGTTGAAGTGGCGATGCAGTGGAACGACAGCTATCAGGAAAACATTCTCTGCTACACCAACAACATTCCGCAGCGCGATGGCGGTACTCATTTGGCTGGTTTCCGCGCGGCGTTGACACGGACGTTGAACAGCTACATTCAGTCCGAGAACCTTGCCAAGAAACATAAGGTGCAGACTACTGGTGACGATGCCCGGGAAGGCCTGACTGCCATCATTTCCGTTAAGGTACCGGATCCGAAGTTCAGCTCTCAGACCAAAGACAAGCTGGTGTCGTCTGAAGTCAAACCGGCAGTAGAACAGGAGATGGGCAAAACCTTCTCTGACTTCCTGCTGGAGAATCCGAACGAAGCCAAAATTCTGGTTGGCAAGATGATCGATGCCGCCCGAGCGCGTGAAGCAGCCCGCAAGGCTCGTGACATGACCCGCCGTAAAGGCGCGCTGGATATTGCGGGCTTGCCCGGTAAGTTAGCGGATTGCCAGGAGAAAGACCCGGCGCTGTCAGAACTCTATCTGGTGGAAGGGGACTCGGCTGGCGGCTCCGCCAAGCAAGGCCGGGACCGTCGCACTCAAGCGATTCTGCCGCTGAAAGGTAAGATTCTGAACGTCGAGAAAGCCCGCTTCGACAAAATGCTGCAATCGGCAGAAGTCGGCACACTGATCACCGCTTTGGGCACTGGCATTGGTCGCGAAGAGTTCAACCTCGAGAAACTGCGTTACCACTCCATCATCATCATGACCGATGCGGACGTCGACGGTTCTCACATTCGAACACTGCTGCTGACCTTCTTCTTCCGTCAAATGCCGGAGCTGATTGAAAACGGCCATGTCTTTATTGCCCAGCCGCCGCTGTTCAAGCTCAAGAAGGGCAAGCAGGAGCAATACATCAAGGACGAGAAGACCTTGGAGCAATACCTGATTGCACAGGCTCTGGATGGTACAGAACTCTATGTGAATGACGCGGCAGCGCCCATTCGCGACGAACAACTGGAAGGCTTGGTCAATCAGTACAAAGAAGTTATGGCCCGCATCGACCGGATGAGCCGTGTCTATCCAAAAGCGGTTATGGAAGAAATGATCTATATGCCGGAGCTGACTGCGGCCATGCGCGCCGACCAGGCTCAGGTATCGGATTGGGTTGATCGTTTGACGGATCGTCTGAGCGAAAGCCTGGCAGCCGGCAGCACGGTGTATCAATTGTCTTTGACCGAAGATTCAGAGCGCCACCTCTTCCTGCCGAAAGTTCAGGCTGTAGCGCACGGCCTGGCAACGGATTACCAGTTCTCCCACGCTTTCTTTGAAAGCCAGGAGTACAAGGCGATTGTTGGTTTGCATGAGCGCCTGGATGGTTTGATTGAAGAAGGCGCCTATCTGAAACGTGGCGATAAGACCGAGCCTGTTGACAGCTTTGAAGCCGTTATCGAATGGATGATGGGTGAGGCTAAACGCGGCTATGGCATTCAGCGCTACAAAGGGTTGGGTGAAATGAACCCTGAGCAGCTGTGGGAAACCACCATGGATCCGGAATCGCGCCGCATGCTGCGTGTGACCATTGAAGACGCTATCGCTGCGGATCAGATCTTCAACACCCTGATGGGTGATGAAGTTGAACCGCGTCGCGCCTTTATCGAAACCAACGCACTCCTGGTGACAAACCTGGACTACTAGATGGGTCGTTTTTGTCCAGCTAGAAGAAGCGCCTTTATGGCGCTTTTTTTATGCCTGCTGGAAGGGTTTGTACCGTCGCTATTGGGCGCGGTGGGTAATTGTTCAATGTTCCACGTGGAACATCTATGGATGAGTCAGTTTTTGTCCAGGCAATCGGGCCAATAACGATCTTTGGGGAATAGCCCCTTTGAATTGGGAAGCAGGCCTTCGGCCGCCAAGTTCTTATATTGAGTTACTGCGCCGCTGTGTTCAGTTATCTTCCGCTGGCTATTGATGATTCGAAACCAAGGCAAGCCAGAGTCTCTGGGCAGCGTTCTAAGCCACGCCTGAACCTGGCGAACATGCACACCGCAAAGAGACGCTATGCGGCCGTAGCTGGTGAAGTGGCCTGGAGGAATGGCGGCCAGCGTTTGATAAAAGACGGCCTTCGGAGGCGGATCGGATTCATTCATAAGGCGACAATCTCATGCAAAGAGTGAATGAAAAGGTTCCACGTGGAACCTTTTAGTGGAATTCCTGGCGCTATCCCAATCGTTTTACTTTGCGAAATTAGAGGTGCTGCAAGGCTTCCATCGCAGAGTCTGCTGAACTCTTCTCGAATTGTCCGGGCTCTTCAATGCCCAGCCAGCGGACGATGCCGTTGTCGGCTATCAATGCAAATCGACGTGAGCGAATACCCATGCCGCGGCCGCTGGCATCCATGTCCAAACCCAGTGCCTTTACGAAGTCGGCGTTTCCGTCTGCCAGCATGTCGATGGCATCGGCGTTCTGTTGCTTACCCCAGGCGTTCATAACGAAGGCGTCATTCACGCTTAAACAGATAATGCGATCAACACCCAACTGCTTGAACTTGTCTGCCGCTACTACAAACCCAGGCAAATGTGCCTGGCTGCAGGTCGGTGTGAAGGCGCCAGGGACGGCAAACAGTACTACTCGTTGGTTTTGGAAAAGGCTTTGTGTGGTTTCACTGATGGGGCCGCTTTCAGCCATTTTGTAGAGCAAAATATCGCTGGGCAGGGTGTCTCCAACTTGAATAGACATGCCGGGTTTCTCTCTCTATGTTTAGACGTTTGTGTGTTTCGAAATGGTTGATGTAGCCGTTAAGGTCAGCGGCTCTATTATTGGTACGCCCGGAGCATAGGGCAATCGATGCATCGAAACACAGCCACTGTAATTGTCTGTTTAAGTAAGGCCGATCAATGACGCTCAAACGCGTAGCTCTGTTTTTCTGTGGTTTGTTTTGGCTGGCTCACACCAATGCCGGTGATCTGAATGCGTTGATGTTGGAAGCAGATCAGCCGGTACAACTGAGCAATCAGGTGATGATTCTGGAAGACCCGGAAGGCGACCTATCGCCCTTTGAGGTGCTGTCTGATTCTTATATGTCGCAGTGGCGTGCAGCCCAGGGTTCTGAACTCAAGCGCAACTACCGCAATGGCGTTACCTGGGTGCTGTTTCGTTTGGATGCCAGTCGTTCCATCCATAAAGAATGGGATTTGGTGATTGCCAATCCGTCCATTAAAACCATCGATCTGTATCAGCGTTTTGACCTGTCCGGACCACGACTGGTGCATCGGACGGGCTCACTGCGACCGTTCGAAAGTCGCGCCAAGGACCATCGATTCTTTGTTTTGCCACTGGAAGTGTATGGCCCGACGACCTTTCTAATGCGTGTTGGCGCCACATCCAACAGCAGCCTGCCCATGACGCTGTATCCATCGCAGGCATTTTGGTCGAGTGTGCAGTTGAGTGACTTCGGGAACTGGCTGTTTTACGGCGTAATACTGTCGATGGTGACCTACAACCTGTTTTTGTTTTTCACCGTCCGCGACAGCAGCTACCTCTGGTACGTCCTCTTTATCGGTTGCTTCGGCACCATTCAATTCTCATTAGACGGCTATCTGTTCCAGTATTTTTGGTGGGACGGCCAGGGCTTTGATGGGCGAGTGAACTACTGGCTGGCCGGAATGATATTTTGCTTCGCCGGCTGCTTTATTCTGAAGTTTCTCGATTTGCCGCGGGTATCGAAGCCGCTCAGTGCCATTGTGATGGTTGCCATCTTTCTGCAACTGGCCGTGGCCGCCCTGAGTTGGTACCTCGATAGAGCATTGATGGGTCGGTTGCTAACCTTTAACGGCATCTTCTTCTTAAGCCTGGCCATGTTGGTGGGTGTCTATGCCTGGTTCAAAGGCTTGGTAGCCGCCAAGTATTTTGTGATTGCCTGGCTCGTATTCTATCTGTGCAACATGGTTTATCTGCTTAATGGTATGGGGCTGTTTCAATTGCCGTTCCCAGCCATCCTTATTTCCAAGCTGGGCGCCTTTATGGAAACCATGTTGCTCAGCTTTGCGTTGGCGCACCGCATTCGGGTATTGCGAGAAAGTGGCGAGCGGGAACGGATGCGTGCTGAAGCTCAGAGTTATTTCCTGGCGCAGATCAGCCATGAAATACGCACCCCACTGAATGGGGTCTTAGGGATGACCGAGGTGCTGGCACGAACGCCATTGGATGAAGAGCAGCGCGCTTATGTGGATACCATTCAAGGCTCAGGGGCGTCCTTGATGGCGCTGATCAATGACATTCTGGACTACTCCAAGATCGAAGCGGGCAAGATGGCGTTGCACGTGGAAAACGTTGAGATCCGCGATCTGATTGAGCAGCAGATTCAGCTGTTTCAGGCACACGCTGAGCAGAAAGGCTTGAGTCTGAGTGCACAACTGGGCGACGAGATGGCGTCGATCATCCAGGTTGATGGCCAGCGGTTGCGACAGGTTCTGTCGAACCTGATCAGCAACGCCATCAAATTCACCGAAGCCGGCCAGGTGTTGCTGGTTGTTAATCAGGAAGAGCGCGAGGGTGAATCCTGGTTGGTTTGTCGGGTTATCGACAGCGGCATCGGCATTGCGCCGTCCGAATTGAGTTCGCTGTTCAACGTCTATTCGCAGCTGCCCGCTGCTCAACAAAAAGAGCGCTACGGTACCGGTCTGGGGTTGGCCATCAGTCGTCAGCTGGTGCAGTTGATGGGCGGCAAGCTGGAGGTCAGCAGCCAGCTTGGACAAGGTTCTGAATTCCGCTTGTCAGTGCCTTTGCAGACTGGAGCCGTCGAATTATCGGCGGAGGAAGTGGACAGTGAGTACTCACCCATGGCGCTGACGGTCTTGGTCGCTGAAGACAATGTAGTGAATCAGCGGGTGATCAAAGGCTTGTTGGAGAAATTGGGTCACCATCCTATTTTGGCAACAAATGGCGATCAAGCTGTGCTCGCCCGTCAAGACATGTCGTGCAGCGCTGATCTGATTTTGATGGATTGTGAAATGCCAGAAATGGATGGCTACAGAGCCACGCAATTGATACGCGCCTATGAGCGGCAGCATCAGCAACCACGGCTGCCCATCATTGCCTTGACCGCACATGCCCTCGAGGAAGTTCGTCAGCGCTGTCTGGATGCCGGTATGGATGATTTTCTGACCAAGCCAGTAAGTACTCGCCAACTCGAAAAAACGCTGCGTCGCTTTAACAACGCAGACTAGAGATTCTCATCGCTGACGGTGGTTCGGTTACGGCCACCGTCTTTGCTTTGGTACAGCGCTTTGTCAGCCCGGTGCAACCAATGCTCGGCTTCTTCGTTGGGTTGATGCACAGCAATGCCGGCCGAAATGCTGATTTTTACCGGGCTGTCCTGGAAGTGAAATGGGCATTGGCTGATGTGTTCGCGCATCTTTTCAATCGCAGCCAAC
Organism: Saccharospirillum mangrovi; assembly: GCF_003367315.1. Classification (GTDB taxonomy): domain Bacteria; phylum Pseudomonadota; class Gammaproteobacteria; order Pseudomonadales; family Natronospirillaceae; genus Saccharospirillum; species Saccharospirillum mangrovi. The sequence continues at coordinate 9,847 of NZ_CP031415.1, forward strand.
GCGCTGTTCTGATCGGATTCCGGTAACAGGATGACGAACTCTTCACCGCCATAACGCGCCAGAAAATCGGTTTTACGCAATTGGCTGTGCATTTCCTTCGCCAGAATGCGCAACACCCGATCACCGGCCAGGTGGCCGTAGCGATCGTTGATCTGCTTAAAGTGGTCGACGTCGATCAACGCCACACTTAATGGCTGACCATAGCGGTCACTGCGTGCAATTTCCTGCGCCAGGCGCTGATCAAAACCCTGGCGATTGGGCAGTTGTGTCAGCGGATCACGGCGGGCAATTTCGCGTTCTTGCGTCACCTGCTTGATCAGGCGGTGATTGTCTTCCTGCAAGGCATCCAGATGCTGGTTCAGTTCTTGTTGCCGCCGGTTCATGGCGATCAAACTGTTGCGCGTCTGGGTCTGGAAGTCGTTCAGCAACGACAGCAAGCCGTCAATGGAATCGTTCAGGCTGGCGCGCAGCTGTTCCATATTCACCGCCTGGGTGATGGCAGCCTTGGCGCGAGCGATTTGGCTGTCGACTTGTTGATCCAGATTGGCGTTCAGTTCGGTCAGTTCACTCACGGCCTGTTTGTTCTGACCAATCAACTCGTTGATGCTGCGCAGCTTTTCATTGAGCTGATTCAGGTAGTACTGAAACTGCCCTTTTTCGGCATCGAGACGGCGCTGAATTAAGGCAATGGTTTCTTCGGCCAGACCATCTAATTCGGGCCAATCCGGCATGGGTTCCAGACGGCGCGCGAGTGACTGCAAGGCGCCGTCTTCATCGCCCAGAATGGCCAAGGTTCGCAGCAACGTAATGAAGCGTGAACAGAGCTTCTGATGCAGGCGTTTGAGTTTTTCAGTGCTGGCGTTGTCTTGTTGCGATGGACGGGAATCCGGAATCAGCCGCAGGGCATCTTCCGCGAGTTTGAGCGCATCGAACAAGTAACGGTGTTGTTCTTTGACCGCCAGACTGAACGAGCGCGGTGCGGCCTCAGTGTCTAAATCGACCAACGACTGATACAAGTGATACAGCTGGTGGGTGCCGGTTTCAGCCCAACCTTCAATTTGATCAAAGCGGGCGTCAGCGGCTTCCAATGCATCACGAAAGGCATCGGCGTCCAATTCGCCCCGTTTGCGCAAGACGTGTTTAAGGTTATCCAGCGCGCCATCCAATTCCTGATCCATGCCTTTCAGCATGATGGAAAGATCCAGGACGCCCCGGCGTAATTCGGCTTCGTTTTCGTTCATTGCAATTCCTACCCCAAACAGCTGGCCATGTGCAAAACACCAATAACTCAGTCACGGCGGCCAATGGCAAGGGCAGTATAGACGTTGGTGCGAGGTGGGTCTGTGATCAATTTTTCGCAGGCGGCCATTCGATTTCCATGGCGACTGGCAAGTGATCGGACAGTGGAAAATCGAGCACACCCATGCGGGTAATCTTCAAGTGTTTGCTGACCAATATCTGATCCAGACAGCGCTGGGGTTGCCAGCTTGGGAACGTGGCTCGAGCGTGGGCGGATTTCAGCCCGAGGTCTTTTAACGGCGAGTCGTAGAGCAAGCGCAAACTGTGGGTGTTCATATCACCCATCAACACGACGTTGCGGTACAGCGAAATCAAATTGCGAATAAAGCGCAACTGTTGATTCTGAGCTCGACGGCTCAGCGCCAGATGCATCATCACCACCAACAAGGGTTCGCTGTCACCGAGTTGGAGAACAATGGCACCGCGGCCGGGTAAGCCGGGCAGTGCGTGGGTATCAATCTGGTGCGGAGGAAACCGGCTGATGATGCCGTTGCTGTGTTGCGCCACCCGCCCAAGATTACGATTCAACTGCTGGAACCAGTATGGATGCTCAGCCTGTTTGGCCACGTATTCCACCTGGTTAATAAAGCCGGAACGAAAACTGCCGCCGTCGGCTTCTTGCAACGCCACGACATCAAACCGCCGGACCAGATCGCCAATGCGATTCAGGTTCTCCAACCGTGATTTGGTCGGCCAGACATGCTGCCAGGCTTTGAACAGATAATCCGGGTAGTGGCGGGTTTGAATGCCGACTTGGATGTTGTAACTGAGAAAACTGAGATGGCCGGGTGTGGTGACGTGAAATTCATCCGGCTGGCAAAGATGAGCAGGAAAGCGTTTGGCCGAAACGACGGTTTTCATCGACCTTTTCATCATCAGATTCCCCTGCTGAAAAACAACTGAGGCCGACTATCAAGTCGGCCTCATGAGTTTAACGCAGCCCGTCAATTACTGGGCAGCGGGATCGTTGCGAACCAGCCACTCGGCAACTTCAAACATGCGTTGGTTGCTGCCTGCCATGCGGCCGTCGATCAAATAGCGACCGTTCACAACCAAACTCGGTGTGCCGGACAGACCGCTTTTTTGTGTGATGACGCGCGCTTGATTGATGCGGGCATTGACCGCAAATGAATCGGCCATTTCCAGGTAGTCATCCTTGGAGACACCAAAGCGGGCGACAAAATCGGCGAAGCCTTCATCGGTCGACAGACGATGACGGTTCAGATGGATCTCATCGAAGATCTGCATGTGAGTAGCGTCAAAGACATTCAGGAACTGAGTGGCGTAGTAAGCACGCGCTTCGGGCAGTTGGCGGTCGTTAAACAGAACCGGCACGTGAGTGAAGCGAATGTCGTCCGGTTTGCTTTGAATCCAGGTCTGTACGAAAGGTTCCAGATTGAAACAGTGAATGCAGCTGTAACTGAAAATTTCCTGGATTTCTCCGACTTCGTCACCGCGATAGCTGGTGGGCAGTTTTTCAGGAAGAACCCGGTAATGGGTTCCGGCTTGGAAGTCTTCAGCCTGGGCGGCAGAAAAACCCAGAACCAGAACGGCAGCTGATATCAGCAGGCGTTTGAACATCGACGTGTCTCCATCATTATCGTAAGCGCTGGCGGAGGCTAACTTTGCCGGAAAGCCAGAGCCAAAAAAAGCGGAGCACCACAGGTGGCCTCCGCTTTTCATTCTCTTTACCGGGTCTGAATCCGGCCTGAACTGCTTGGTTCAGATCAATGCAGGCCGTTGATGTAGCTGGCCAGAGCTTCAATCTCGAAATCTTTCAGACGGAAGGCGGTGGTGCGCATCATCATGGCTTCACCGTCGTTGGTGCGGGCATCGTCAGACGGTTCATCAGCGCGATAGCCAGCCTGGAACTTATGCAACTGGGAAGCAACGTAACCGGCGTGTTGACCCGACAACATCGGGAATGCCGCCGGAGGGTTGCCGGCACCGGTCGGTGAGTGACAGCCGGCACAGGCAGGAACGCCCGTTTCCGGATTGCCACCACGGTACAGCTGGGCGCCCAATTCGACCAAGTCCGGATCGGCCGTGCCGACGGTTTTGGTCTGGCTGGAGAAGTAGGCGGCGATATCGGCCAGGTCCTGGTCGTTCAGATTATCCAATTGACCGGCCATTTGGCTAACAACACGTGCGCCGCTTTGAATATCGTGCAATTGCTTGAGCAGGTAGTTTTCACCTTGTCCGGCCAACTTGGGGAAAGTTGCCGCTGTGGAAGCACCGCCAACACCGTGACAGGCCGTACATTGTTGAATCAGAGTTTCGCCGCGCGCTGCGTCGCCTTCTTCTGCCGAGGCCAAGCTGGTAATACCGGCGAGCATCACCAAGCCAACGATCAGTTTCTTCATGTCGCGTCCCGCAAATCCAGAATGAATGTGGGCGGCAGCCGTCGTTACTTTTGCAGAAGGTCGCCCCGCTTGTTGTGCGGCTGCCGGGGTAGATGTCGGCGCATTATATAGAGTGCAGCCGGGGTTGAGAAGAAACCCCGACTTTTGGAGGGATTTTTCATGGCGCGCCTGGCTTTCAGGTAAACTGTCCGCTTTTAGCAAGGATTTCGCATGACTGCCCCGCGTTTTGATTCGGCCCGCTTCCTGACCAGCGCCCCTCGTTTGGCGGAGTGTCCGCCCGACACCGGCGCTGAGGTGGCCTTTGCTGGCCGCTCCAATGCTGGCAAAAGCAGTGCGTTGAATTGTCTGACGCGCAACTCCAAGCTGGCGCGTACATCCAAAACGCCGGGACGGACCCAGTTGATCAACTTCTTTTCGTTGTCGTCCGGTGATCATCGTCTGGTCGACTTGCCCGGCTATGGCTACGCCAAGGTCAACCGGGACATGAAACAGGATTGGGACAAAAACATCGGCGAGTACCTGGCTGAGCGCCGCAGTTTGAAAGGCGTCATTTTGCTGATGGATGTACGTCATCCGATGACTGATTTCGACGAAATGATGGTGCGCTGGGCCGTTGAGACGGAGATGCCGCTGCGTGTGCTGCTAACCAAAGCCGATAAACTCAAACGTGGACCGGCGGCCAGTACCTTTCAACGGGTTCGTTCACAGCTCCATTCTCAAGCGAATTGGTTGTCTGTGCAGTTGTTCAGTTCGCTCAAGAAAGACGGCGTCGAAGACCTGGAAACCTGGCTCAGGGCCCAGTTACTCGACTGAGACCGGTACATGACGGTGCCGCCCGCGGCCGCTATAATGCGCGTCTTTTTTACCGAGGCGCTTATGTCGATTCGATTCATTGCTGGAGCCGTTTGCCCACGCTGTGGCGAAATGGACACCTTGAAAGCGGGCAACGATGGCAATGTCATGGTGCGTGAATGTGTCGAGTGTGGTTTTACCGACCGCATCAGTGACTCGGTTAATGCCCCGACTGAATTGACGACCCGAGTCAGCGAGCCGCAACGGCCATCCGATACCGAGGCGCAGCCGGTGCGTATCATTGATCCGACCTCTTCCACTAAGGACTCCTCCCAGTGACCGACCCGTCTTCCCCGATCAAAGTTGGCATCATCATGGGCTCACAATCCGATTGGAGCACCATGAGTCACAGTGCCGATACGCTGACTGACCTGGGCATCGCCTTTGAGAGTCGCGTGGTGTCGGCGCATCGCACCCCGGATCTGTTGTTCGAATACGCCGCAACGGCATTTGATCGGGGATTGGAAGTCATCATCGCAGGTGCCGGTGGCGCGGCACATTTGCCGGGCATGTGTGCGGCTAAAACGCATCTGCCAGTGTTGGGTGTGCCGGTTCAGAGCAGCATGCTGTCGGGTGTGGATTCCTTATTGTCGATTGTGCAAATGCCCGCCGGTGTGCCGACCGCGACGCTGGCCATCGGCAAGGCGGGTGCCATTAACGCAGCGTTGCTGGCGGCCAGTATTCTGAGCAATCACGATGCTGTCGTTCGGCAAGCGCTGCTCGATTTTCGCCAACGCCAGACCGAACAGGTATTGGCCCGTCCGATTCCGGGGGCCTGAATGCGCGTTGGTGTGATTGGCGGCGGCCAATTGGGTCGCATGATGGCGCAAGCGGGCTTGCCGTTGGACATTCAACTGAGTTTTCTGGACCCGTCGGCGGAAGCCTGCGCGGCGCAATTCGGTACGCTGGTTCAGGGCGCCTATGACGACGCAGACGCAATCGACCAACTGGTAGCCAACGTCGAACGCGTGACTTTCGAGTTTGAAAGCGTGCCGCCGGAAACCGTTGCTCAAATTGCCCAGCAATTACCGGTGTATCCGTCGGCTCAGGCGTTGGCGACGGCGCGCGACCGTTGGTTGGAAAAAAGCCTGTTTCAGCAATTGGGTATTGAGACGGCGCCGATTGCCGACATCGCCAGCCAAGCTGATTTAGAAGCGGCGGTCGAACGCATCGACCTGCCGGCGGTACTCAAAACCCGAACGCTGGGTTATGACGGCAAAGGTCAGAAAGTTTTGCGCGGTCAGGCCGATGTGACGGGAGCCTTTGGCGAACTCGGCGCCGTGCCGATGATTCTTGAGGGCTTTGTCGCCTTCGATTACGAGGTGTCGTGCATCGGTGTGCGGTCGGCGTCGGGAGAGTTGGCGTTCTACCCGTTGGTACGCAACGAACATCGCCAAGGCATGTTGTACCGATCAGAACCCTTGGCGGAGCACCCTTTGCAGGCGACCGCAGAAACCGCCGTCGGTCAGGTGATGGCCGCTTTGGGTTATGTGGGTGTGTTGGCGTTTGAGTTTTTTGTGGTGGGCGATCGATTGCTCGCCAATGAAATTGCGCCGCGCGTTCATAATTCCGGGCACTGGACGATCGAAGGCAGTGAGTGCAGCCAGTTTGAAAATCATCTGAGAGCGGTTGCCGATCTGCCGTTGGGGTCCACTGAAACCCGAGGCTGCGTTGCCCTCTACAATCTGATTGGTGAAATGCCGGAGCGCGCTCAGGTATTGTCCATTCCGGGCGCGCACTGGCATGACTACGGCAAATCACCGCGTCGCGGTCGGAAAATCGGCCACATCACCTTGACGGCAACAACGGCCGATCAACTTCAACAACGCTGCGCTCAGCTCGAACCTTTGTTGCGCAACGCGCTGCCTAACTGAGCGACAGCTTCAGGCCGTGTTCTCGAATCAGACACGGCCAGTGCGATGCACCGCTGACCGAGATGGGTGCTTCGGCGTCTATTTTCGGCAGATGATCGACAATTTCCTGAGCGGTTAAATCCAGGCGCGTGGCGTAGCTGTCACCAATCAGCGCATGGATCAATAGATTCGCCAGCGTGGTGTCCCAACTGAGCATGGGCTGACCCTGGTGCATCAACAGTTGGTCGTGCAGTTCTTCGACGAGTCGATGGCCGAAATAGAGTTTGTCCAAGACTCCCACCAGCCCGTAATCAAACCGAGCCGGTTCAATGGCGGCTATGAATTGATCGAGAATGGCGAGTAGCTGTTGGCTGGCTGCGCCGCATCGCAACGTATGACAGGCCTGATCCAGCTCAACCAGCAAAACCGGAAGCAAACGAGCGTAGTCGGTTAAAAAGGCAGATAGCCGTTGTTCAAGTCGGCCATCGTCCACGCTCAGTAATTGCGGGTGTTTGCGCTGAAAGGTCGCAATAAATCGCGACAGATTCTGTGCGCCGTCAGGCGCATTCATCGCTTGTTGTAATGCCCTGCTGATACGGCTAGACGGCATGGTCGCTGACTCTTCAATGGAAGCGCTGTCGATTACGGACGCAGTGCTGAAGTCACGCACTTCGAACCCGACATGAGTATTGAACGGCAAAGCAGCGGTCTCGGTTCAGTGATGCGAATAAGTGTAGTTTAAGGTGCCGATTTTGCCTGACGAATTTGTGGTCTGAATCGCCACCAAAAGATGTTCAGCATCCAGATGGACCGACCAACGAAGAGCAATGAAAAACTAAACCACAGCCAGTGATTGCCAGCGGGTAATGCAAGACTGGCGATCAGGAAAAGCGAGAAACCAAACACCACGCCGTTGCGCATCTGTTGGGTTAGACGGGCGCCGATGAAGACACCGTCCAACCAAAACGCCAAACCCCCGGTCAGTGGCAGTGCGACGATCCATGGAAGATAGGTCCGGGCCAGATGCTCCAGCTCAGGTTGGCCGGTCAGCAGATCGATAATCAACCCTCCAGCAATGGCAAAGCTCAGCGACAAAGCCACCATTAATACCAAGGCGGCGAAACCGGTTGTCCACAACACAGTGCGCAGCTGTTCATTGTGACCACGGCCGATGGCCAAACCGACTTGGGCTTCTGAGGCGGCGGCACTGCCATCGAGGGTATTGGAAATCAGCGTCAAGAAGGTCAGCAGGATGGCATTGGCTGCCAGCATGTCGTTGCCAAACTGAGCACCCAGTCGATTGAACCAGGCGAAACCGCTGAGCAATAAAAAGGTGCGGATAAACAAACTCGCGCTGACACTGAAAATGGCACCGTAAGCCCGGATGCGCGTTAACAGATTCCGATCGAGCCCAGGGTCGAGCCGGTGCAGCGTACGTTTCAGGGTCAACAGCACCAACGCCAGTGCCAGGTATTCGCTGGCGACCGTGCCCAAGGCAATGCCGGCGGTGGTCAAACCGAAGCCATAAACCAACACCACATCAAGCATCAGATTGACGGTCTGGGCGAGTGACACGGTATATAGACTGATGCGGGTGTTTTGCAGTCCGGTAAAAAAGCCGAGCAGCATGGTATTGAAAATTTGTGCCGGCACGCCCCAGACACGAATGCTTAAATACAGCTGGGCTTCGGCTGTCGCTTCGGAAGAAGCCTGCATAAACCCTAGCCCGCCTTGAATCAACCAGGGATGGACCATCAGCACCAGGCTGACCAATGCCATAGCCACCAGGCTGTATTGCGCCAATAAGGTGCGCAATTTGCCGGCGTCGCGAGCGCCATAAGCTTGCGAGGTAAAACCCGACAAGCCCATCGACAAAAAATTAAATCCCCAAAAAACAAACGCCATCAGGCTCGAACCCAGCGCCACGCCAGCCAGGTATACGCTGTCGTCGAGATGACCCAACACGGCCGTGTCGACCAACCCCAATAACGGCATAGAAATGTTGGCTAACATCACCGGCCACATCAGTGACCAGGTACGTCGCCAGGCAGCAGCAGGAATCCGATTCATGGCAGGGAAGTAAAAAAATGAACCCGGGATGATCCGACTAACGCCTTGTTTTTACAAATGAAATACGATTTCTAACGAGCGTTAGGATTGACCCTAATCTCAGCGGATGCTTGGGTTTTAAAAAAATCCGTGTTTATACTGACTTCGACCGTTTCTGAATCTGGGTAACCGGGATAGCGCCCAAATGACGACTGTGTTTTTCGGCTGTGTAACCACGTTACAACGGCCAAAAACGGCTAGTGTCGACGTTCGGGTTCGGAACATGAAAGCTTCACTCGGTAACGCCCAATTACAATAACAAGGCAGAGGTGAAGGATGCAGAGAAGGCTGCTTCGTGCAGGCGCCATTTTGGCTGCGCTGCTGGTGGGGTCTGCGGCCCAAGCTGACTGGGAATTCAACATGCCCAAGGGCGTGACGGATATCAGTCAGGAAGTTTATGGCCTGCACATGCTGATTTTCTGGGTGTGCGTCATTATTGGCATCGCCGTGTTCGGGGTGATGTTCTATGCGATGTTCAAACATCGCAAATCCAAAGGCGCCGTTTCCGCTAATTTTCATGAAAGTACCAAGGTCGAACTGGCCTGGACGCTGATTCCGGCGGTGGTTATTTTCGCCGTCGGCGTGAAAGCCACCTTTACCCTGGCGGACATGTACAACGTCGACAACGCCGACATGACGGTGGAAGTCACTGGCTATCAATGGCGTTGGCGTTACCGCTACATCAATGAAGCCGATCCCGACGCCGAAGTGGATTACTTCTCCAGCCTTGCGACCTCTCGCGACGAAATCAACAACCGTCTGGCTAAAAACGAAAACTATCTGTTGGAAGTGGACCAGCCACTGGTGCTGCCAGTGGGGCAGAAAGTGCGCTTTATTTTGACCGCGTCCGACGTAATTCATTCCTGGTGGGTACCGGATCTGGCCGTTAAGAAAGACGCCATTCCCGGCATGGCGAATGAGGCCTGGACCATCATCAATGAACCCGGCACCTACCGCGGTCAATGCACTGAATTGTGCGGTCGCGACCATGGTTTTATGCCAATCGTTGTGGAAGCCGTGACCCAAGCTGAATTCGATGAATGGCTGGCCGGCAAGCAAGAAGAAGCCCGACAGGTTGCCGAACTGACTAACCAGGAATGGACGGTGGAACAGTTGGTTGAACGCGGTCGTGGTGTTTATCAATCCGCCTGTGCAGCGTGTCACCAACCTAATGGCAGTGGTATTCCTGGAACCTTCCCAGCATTGACCGGCAGCCCCATCGCCACTGGCGATATTCAGGAGCACATCAATGTCGTATTTCACGGTCGGCCCGGTACAGCGATGCAGGCCTTTGGCAATCAGTTGAGTCCTGTTGACCTTGCAGCTGTGGTGACCTTCGAACGTAATGCCTTGGGTAACAGCGTTGGCGACATGGTCGAACCCATCGACATTCTCAATCTCAGCGCCGGCGAATAAGGAGCAGTGACATGACCACTACCACACACGATCACGATCATGATCACGCCCACCACGGGCCCGCCAAAGGCATAACCCGTTGGCTCTACACCACCAACCACAAAGACATCGGCACCATGTATTTGTGGTTCAGTTTTGCCATGTTCATTCTGGGCGGGTCGTTCGCCATGGTGATCCGGGCTGAATTGTTCCAGCCGGGCTTGCAGTTGGTGCAACCGGAATTCTTCAATCAGATGACCACGATGCACGGCTTGATCATGGTCTTTGGTGCTGTTATGCCAGCGTTCGTTGGGCTGGCGAACTGGATGATTCCGTTGATGGTAGGCGCGCCGGACATGGCGTTGCCGCGCATGAATAACCTGAGTTTCTGGATTCTGCCGTTCGCCTTTGCCATGTTGGCGTCCACCCTCTTTATGGACGGTGGTGCGCCTAACTTTGGCTGGACGTTCTATGCGCCGTTGTCGACGACGTACGCACCCGACAGCGTAACCTTCTTCATTTTTGCCATTCACATCATGGGCGCTTCGTCGATCATGGGGGCGATCAACATCATCGCCACCATCCTCAACATGCGTGCGCCGGGCATGACTTTGATGAAGATGCCGCTGTTTGTCTGGACCTGGCTGATTACCGCCTATTTGCTGATTGCGGTGATGCCGGTGCTGGCGGGCGTGGTGACGATGATGCTGATGGACATCCACTTCGGTACAGCCTTCTTTAATGCCGCCGGTGGTGGTTCGCCCGTCTTGTTCCAGCACGTGTTCTGGTTCTTTGGACACCCTGAGGTGTACATCATGATTCTGCCGGCGTTTGGCATCGTGTCTGCCATCATTCCGGCTTTTGCCCGCAAACAGCTGTTTGGTTATTCGTCCATGGTGTACGCCACGGCGTCGATTGCCTTCCTCAGTTTTATCGTCTGGGCGCACCACATGTTCACCGTTGGTATTCCCTTCCTGGGTGAAGCCTTCTTTATGTGGTCCACCATGTTGATCGCCATACCCACCGGCGTGAAAGTCTTCAACTGGGTCAGCACCATGTTTCGTGGTTCGATGACATTCGAAACGCCAATGCTGTTTGCCGTGTGCTTTGTCGTGCTGTTCACCATCGGTGGTTTTTCGGGGTTGATGTTGGCGGTTGCGCCAGCGGACTTCCAATACCACGACACCTACTTTGTGGTGGCGCATTTTCACTATGTACTGGTTCCGGGCGCGGTCTTTTCCATTATGGCCGCGGTGTACTACTGGCTGCCCAAGTGGAGTGGCCGGATGTACAACGAAACCTTGGGCAAGGTGCATTTCTGGCTCAGCTTTATCGGCGTGAACGTCTTGTTTTTCCCGCAGCATTTTCTCGGTCTGGCGGGAATGCCACGACGCATTCCGGACTACGCCCTTCAGTTTGCCGACTTCAATATGATCTCGAGCATGGGCGGCTTTTTGTTCGGCACCAGCCAGTTGCTGTTCCTGTACATCGTCATCAATACGGTCGTTGCTGGTAAACCGGCACCCGCTAAACCGTGGGAAGGCGCTGAAGGATTGGAATGGACGGTGGCATCACCAGCGCCGTACCACACCTTTGCGACGCCGCCGAAAATCAATTGATTGGGTTTGACCGCTTCGGCGGTCAAGGCATCAGCCGGGTCGATAGCCGGCCCGGCAAATAAGAATAAATGGAGATTGTTATGTCCAGCACTGCCAATCATGACCATTACTACGTGCCAGCGCAGAGTCGACTGCCGGTGTGGATGGCCTTTGCCATGTTCCTGACGGTATTTGGCGCCGGCAGCATGTTGCGTGATCGGGCCATCGAAGCGGAATCATCCAACGCGCATTGGTTTTTCATCGCCGGGTTCGCTGTCATAGCGTTCGTTCTGTACAACTGGTTCAGTGAAGTTATTCGGGAAAACCACGCCGGCTTGAACAGCCCGCAACTCAAGCAGTCTTATGTTTGGGGAATGGGTTGGTTTATTTTTTCCGAAGTGATGTTTTTCGCCGCCTTCTTTGGCGCGCTTTTCTACGTTCGTAATCTGGTTGGCCCATGGCTCGGTGGTGAAGGCTCCAAAGGCGTTTCAAATTATCTCTATCCCGGCTTTGAATTCAGTTGGCCGTTGCTCAGTAATCCAAACAACACGCTGTTCCATGCACCTGAAGAAGTCATTCACGCCTTTGGTCTGCCGCTGGTGAATACCATCATTCTGGTTGCTTCCAGCGTTACCTTGACCATTGGCCATCACGCACTGCGTGCAGAACATCGTAAAGCACTCATGTTCTGGTTGGGCATTACCATTCTGCTCGGTATCAGCTTTTTGGTGTTGCAGGCTGAGGAATACATGGAAGCCTATACCCATTTGGGTTTAACGCTTCATAGTGGCATCTACGGTTCGACCTTCTTTATGTTGACCGGATTTCACGGCGCACACGTCACTATCGGAACCTTGATGTTGATCGTGCAATTTCTGCGGGTGTTGCGCGGGCACTTTAAACCGGACGATCACTTTGGCTTTGAAGCGGCCGCCTGGTATTGGCACTTTGTGGATGTGGTTTGGTTGTGTCTCTTCGTGCTGGTGTATTGGATCTGAATATAAAAAGGGCGGCTAAGGCCGCCTTTTTTAACCTCAGTATTGTCCGACCCAGGGTGCCTGTTGCGACAGCTCACCCGTCACGAAACCGATCACCAGTACGACAATAATTAAGACGGCCAGACTGACGCGAATGGTCAGTAAGGTCAGCAGCCGTTTGGATTCCGATTGATCTCTGAATAAGGACGTCAGAGCACCGCTCAGGGAAACCAGCATGGCGATGATCAGCAGTATGAGAATGACTTTTAACAGTAACGCCATGAAACAGACTCTCTTTGTCAGTTGCGCAGAATGGTGAGCATTCGCCCGGGGTGGCCGTTGACCATTTTTGTAGCGATTTTTTTTCCGGTCTTTGTCGGCCTGGGCATTTGGCAGCTTAACAGAGCCAACGAGAAAGCTCAGCTTGAGGCACAGATTCAGGCTGGTCGCGAAGTCAGATTGTTGGCGCCAGCAGAAACGCCGGTGCTTTATCAGCACTATCAAGTGAGCGGGCGGCTGGATAATCGACACCTGTGGTTGCTGGACAACCGGACACACCAGGGTCGTGCCGGCTACGAAGTCTGGTTGCCGTTGGTGACCGATTCCGGATGGTATTTGGTGTCGGCCGGTTGGGTCGCGGGAAGCTCCGATCGACACCAACTGCCAGACGTTGTATTGCCCAATGACTATCGCCCCTGGCTGGCTCAGACCCGGCCATTGAGTCGGACGATTACTCTGGACCAGGCCGAACAGAATTCTCACTGGCCACAACGAATACAAACCCTGGATCCCGATCTCATGGCCGCGCAATTGGATCGGTCAAAACCGCTGGGCCTGTTGCAATTGACCGAGGGCCAGCCAGGCGTTGGACCGATTATCTGGACCCCCACGGTGATGACCGCGCAACGCCATCGAGGTTATGCCGTGCAATGGTTTGGCATGGCCGTTGCGCTGGTGTTGATGTACGTCTATGCGGGTTATCGATTCGCCCAGCCAACCCAAACAAACAGCCATAAGGAAGACTCTGAATGAGCAAAGCGAGCGGATCGAATCTGAATTACAGTCGCCTGCAGTTGCTGATTATTTTGCTGACGCCACTGCTGGTTATGGCAGCGGCAACCGGCTTGTATTACTCCGGTTGGCTGGTGCCGGTTGAGCGGGTTAATAAAGGTGTGTTGCTGGACCCGGTTCTGCAGTTGTCGGATTTTGGTCTGGAGGCTGCGGACGTTAATCCAGAACACCAATGGTTGATGATTCAGACATCGGCGCGCTGTAACGCTCAGTGCCTGGACCGCGTTCATACTCAACGTCAGATTCATGTTTCGTTGGGCAAAGACGAACCACGCATGAAACGGTTGTTGTTGACTGAATCTCAAGGGTTGGACGCGTTGGAACATGACTTCCCTGGCTTAACCGTTGTGACACAACAACGCAGTCAATACAGCGCAGAATTGCTCAGTCGAATTCCGGCAAATTTCGCTGAGCAAGATTTTATTTTTGTCGTCGACCCGCTGGGGAATATTCCGCTCTACTTCACACCGGCAAACGACTACAAAGATCAACTGGCCGATCTGGAAACCTTGCTGGATCTGTCGACCATTGGTTAGGAGTTGAACATGCTGTCATCCAGAAACGCCAAGCCAGGTTTTCGGTTGGCCGCTTTCGCGACCTGTTTTGCCATGGCGGTAGTTGTGCTTGGTGCGTTTACCCGTTTGGTCGATGCCGGCCTGGGTTGCCCGGACTGGCCCACCTGCTATGGGCACGTTTGGGCGCCGCAAAGCGACGCCGAAGTCGATGCTGCCAATCTTGCCTATCCGGACATGCCGGTGAATCTGGAAAAGACCTGGCCGGAAATGGTGCATCGTTATCTGGCTTCGACACTGGGTTTGCTCATCATCGGCCTGGCTGTGGTGTCTTTCCGCAATCGACGTTTCCCGGGGCAGCCATTCAAGCTGCCGTTATTGCTCTTGGCGTTGGTGATTCTGCAAGGCGCCTTTGGTGCCTGGACCGTTACGCTGAAGCTCTGGCCGCAAGTGGTGACCGCTCATTTGCTGGGCGGATTTTTAACCTTTTCGTTGCTCTGGCTGTTGACGTTACGGCTCGGTGGGTCGCAACCCATTCAGCTGTTTTCGCTGCAACAGCGGGCGCTGCCGCGCGGTTTGGCGGCGTTGGCTTTGATGGTGGTGGTGGTGCAGATATTTCTGGGTGGTTGGGTAACGTCAAATTACGCCGCCCTGGCCTGCCCCGATTTCCCGCTGTGTCAGTCGCAATTGTTGCCACAGACTGACTTTGTTGCCGGGTTTGATCTGGCGCATCCGATTGGGCCGAACTACCTCGGCGGGCATTTGGATATACCGGCACGCACGGCTATTCATCTGGCGCATCGACTGGGTGCTCTGCTTACGTTGACGGTGGTTATCTGGCTGGCTGTGCGCTTGTTCAAAGCCCGGTTTGCACCGATGGCCGTGGCAGTGTTGTTGGTACTAATAGTTCAGGTCAGTCTGGGCATCAGCAATGTGGTATTCGGTTTGCCATTGTGGATTGCCGTGCTGCATAACCTCTTTGGTGCGTTATTGCTGGCGTCGCTGGTGGCGGTTAATTACGAGCTTTATCGGGAGGCGAATCATGTCTAAGTCCATCGCGGTTGGGAAAGTGGCGTTGTGGCGCGACTTTCTGGAAATGACCAAACCCAAGGTGGTGCTGCTGATGTTGATCACAGCCTGGGTTGGTATGGCACTCGCGCCCAAAGGCGACCACGCGGCCATCGGGATGTTGGTTGGTACTCTGGGTATTGCTGCCCTGGCGGCGGCAGGTGCGGCCTTTAATCATTTGCTCGATCGCCAGCTCGATCAACGCATGGCGCGCACTCACCGTCGTCCGGTGGCGACCGGTCGGGTGTCGTTGCAGCAAGGGTTTATGTTCGCCGCCAGTTTGACGGTGGGTGGCTTTGTTGTGCTGTACGCCTGGGTTAATGCGTTAACCGCCTGGCTGACTTTAGCGTCGATGGTTGGTTACGCCGTGGTGTACACGGTCTTTCTGAAGCGGGCCACGCCGCAGAACATTGTTATCGGTGGTTTGGCCGGGGCTATGCCTCCTTTGTTGGGCTGGACCAGTGTGTCTGGTCAGGTGGATTCATTGCCGCTGTTGCTGGTGCTGATTATCTTCGCCTGGACTCCCCCGCATTTCTGGGCACTGGCGATTCATCGGCTCAAAGATTATCAAAACGCGGATGTGCCCATGATGCCGGTCACCCACGGCGTCGCCTATACCAAGATCAATGTCTGGTTGTATTCCTGGCTGTTGCTGGCGATATCAATGCTGCCATTCGCAACACTGAAAGCCGGGCCGGTATATGCGGTCTGCGCCTTTGTATTGGGTGCCCGATACTTGCAATGGAACTGGTGGCTGCTGGCGGATCGGCGTCCGGACGCTGCCTGGGGCTCCTTCCGTTTCTCGATCACTTATCTGCTGTTACTCTTTGTCGCTCTTTTGTTGGATTACAGTTTAAGAGTCTGGTTATGACATCGAGTAATTCCGGCGGCGCGCCACAGCAGCGCCGCAATGTTCTGCTGACAGCCGGTGTGCTGTTTGCCGTCGTTATCGCGATTTTTGTGGGTGCAATAGTTCGGACCATAACAGCAAAACCCGATTTGACCGCCGCGCTTGAAGCACAAAATGCGCTCTATTTCGAAGACCCGCGTCCGGTACCGGCGGTCGAACTGACCGATCACAACGGCAATCTCGTCAATACGGCCCAACTGGACGATGGACATTGGCGACTGATTAATTTCGGCTACACCTTCTGCCCGGATATCTGCCCCACCAACATGGCTGATCTGGCCAACGCCTATCGCGGCCTGACCGAAGACGGTTTGAGCGACCGTCTGGATGTCTGGATGATTACCGTCGATCCAGCGCGCGACAGCGTAGAACAGTTGGCGCAATACGTGCCCTTTTTCCATCCTGATTTCACTGGCCTGACTGGCGATGAAAACAACGCCATTCAACCGTTGGCGCGTCAGCTCAATACGGTGTTCTATCCGGAAGGCGAAGGTGATGTTTATACCGTGGCGCACAGCGATAATCTGGCGGTGTTGAACCCGCAGGGTGACTATGTGGCGTTGATCCGGCCGCCGCACAGCCCGGATCAGTATCGACAGGCCATGCGTTTATTGATGCAGAATTGAACGTCTGACGTCAGCGTCTGATAGCCGGGGCCTGTCTCCGGCTTAGCCAGCGCCATAACCACTCCATTGGCCCCAATCGAAAATACCGCAACCACAGCGCAGTGAAGGCAGCGTTAACCAGCCAGATGCCAATTGTTACCAAAAACAATTGCCCGAACGATAGTCGCTCAAACCAGCCCAACCCAAAACCGTAGAACAGACTTGTCGCTATCAGGCTTTGCAAAAGGTAGTTGCTCAAAGCCAAGCGTCCGATCGCCGCCAGACCCCGTCCCAACAAAAACGTCGGCCAACGCTGCCAGCACAGAATCGCGAGGCAGATGGTACTCAGCGTCAGACAGGCCGCCCCGAGATAACTCAAAACACCCCGCCCCAGCACCAGCGTTTCCGGATCGAACTGATGAAAGCTTTGGTAACTGTAACTCGTGGCTTTAAAAGCCAGGCCGGCCAATACACTCAGCAGCAAACACCGCCAGTAAGCAGCACGCGGCCATTGGCCGGCGGCAAACCCCAGACGGAACAGCGCCATACCGAGCAACATCCAGCCGCCGACAAACCAAAAGGTGCCGAAGGGAATACCGACCAAGTGCATTTCCAGCGTGCGGCTGAAGCGCCAGCTTTGGTTCTGCCACCAGGCGCCGCGCAGTGCGTCGATTTCCAGAGTAAAGGCGTTCGGGTCGGCGGCGTAAACGGCGCTGCGTACGTCGGCAGGAATCAAAACAATTTCCAACAAACTCAGCGCGGGAATCACCGCCAGAAACGCCAAACCGATTTGCCATTGCCGACGTCGCGACCAGTGCACGCTGGGCGCCAGTATCCAGGCGGCCAAGGCGTAAGGCACCAGAATGTCGCCAGTCCAGATCAGATAAGCGTGGATCAGGCCGATCAGCAAAAGCCCAATACTGCGTCGCCGCTGTTGAACAACCGGATCGTGGCCGGCCATTTGCGCGCGCTGCGCCGCCAACCAGATACCGATGCCGAACAAACAGGACAGCAAGCCGACAAACACCTGCTCCGCCAGGAAATAGCCGATGCCGTGCAGCAGACGATCCAATGTCGATAAGGGCTCGTGGATATTGGGCAACGAATAGGCGTCTTCCACTCGGCCAAACGCCTGAATGTTCATCACCAGAATGCCGAGAATCGCCAGGCCACGCAGGCTGTCGATAAAGACCAGTCGATCAGAGCCAGGCGTTTCGTTGCCAATTGAAGTCAATTACTAGTCTCCATACGCCGCGCGGATGCGGTCCAGATCGGCGCAGAGCTGCGTCGCGGCCGTCAACAGGCTGGGTGTTGGTCGATGCAGACGCTCGCTATCGGCCTGAATCAAGGCGTTGTGTTGCACGGCACGCAGTCGCGACCATTGCAGCCATTGGTCACCCTGGTCGGTCACGATGACATCCGGGTCGGCCGCCAGCACCGTCTCGATGCTGATTTGCGGCGAGATGACCGGCAGCTCCGCGAAGACGTTTCGCCCGCCACACAGCGCAATAACATCGCTGATGTAGGAATCACCATTCAGGGTGTAGATCGGCTGGTGCCATACCTCGTAAAAGACACTCAACTCGGAGCGCTCGGCAAACTGATCAGCCAAAGTGTGAATGCCGGTTTCGAAATCGTGCGCGGCCGCTTCGGCGGATTCGTTGTGTCCGGTCAATTGGCCGAAATCGCGCAGTGCGGTGGCAATGCTGTCGAAGCTTTGTGGATCGCTAAAAAACACCGGCATGCCGAGCGCCACCAAACGATCCACTTGGGCGCGGTTGGGTGCGTCGGGATAGGCGATGATCAGATCCGGTTGCAGCGTCAGAATGGCTTCGGTGTTAACGGTGTTGTAGTCGCCGACGCGGGTAATGGCTTTGGCGGCCTCCGGATAATCGGCAAAGCGGACGGTGGCGATTAAGGCGTCTTGCGCCTGGATGTAATACAGCAATTCGGTGGCGTGTGGCACAAGGCTGACAACACGTTGTGCCGGTTGAGTCAGCGTGACCGAACGGCCCAGATCGTCGGTTATCTGAACATCGGCCTGGGCATCCAAGACGACCAACGCGCACAGGCACAGCAGAAGCTTTTTCATAGCGGTCTTTTCTGAGGAATTGAACGGTAAGAAAGGTCAGCGCTCGATACTAGAAAATGCCCGGCTCGCCATCAAGCCGGCAAACTGGGCAGCTTGTCAGGCCTGTGTCATGATGCCGCAGCAGCGCGCTTTTGAGGATTTACAGATGCTCCCGCTCTATCCGGACATTCGACCGTTCGATCGCCAATGGCTCAGTGTGTCGGGCGGTCATCGGCTGTATGTCGAACAAGCGGGCACCCAGGGTGCGTTGCCGGTGGTGGTGGTTCACGGCGGTCCGGGTGCCGGCACGTCAGAACAGCTGCGCCGCTTTTTCGATCCCGATCATTACCACATCATCTTATTTGACCAGCGCGGTGCCGGTCGTTCTGAACCACACGCCGCTTTGCACCACAACGACAGCCAGTTGCTGGTTGAAGATCTGGAAACGCTGCGCCAACACCTCGGCCTGGAGAGCTGGGTGCTCTTCGGCGGCAGCTGGGGCGCGACGCTGGCGCTGCTCTACGCACAAACCTATCCGTTGCGTTGCCAGGCACTGATTTTGCGCGGCGTTTTCCTGGCTCGTCAGGTCGATGTCGATTGGTTATACGGCGGCGGTGCCGGGCGCTATTTCCCGGAAGAATGGGCGCGCTTCATCGAGCCGGTGTCGGGCCTGATGGGCAATGCGCTGATTGATGCCTATGCCCAGTTGCTGAATGGCAGCAACGATTTGGCCCGGGTCAGCGCGGCCAAAGCCTGGGCTCGCTGGGAAGCAGTCAACGCATCACTTCGACCGAGCCAGCAATCGCTGGACTATTTCACCTCGACGCACGTCGCGCTCAGTCTGGCGCGCATTTCGACGCACTATCTGTGTCATGGCTGCTTTCTCAAACCCAACCAACTGCTCGATCAAATGGACCGCCTCGCGGGCATACCCGGTTACATCGTGCACGGCCGTTACGACATGGTGTGCCCGCCGGACCAGGCCTGGGTGTTGGCCGAACTCTGGCCGGACGCGGAACTCGATGTGGTGCGTGAAGGCGGCCACTCCGCCTTTGATCCGGCCATGACCGATGCACTGGTGCGCGCCACCCAAAGCGTCAGTGAACGGTTTGGTCAGGGCGACGAGGAGGCTTGAGCCATGAAAGCCTTGATCCAGCGGGTACGGTTTGCGCGCGTCGAAGTGGCTGGTGAAATCATCGCCGACATCGGCCAAGGTCTGCTGGTGTTGGTCGGCATCGATAAAGGCGACGAAATCGACCGGGTGGAAAAGCTGGCGCACAAGCTGTTGCATTACCGCGTCTTCGCCGACGCCGACGGGCGGATGAATCTGAACGTGCAGGAAATTGAGGGCGAATTGCTGTTGGTGTCGCAGTTCACCCTGTCGGCAGACACCCAAAAGGGCCTGCGGCCCAGTTTCACGTCCGCCGCGCCGCCGTCCGATGGTGAACGCATATTCAATGCTCTGGTCGATGACGTCCGCCAACGCTACCCGCGGGTGCAGACCGGCCGCTTTGGCGCCGATATGCAAATTGAACTGTTGAACGATGGTCCAGTGACATTTTTGCTCGACGTTCACTGATGTTCGCCGTCGTTCAATTAAACGGCGCGAATGACACCTTTTGGTCGTCTCCGCACAACCGATTGGATTAAACTGAACGGATGATCAGAAAACGAGTTAATCAGTGACAACCGAGGGCGATCAGTTCCAACAAATACTGGCAACCGCCTGGACGCAGATGGTCAGTGATCCACTGGCCGCCCAAACGCTGATTGACCAGGCTCGAACGCTGGTCGAGCCCAACGAACTGGAAAGCATTGAACTCGACTTCCACACCGGCTGGAGCTTCATCTTCCAGGGCGAATACCTGCAAGCCCTCACTCTCTTCTCTTCAGCGCTAGCACTGGCCGAACGTCTCAAAGCCGTCGATCCGACCATGCGCATTTGCAACGGCATCGGCATGGCGTATTACAACCTCGGTCGTTACGGTCTGGCCGAACGCTATTACGAACGCTCGTTGGAACTGAACCAACAGGTGGGCAACAGCAACGGCATTTTTGCCGCCTTGCTCAATCAGGCCTTACTGCATTTCCAAACCGACGATCTCGATACCGCCGAACGGTTGCTCAACCAGGCGTTGGGCAGTGATACCCGCGAAGTGTCGCTGGAAAATCTGGGTGAAGCCGCCCTGCTGCAAGCCAACCTGCACTCCAAACGTTCCGCCTTCGATGATGCTTTGCTCGGCTGCCGGGCAGCGCTGAAATTCGCTCAGCAATTGAATTACTGGCATCTGGAAATTCAGGCGTTGATTGCGGTGGCTCGATGCCAGCGTCTACAAGGCCGGTTGGTCGAGTCCGAAACCACATTATTGGTAACAATCGACCACCCTGAGTTTGATCGGGAAGGCGTATCCGGCCTGGCAGCCTACCTGGAACTGGCCAAAGTGCGCGCCAGCCAAGGTCGTTTTGCACTGGCGGTCACCGCCTTGCGCACAGGCTTGAAGCGCCCCGGTTTGCCAGCGTTCAGTCTGTTGCAGTTGCGGGCGCTGGAAGTGTTGTCGGTCTGTTTGGAAGAAGGCGGTAAATATCAGGCGGCGATGCGGGTGATGCGCCGTGCTCTGGATTTTGAGCGCAAACTGCAGGATCAGGACATGCGCCGCCAGTTCGAAGTGCGCCAACTGCAGGCCAAGATTGATGAACAACGCCTGGAACACGAAATCACCGATCACGAAAACCGCTTGCTCAAAGCCACCCAGGCGCGCCTGCATCTGATCAACGATCTGTCGCGCGAACTGGCTTCGACCTTAGCGTTAGAAGAAATCGCGCCCAAGCTGTATGAGATCGTATCCGAACGGCTGGACGTTCATTTTGTGTCGCTGGCACTGAACCGACCCAGAGAGCGGGCGGTGGAATTCGTCAGCATCATCGACAATGGCAAAGCCGTCCCCCGCTATTGCATCCCCTATAAAGTGCACGACAGTCGCGCGGTTCGTACCGCCTGCACTGGCGAACCCATTGTTGTCGGCGACGAGTCGGAAAAACCCGGTATCAGTTGGATTGGTGACAGCCAGATCATGCCGCGCAGTCAGTTGTTTATGCCGCTGATCCACAACCACCAGGTATTGGGGTTGTTCTCACTGCAAAGCCGCTTTGCCAATCGCTTCAGCCAGGAAGAGTTGGAGCTGTTGAAATCTCTGGCGCCGTTTGTCGCCATTACATTGAGCAATGCCGTTAGCCACCAGCGGCTGTTTGAACTGAACCAGGCACTGACGCACGAGAAAACGCAAATCGAAGCGGCGCGTGAACGCATCGAACACATGGCGCATCACGATACGTTGACGGGTTTGCCCAATCGCCGGCTGCTGTCTGAATTCGTCGATGTCAAAATCCGCGATTGTGCCGAACGGCGCTGCACCTTTTATCTGGTGTACATCGATCTGGATGGTTTTAAGCCGGTTAACGACCGCTACGGTCATCGCATCGGCGATCAGGTGTTGGTGTTGCTCGGCAAGCGTTTGTCGCAGTCGCTGCGCAAAGCCGATTTTGCTGCGCGGGTGGGTGGCGATGAATTCATCATCATCATTGATGAAATGCGGCCGGATAAGCAGGTGGGCGATTTTATTAAGCGGCTGTTGTCGGTTATTGAAGAGCCGCTGCGCATTGGCGATGAAACCCTGAGTCTGTCGGCCAGTATTGGCGTGGCCTGGTACGACCAGCACGGCCAGAGTCTGGACGATTTAATGCACCACGCCGACCAGGCCATGTATGACATCAAACGCTCGGGGAAAGGCGGGGTCGCCTTCGCATCGACGAACCGGTTGGACGCCTGATTCAACCGGCGAAGCTGAACACCTTCAGTCCCAGACTCACCACCGTTCCTAAACAGCCTACCCAACCCCAGAACACCAGCGCTTCCCAGAACCGTTTGAGCCGGTTGCGCACGCCGGTATTGGGCAGGGCTTCAGGGCGGGTCAGCGATACCAGAATGCCAAACAACACCAGACCGAGTCCGAAGACGAAACCCAAAAAAAGGCTGGTGGTGGAGGTCTGCGGTCGGACCAGGGCGAAGGCAAAACACAGAGGGAAGACCACAACCCCCAGCCAAAGTAAGTGGTTAGCCAGAGGTTTCATTGGATAGAGAACGCGCAACAGGCGATCTTGAAAACGAAATAACATCAAAGGCTCCAACCCGACATAGCCGTCCCACTCTGGCAATCGGGTTATCGGCTGTAAAGGTCAGCGAGCGGCCTGTTCGAGGAATTGTTTCATCCAGCGGCCAATGCGTTCGCCCTCGTGTTCGTCAGTCAGGCTGGCTTCAATGCGCTGCATCTGCTCGCGGCTGACGTCGTCCTGACGGTACTCGAGCAACGCCCGTTCGTAATCCTTGTTGAATTCCGGGTGGCCCTGGAAACACAGCACCTGGCCGGGAATGTAGAAAGCGGCTAACGGGCAGAAGCCATTGCTCAACAATCGTTTGGCGCCAGGCGGTAGTTCGGTCACCTGATCACGATGGCTGACCAGCAAGCCGACCGTGCCATTTGTGTCGGCACCGTTTTCACCGTTAACGATGAAGTCCGGCTGCTCGTGCATTTCATACTGCATCACCCCCAAACCCCAACCGGCATCGGCGCGTTCGGCACGTCCGCCCAGAGTATGTGCCAGCAACTGGTGACCGAAACAGATGCCCAGCAGCGGTTTGCCCGCTTCGAACAACTGCTTGCTGTAATCGCGCAAACGCACAATCCAGTCGTCGTCGGCAAAGGCGTCGTGTTTGCTGCCAGTGATGAGGTAGGCATCGAAGTCGTCGATTGTCGCCGGATATTCGCCGTTGATGACCGAGAAAATGGGCATGTCCCAATCGGCACCGACCCGGCCAAACAAATCCTGAAACATGCGGCCGTAACCGACGTAGGTCGGCTTTAAGTTGTCACGCAACACATCGGTTTCAAGAATGGCGACTTTCATCGAGCAACTCCGTGGAGGCAAGGGGTAAGTAGTTAAGTAGTAGAAAGTAAGCGCTGATTCTAATCAATCAGCGTTGCAGCAGGTAGTCGATGACCGGGGCTAAATTGGCCAGATCGGGATGGCTGGCGTGGTGAATCAAATACAGTGGCAATTCGGTGCGCGTGAGTTCCGGCCAGCCTTGCCACGAGACTTGTTCATGTTGCAGTAACGATTCGGGCAGAACCGCCGCGCCGTTGTTGCGCGTTATCCATTGTTTGGCGAGCGACAGATCGCTGGTGCGCAAACTTGCAGTCGGTAATGGCTCGGGTTGAGACGAGCTTGGCAGGTTGGGTGCCCAGTCCAGGTGAACGAAATTGTGTTCCAGCGCTTGCTCTGCCGTTACGCCACCCGGCGTGATCAACACCAATGGCAATGAAGTCAGCAATTGGCTGTTCAGTTCATCGACTTTCAACGGCACCGGCAAGATGGCGAGGTCGAGGCTGCGCTCCAGCAAGCGGCGGCTGATTTGGTCTGGCGTCAGGGTTTCGGTCTGCCAATGACGGTCAGCCAGTTCATCGTGCAGATCCAACAATGCCGGGCCTAACCAGGCCTGCCAAATGGCCGTCGTGGACGCCAGGCTTAACGTCGGCGCGCGATCCTGCTGACTGGCAACATCCAGCCGCGCCTGCTCCCAACGCGTGATGATGGATTCGGCGTGCTGACGGAACCGCTCGCCAGCGGCGGTCAATTGCAGGTTGTTGCGATGCCGCACAAAGAGCGCCGCGCCCAACTGGCTCTCCAATTGTCGGATGCGAAAACTCACCGCCGATTGGGTGAGATACAGGTTGCTGGCGGCGTGCCCGAAATGCCGGGTTTGGCAGACTTCCAGAAAGGTTTTCAGTTGCTGAAGGTCCAAGGCTGGCTCCTCGCCCTGGGAACGTCGCGGCTGGGCGGTCGTTGCGTCGATGGCTGGACCGCGGTTGCTTCGTTCGATTAATCAAAAGACTGCATCGACGCGGCAAAAATTACTCGTTTTACACTCGGTCGTACAGACCTTATGAATGCGCGCAAGTCAGCAGGACAGCGGAGGTTGTCATGTCCCAAGCAGTCAGCCCAGAAGGCTACACCCTCTACAAAGCCTTTATCGATAATCGTCATTACCCCTATGGCCTGGAACGTTCCGGAGATTTTTCCATCCGTGAAGCGGAAATGCTGCGCCGTTTGGGTGAAACGTTTCGTCGATTGGAAGTGGGTGAGCATCAGGCCGTTAATGAAGTTGAAGAGCAGTTTTTGAAGATGATTCGCGGCGAGAAAGAAGCCACCACCGATTGCGAAAAACTCTGGCTGAAATACCGGGCCCGAGTGGAAGGCAAGGCGCGGTCGACCTTCTCCTTTACCGCCAGTTATTACTACGCCAAAGGCGCCAACAACAGCATTTCACCGGACGACGATTTCTCAGCCGATTACAGCGACTGAGCGTTTCGTCGGGGCATAAAAAAGGCGGCTGTTGCCGCCTTTTGCGTGTCTGCCATCCTCACTGCGCGACGATGGCTTCCAGACTGATTTCAACCCGGCGGTTAGCCGAACGGCCGGCGTCGGTGTCGTTGCTCGCTACCGGTCGGCTTTCACCGTAACCAATGGCAGCAATCCGTTCATACGCCACGCCAGCTTTCAGGAACACTTCGGCGACGCTGGACGCGCGCTGTTCCGACAACAATTGGTTATAGCTGTCGCTGCCGGTGCTGTCGGTATGGCCTTCCACGGTGACCAGGGTGTTTTTGTATTCCTGCAACACCTTAGCGACCGATTCCAGCGTACTGGTGAATTCGGCTTTCACCGACGCGCTGTTGGTGTCGAAGGTGATGTTGCCCGGCATGATCAGATCGATCTGGCCTTCGTCGGTGCGGCGCACCTGCACGCCACTGTCGACCAGCTCCTGCCGCAGTTGCGCTTCCTGACGATCCATATACAGGCCAACGCCGCCGCCGGCGACGCCGCCAATGCCGGCACCGATCAACGCCCGGCGCATGCGTTCATCTTTCGGCGCGGTGGCAGCACCCAGTACCGCACCGAGCAAACCACCGGCGATGGCGCCGCGTGAGGTGTTGTTAATCTGGTTCTGGCCGGTAAAGGCATCCAGAGACGTACAGCCGGTCAGGATGGCGGCGCTCAGTGCCAGTGGCCAACTCAGTTTCTGCCAGGTTCTCATCAGTTGGGTTCCTCCCTAAGGTGAAAGGCAGTGTGACGATGGTGGATCTAACGTTTAAAGCGGTGACTGATTAAGTCGAGCGGCAGCAAAGCTGTCTGCTTGGCTTCTTCCATCACGATGTAACTTTTCGATTCCCGCACGTACGGCAGAGCCAACAGCATCTCTCCCAAGTACTTGCGATAACTGGCGAGGTCGGTCAGACGCAGTTTGATCAGGTAGTCCGATTGGCCCGATACCAGATGACATTCCTGAACGTAACTGAGTCCATCCACGGCTTCGCGGAAAGCATCAAAGGATTCCGGTGATTGATTCGACAAGGTGATTTCGACGAACACCAACAGCGACAACCCCAACGCCAGCGGATCGATACTGGCGTGGTAACCCTGAATATAGCCAGAACGTTCCAGGCGTTTCACCCGGTCCATGCAAGGAGTGGTCGAGAGTCCGACTTTTTCGGCCAGATCAACGTAAGAGATGCGAGCGTTTTCCTGCAGCGCCTTGAGGATTTTCAAATCGAGGCGATCCAGTTTGCGAGTACTGCGACTGTCGGTCATCGCACCGGTTACCAGAGGAAAAGAGTGGGCAGCATACCCGAGCGCCAGCGGCGGCGGCAATTGGCGCTGCGCAACGGTTGACGCCGCGAGGCGGACTCCGTACTATTGCGCAGCTCAAACGCCAGCCCCCGCGTTTCGACCGCAAAGGTCAGCAAAATCAAGGGCTTGCGTACTTGCCTTACCCCAGGCATCCAGTGTCGGAGAGTAGCTCAGCTTGGTAGAGCACTACCTTCGGGAGGTAGGGGTCGCAGGTTCAAATCCTGTCTCTCCGACCAATCCAAATACTTCCCCTCGTTAAGACTAGCAATACAAGCTCCGCGACCCGTGGGTCGCAGCCGGGGCGCCGGCCGGATCAAATCCTGTCTCTCCGACCAATCCAAATACTTCCCCTCGTTAAGACTAGCAATACAAGCTCCGCGACCCGTGGGTCGCAGCCGGGGCGCCGGCCGGATCAAATCCTGTCTCTCCGACCAATCCAAATACTTCCCCTCGTTAAGACTAGCAATACAAGCTCCGCGACCCGTGGGTCGCAGCCGGGGCGCCGGCCGGATCAAATCCTGTCTCTCCGACCAATCCAAATACTTCCCCTCGTTAAGACTAGCAATACAAGCTCCGCGACCCGTGGGTCGCAGCCGGGGCGCCGGCCGGATCAAATCCTGTCTCTCCGACCAATCCAAATACTTCCCCTCGTTAAGACTAGCAATACAAGCTCCGCGACCCGTGGGTCGCAGCCGGGGCGCCGGCCGGATCAAATCCTGTCTCTCCGACCAATCCAAATACTTCCCCTCGTTAAGACTAGCAATACAAGCTCCGCGACCCGTGGGTCGCAGCCGGGGCGCCGGCCGGATCAAATCCTGTCTCTCCGACCAATCCAAATACTTCCCCTTGTTAAGACTGGCAACACAAGCTCCGCGACCCGTGGGTCGCAGCCGGATGGCCGGCCCGTTCAAATCCTGTCTCTCCGACCAATCTTGCTCCACTTCCCCAAATCCAATTCCAGCAGGCGTCACTGCAGCCAATGGTCTTCGCTGTAGGGTTGCAGTTCCAGGCGTGTCAGTCGTCGGCCGGTTAATACCACCCAGCCGAGGTAGCGGCGGTCGCCGCGCGTGGCGAATTCGAATTCGTAGCTGCGTTCGAATGCCAGCAGGGTGGCGTTGCTGCGCACCAGCCGGATTTTGCGCAAATAAATGCTTTGATCGAGAAGTTGAACATTCGCCCGGCGAGTGGCTTGTCGCGCATGGCGCAGTGCCAGTTGACGAATGCCGAGGTGATGCCAGAACCAGGCTACTACCACTACAACGGCAAAAGCCGCCAACAGTTGATCTGTCGATAACACCTACATACGTCCAATCGAAATTTGGCCCAGCGTAGCACTGGGCACCCAAAGCAAAAAATGCATTCGATTTGCGAACGATAATGCAACTATTTATCATTCGCGTCGATTCGCATATTCAATCCTAAATCCCATGTTCGAAATTTTTTGCTGAGGTGCTCATGTCGACTCCTGTATTTTTCAGACGCGAGAGATTCACTCGCGTTGCCGTGTCAGCCTTTCCGCTGGTGTTCCTGGCGGCACCGTCTTTGTCGTTTGCGGAAGAAACCGCCAACAGCTCGAACACCGTCGTGGTGACGGGCACCGCGTTGAAAGTCGAAACGCCTTTGATCGAAACCCCGCGACCGGCATCGGTTGTGTCTCAGGATGAACTGGAAGAACAGGACGTTCAGGCGGTTGATGAAGCGTTTCGTTATCGTGCCGGTGTGGTCAGCGGCCAGTTTGGTGGCGACAACGATGCCGACTGGTTAAAGGTGCGTGGTTTCGACCAATCGACATACCAGGACGGCATGCGGGTGTTCAAAGACGGCTACTACTATTGGGTGGCCGAGCCCTACGGTCTGGAACAGATTGATTTGCTGAAAGGCCCGTCGTCCAACCTCTATGGTGAAGCCGAACCGGGTGGTCTGGTTAACCTGCAAAGCAAACGCCCGACTGACGAAGCCCAAGGCCGCATCGATGTTCAGGTTGGTAACCGAGAACACCTGAAGGTGGGCATGGATCAATCGGATCAATTCGGCAACTACGACAACGTTCGCTACCGCCTGGTTGCGCTTTACCGTTCAGAAAATGGCGATCTGGATAACACCGAAAGCGAACGGTTGTTTGTCGCTCCCAGCCTGGAATGGGCCATCAGCGATGCCACCAGCCTGACGCTGTTGGCGAGTGTCCAGAAAGACGACGCCATTCCGTACAACGGCTTCAAACCCATCGCCGGAACGATTGACACCAGCGGTGGCGAAATCGATCCGTCGACCTCTTACGGCGAACCGGATTACGACACCAATGATCGTACCCAAACCTCTTTGGGTTACGAGTTCAGCCACGAATTCAGCGACAGCCTGCGCTTCCAGCAACACGCGCGTTACAGCGAACTGGATCTGTTGTTGCGCTCGACCTATTTCTCATACGCATCCGGTTCAACCGCTAACCGCGGACACGTACACCGCGACGGTCGCATTAAAAGCCTAACGCTCGACAACCAGTTGATCAGCGAACTGTCATTGGGTGCGCTGGATAACACCTTGCTGGTCGGTCTGGATGTCCAGGACGTTAATAAAAGAGGCAACAGCTTCGATGACTTTTCGACCTTTGGTAGCGTCGATCTGTTCAACCCGGTGTACGGCAACTACACCCCGGTGGCCGACAGTGATTTGAGTGACGTCTCCGTCACCAAGCAGCAAATCGGTGCCTATCTGCAAAACCAGGTGCGCTGGGACGATCGTTGGTTGGCGCAAGGCGGCGTTCGTTATGACTGGGTTGAAACGGAAAACAAAGAGACGTCGGAATCGACCAGTCTGGAAGCGTCATCCTTCTCCGGTGGCTTGATGTATCTGTCGGACCAGGGTGTGTCGCCGTACGTCAGCTACACCGAATCGTTCGAACCCACTACCAGCGCCGATATTGATGGCGATCTGTACGAGCCGACGCAAGGCTATCAATTGGACGCGGGCGTAAAAGTGACGCCGTTTGACGTCGATGGTTACCTGACCGTCTCGGTATTCAAAATCGAAGAAGAGAACGCCCTGGTGCGCAACGGCAGCGGCCAAATCGTGCAGGACGGTTCCACCCGTCACGCCACCGGTGTGGAAATTGAAGGTGTTGGCTATGTCACGGATTCACTGCAACTGATGGCCAGCTACACCTACAACGATGCCTATACCGACGACGGCACCGATAAAACCGGCGAAGCATTGATTCCGACACATCAGGCATCGGTGTGGGCGGACTATGCGTTCAGCGGAGGAGTGCTGCGTGGTCTGACGTTGGGTGGTGGCGTTCGCTTTGTCGGTGAAACCGAGTACGAAGCCGGCGATGTAACCGTCCCGGCTTATACCCTGTTTGATTTGATGGCGGGTTACGCCTTTGCCGATGGTTGGCAGACTCAGGTCAACGTGAAAAATGTGACCGATGAAACCTACGTCGCCGCTTGCGATTTCTGGTGTTACTACGGCGAATCGCGCAAGGCGACGGCCAGCCTGAGTTATCAGTGGTAATCAGCGGCTGAGGTCGGTCGGTTCGTGGCGATAGCGTCGCTCCGGCCGACCGACACTGCCGTAATTTACTTCTGCAACCAGCTCGCCGGCACTGACCAGATATTCCAGGTAGCGGCGGGCGGTGGTGCGGGATGCGCCGATGCGCTGACCAACGGCATCGGCGCTCCACGGGCCATCGCTGAGCAGCACTTTGCGAATGGTGTCGAGCGTCAGGGCGTCGATGCCTTTGGGTAATCGTTCCGGCTCGTTGCCGATGTCGCTTTGTCCGCGCGGCAGTAACGCATCCAATTCCTTTTGCGCCACCCGTTCGAGGTTGTCGAGCCGGTCCCGGTGCTGTCGATAATGCTGCATCGCCTCTTCCAGGCGCTCATAAACCAGCGGTTTGAGAATGTAATCGAACACGCCGCCGTGCAGTGCCGAGCGCAGCGTATCGACTTCGCGTGCAGCGGTGACCAGGATGATGTCGGTATTGGCGTTACGGGCGCGCAAGCTGCGCAGCAAATCGAGACCGTTGCCGTCGGGAAAGAACACATCGAGCAACATCAAATCCGGCTTAAGCACCTCGACCAGATCTTCCGCGTCCGTCAGGTTGTGGGCGATGCCACAGAGTTCGACGGCTTCCAGCCGTTCAACAAAGCGACGCTGAATTTCCGCGATTTGCGGGTCGTCCTCGACCACCAGCAAGCGAATCAATCTCATCGGTAGACATCCCCCTCCGGCCGTTTGGGCAGGTACAACGTGAAGCGGCTGCCGGTTTGCAGCACTTCCAGTGTAATCGAGCCACCCCAGCGGGCAACGAAGGAGCGCACCAGATGCAGACCCAAGCCGTGATTGGTGTCGTTTTTGGTGGTCACGCCTTTCTCGAAAATGCGTTCGCGTTGTTCATTGGGCACGCCCGGCCCCTGGTCTTCGACTTCAAAAATCAGGTCGTGGCCCAGATCGGTCATGCTCAGATGCACCTGACCGCTGTCGGGGCGTGACTGGCGCGTAGCCTCCAGCGCGTTGTCGATCAGGTTGCCGACCACGCTGACCAACTGGTCGCGCGGCAGACGATCAGGCAATTCAGTCATCCGGCTGTCCGGGTCGATGATCAACTGCAAACCCATTTCCCGGGCGCGGTTGTATTTGCCCAGCAGGCAACCGGCGAGCAGCGGGTCCGGCACCGCTTCGAGCAACAGTTGAATCAGCGCCTGATGGTCGCTGACTTCACTGCCGATCAGCGCCAGGGCTTCATCTTGAGCGCCGAGCTGAATCAGGCCGGCGATGGTGTGCAATTTGTTGGAGTATTCGTGCGTTTGTGAGCGCAGCGTGTCGGCGTATTGTTGAATGCGGGTTAACTGGCGACTGACCTGATCCAGCTCATCGCGCAGCCGGAACGACGACACCACGCCGATCAACTCACCGTCCTGTTTCACCGGCAGGCGGTTGACGATCATGTGGCGTTCGTTCATCCAGACTTCCTGATCGAACTGCGGCTCGCCACTTTCCAGTACCGGCATCAAACCGCTTTCAGGAACGACGTCGTTGATTTCGCGGCCGATCAGCGGCGTATCCGGTGCCAGACCGAGGGTTTCGATAGCGGTGCGGTTAACCGTGGTGATCTGGCCGTCGCGATTAACAGCGATGATCCCCTCACGCACCGACTGCAATGTCGCATCGAGCTCTTCAAACAGCCGGGCAATCTGCTCCGGCTCCAACCCAAAAATGGCCTTCTTGAAACGCCCGGCGATGATGATGGCGGCCGCCACACTGCACAACAGCATCAACGCCATACCGGCGACCAAGACCTGTTTGTATCGATTGATGGTGGCGCGCACCTGATTCAGCGAATAACCGACCGACACCAGACCGATGATGTCGCGGCCGCTGGCATCGAACACCGGCGCCTTGCCACGCATCGATTCGCCCAGGCTGCCGTGCGCTTTATTGACGTAAGCACGGCCATCGAGCAGCGCAATTTCGCCTTTGTCGCCATCGTCGTCAGCCATCGAATGGCCAATGCGTTCCGGGTTGGGGTGTGCTAACCGAATGTTGTTGGCGTCGCCAATAACAATAAACAGCGCTTCATTGGTTTCTGCCAATTTGAGGCTAAGCTGTTGCAGCTGGTCGGTATCTCGTTGTTCGATGCCGCTGATGACGGTCGGCATGGCCGCGATGGTTTTTGCCACCATCAACGCGCGCTGGCCGATTTGTTCGTCCAGCGACTGGCTCAGGTATTGCCAGGCGAACCCGCCGATGACGCCGGTTTGCACAGCGCTTACCAAGCCGAGGGCTAAAATCATGCGGGTTTTGAGTTTGAGTTTTTTGAACACAAAAGGCGCGCTGCTGTGGGTGAATGGAAGGGAAGTCGGAGCAATCCATTGCCGATTGAAACACGTTCAACCAGAGTTCCAGGCGCGCTGCAAGCCTAGCGGATACGTCCGGGCATTACCCGTGAACAGAATGAACAATATTGCGTTTATATTCGATAAAAGTTTTACGTCCACAAGCTGGTGGCGGTTCCCTGCTCGACCTACCGTCCGGTCTGGCCACGGCCGCACCTCGGCCGATGGCCGGCTGCGACTGTCAGCCTACAACAACAATGAGAGGACAACCCAATGAAGCTCAAACAAAGCCTTTCTATGCTGGCCGCTCTGGCTGTCAGTGCAACTACCTTGGCCTGGGAACCCAGCGGCCGTGTCGAATGTATTGCACCGGCAGACCCGGGCGGCGGCTGGGATTTCACCTGCCGCAGCGTCGGTCAGGTGCTGGAAGAACTCGACATGGTGCCGGGTAACGTTCAGACCACCAACATGGCCGGTGCCGGTGGCGGTGTTGCTTTCGCGCACACTGTCAGTAAGCGCGGCAGCGACGACCAACTGCTGGTCGCAGCGTCCACCGCTACCACCACGCGTCTGGCCCAGCAGCAATTCCCGGGCATGAACGCGGACATGGTTAAGTGGGTTGGCGCTCTGGGCGCGGACTACGGCGTCATCGCAGTCGCTAACGACTCAAAATACGAAAACCTGAACCAGTTGATGGACGCGCTGAAAGCCGACCCGCGTTCCGTTAAGTTCGCCGGTGGCAGCGCCAACGGTGGCTGGGATCACCTGAAAGCCCTGATCGCCGCCAAAGCTGCAGGCGTTGAAAACCTGCCGCGCATTCCGTACCTGTCGTACAACAACGGTGGCGAAGCCATGACTCAGGTCATCGGCGGCCATGTTGATGCCTTCACTGGCGACATCAGTGAAGCGACTGGTTTCATCGAATCGGGTGATCTGCGTGTGTTGGCCGTACTGGCTGAAGACCGTCTGCCGGGCCGTTTTGCCAACATCCCGACCGCACGTGAGCAAGGCATCGATGCACTGGGTCCGAACTGGCGCGGTTTCTACATGCCGGCCGATGCCGATGCGGAAGCTCAGGCTTACTGGGTTAACGCCATCGACGAGCTGTACGCCAGCGACGAGTGGAAAGATGTTATGGCTCGCAACGGTCTGATTCCGTTCCACCCGCCGGCTAACGAGTTCGAAAGCTTCGTCCGCGCTCAAGTAGCTGACATCGAACAACTGTCACGCGAGATCGGATTGCTGAGATGACAGCACGCGGAGATCGTTTGCTCGGCCTGGTCCTGCTGGTCCTGGCCGTAGCCTACGGTTGGGCCGCCCAACAATGGCCGCCACCTTTTGGCGGCCATGAGGCGGTTGGACCGCAGACTTTTCCGACCATTCTGTCGGTGGTGCTGGCGCTGTGCAGTTGCTATCTGATCGCCAAACCCGATCCGGATACCCACTGGCCGGCCAGCCGCACGCTGATGGAATTGGCGGTCGCCGTACTGATCCTGATTGCCTACGCCGTGTTGCTCGAATGGCTGGGCTTTATTCTGTCGACAACCCTGGCCGTCGGCACGCTGTGCTGGCGCATGGGTGCGCCCGTCAAGAATGCCTACCTGACCGGTTTCATCGGTGCTGTGCTGGTGTTTGTCCTGTTCAACCATCTGCTGGAATTGTCGTTACCAGGCGGTCTGTTGGAGCTTGAACGATGGACACACTGAACTTTCTGATGCAGGGCTTTGCTGTTGCGTTGCAGCCGCAAAACCTGATGTTCGCGCTGTTCGGCGCCTTCGTCGGAACCCTGATCGGCGCCCTGCCGGGTTTGGGCCCGGCCAACGGCGTAGCCATTCTGATTCCTCTGGCATTCACGCTGGGGTTATCGGCCGATACCGCCATGATTTTGCTCACCGCGGTCTACGCCGGTGCCATGTATGGCGGTCGTATCTCCTCCATTCTGCTCAACATTCCCGGCGACGAGCCGGCGATGATGACCTGTCTGGACGGCTATCCGATGGCGCAAAAAGGCAAAGCCGCAGAAGCGCTGGCGATTTCGGCGATTGCTTCCTTTATGGGTGGCCTGATCGGAACGCTGGGCCTGATTCTGTTGGCCCCGGTGTTGGCGCGTTTCGCCCTGACCTTTGGCCCGGCGGAATACTTCGCCCTGTTCGTGCTGGCTTTTGCGACCCTGGGTGGCATAACCGGCAAGAACCCGGTCAAGACCGTGATCGCAGCAACGCTGGGCATCATGATCTCGACCGTCGGCATTGAAATGGCCACCGGCACGCAGCGCTACACCTTTGGTGTGCTCAAACTGTACGAAGGCGTCGATTTCATTCTCGCCATCGTCGGTCTGTTCGCCATTTCTGAGTTGATGCTGTTCATCGAAGAACGGGCCGGCGCCGGTCGCAAGCTGATCCAGGTTGGCAAGCTGTCGCTGCGTCCCAAAGACATCCTCGACACCCTGCCAACCACCGTTCGCGGCGGCATTCTCGGTTTTATCGCCGGTGTATTGCCAGGCGCCGGCGCTTCCCTGGGCAGCTTCATCAGCTACACGCTGGAGAAGCAGTACCTGGGCAAGCGCGGTCACTTCGGTGAAGGCGATCCGCGTGGTGTTGCCGCACCGGAAGCCGGTAACAATGGTGCTTCATCCGGAGCGCTGGTGCCGATGTTGACGCTGGGTGTACCCGGCAGTGGCACCACGGCGGTGTTGTTGGCGATGTTGATCTCGCTGAACATCACGCCCGGCCCGCTGATGTTTACTCAGAATGCCGACATCGTATGGGGCGTCATTGCCGCCTTGTTGATCGGTAACTTTGTGCTGTTGCTGCTGAACATTCCGCTGGTCGGATTCTTCGTGAAGCTGCTGTCAGTGCCGCCGATGTACTTGTTGCCGGTGGTTACCATGGTCGCCTTTGTCGGCATTTACTCCATCAGCCACGCCACCTTCGATCTGTACTTCATGGTCGCCTTTGGCGTGTTCGGTTATTTGCTGCGCAAGCTGGAAATACCCCTGGTTCCGATCATTCTCGGCATGCTGTTAGGCCCGGAAATGGAGAAGAACCTGAGCCACGCCATGGTGCTGTCGGACGGTGACTGGTCCATCTTGTGGGGCAGTCCGTTGGCGGCCGGTTTGTGGACGCTGGCGGTGTTGGGCTTGGTCCTGCCGTATTTGGTGGGGCCGATGCTGCGCCGGCGCATGCGCGAAAGCATGACCGAAAGCCAGACCAGCGACTGAGGTCTGCCTGCGGTTCATTAGAAAAGCGGCCTTCGGGTCGCTTTTTTTGTTTTTGGCGTGAACAAAACCCCGCAGTTTGCCTGCCTGGCACTCCGAGACGCTGCCACAGCGAACACCCTGTTGAGACGTAAAAATGTGACACCCTTATCAATTCGTTAAAGCCAACCCGCTATTTCGGTTTTTTCAAACGTTTCGGGCAAAAATTCCACCATCAGCAAAACGATTACTCAAACGGCCACCGTTTAGGCTTTCTCCGGGTTTTTTCAGCGGATGGATTTTCAACGTCCCAAACCGCTGCCCGCCAGAAGTACGGACTTCCCGGAGATTCGATCATGCCGCACGCAAAGCCATTGAGCCGTTACTGCTTCCCCCGACTGTTGTTCTGCCTGGTCATGGTGTTGGCCGGCTGTAGCAGCCCAGAAGACCCGCCCAAAAAAGAGCCACCGCCATCGGCCCCGTCGCAAGCCGACACCTTTACGCTGGGCGGAGCCGTTGTCGGCTCGACCGGCCAAATAACGCTCAGGCTCTTTAACAGTGATGAAGACCTCACGCGCACGGGCAACGGCGAATTCGTGTTCCAGACCCGACTGGAAGACGGTATGCAATACGGCGTCAGCATTGTCACGCCACCGTCTGGCCAGCAATGCCGCTTTGCCAATAACACGCAACATCAGGTCGGCACGCTGGGCAATGGAAACGTCACCAACCTGAATGTAACGTGCTCGGCCATCCCCGATCCGGTATCGATCAGCGGGAGCGTGACGGGTTTGTCGGGTGAACTGGGCATCAGCCTGGGCGATGACGGGAGCAATGTCGTCACCTTAACCAGCGACTCGGACTTCACCTTTTCAGACCTGGCGGCGAATGCGTCTTACACACTGACAATTACCTACATGCCGACGGCGCAGCAGTGTTTCTTCCTCGACGGCGACACAAAGACAGAGAGCCTGACCGTTCCGGTAAGCATCACCGACGTCACCGATATTCAGATCAACTGCGTTGACCGCACTTTCTCCATCAGCGGCAGGGTAACGGGGTTGTCGGGGCAAATGGACTTAAATATCAAAGACAGCAATGGCATTTCGCACGGCAGCGCAATTATGGACAGCGCGGCGAATACGGATTTCACCTTTGAAAATCTGCCCGCTAATGCAAGTTACACGCTATCCGTTGCCAGCAAACCGGACACTCAACAATGCGAGTTCAACAACGAAATTACCCGGACGGTCGAAGTGCAGATGGCCAATGTGTCGGGTATTACCGTGACGTGCTTCGCCATACCCAACTACACCGTCAAAGCCAACATCAGCGGCTGGGTGGGTACTGGCATCGGCCAGCTGGAATTAACTGACGATTCAGGGCAAACACAAACACAAACTCTGGACGTATCTGAAAATGGCACATTCACCTTCGACACCCCGTTGCCCCGGCGTACGCTCTACACCGTGGCTTTCTCCTTCTTTCCTGAAACGATGAGGCCGTGTTACTTCGGTACCAACGGCGCTAATACGACAACCGGCATCCAAACGTCCGTGACGGTCACCATCCAGTGCAGCGAGAGGCCAAGGTACTCTCTTTCGATTCAGGGTTTGTTGCCGCCGACAAAAATCGTCGCCAGCGTCGTAGGCGATGACAGCTCTAACGAGTACACCACCAATGGCGAGCACTTCGTCGATTACGTAGACGAGGGGCTCTCAATCACACTGTTAAACGACATCAGCGAAGTGGGACCCGCGCAACGCCAAATCTGCACATTCGCGGGCAGTACAATAATTCCGACAACCAGCCCTAGGAGAGTGACGGTTTCTCCTAATCAGGGTAATTACAGTCACTCTATCAACTGTGCTCTTGCCCCGACTGAACTCACCATGGCACCGTCGGGCATCAAAACCCTCGAATTCCGTTGGCCGTCGGATGCTCGCTTCAGCTATCGGTTGTTGGAACGCATCGACGACCCGGACCCCAACAGCGGCGATTGGACGCCCATCCAACCTACCCGGGACGGTACGGGTGAGACGATGATTTATCGCCATGTAGTGCCGCTCTATGCGCTCACTCACCGCGAATACATCCTGGAAACCTGCTACACCGATACTGCCGGAAAAAACCACTGCCAAGACAGCACCGAATTAACGACTCGAGGTGTTGAAGCGCAGTACAACTACCTGCTGGGCAGCATTGGTTATTTCAAAGGCGGGGATGAAACCAACGCGGGCAATCTGTTTGGTCGATCAGTCAGCCTGAGTGACGACGGCACTGTGATGGCCGTGGGCGCTTATGGTTTTGATCGTCAGCTTCCGTACCAGGAAAATTCTGGCGGCGTCTTTATCTTCCGTAAGACCGATGGCGTTTGGGCGCAGGAAGGCGCTGTCGCACTGGTGCCTAACCTTCCCCACGGTGAGGCGTATGACCATGTTGGCATGGCCGTCAGCCTGAGCGGCAACGGTGAGTACCTGGCTGTTGGTGCGCCGGATGAAGATGGTAGTGGTGAATTTGCGAATCCTGCGCACGATAACGGCGACCCGCAGTCTGGGGCGGTCTATGTTTTTCATCACGAAGACGGTGAATGGGTGCAGCAGGCCTATCTAAAACCGGAGCTCAACGGCGAGAGAGCAGGCCAACTCTATGGGTTAGCTCTCAGCTTGGACTACGAAGGGTCAACACTTATCGTAGGTGCAAATAAGGCTAGCTATTGGTCGTCTGATCTAGGAGAAAACGAAAACGAATATTTGGAAGACAGAGGCCTGGGCTATCTGTACAGCCGCGTCGATATCAGTTGGGTTTTTAGTACTCTGATCTATGAGGTTTCTGGGGATAAAGCAAGAGTGGGGCATTCCGTCAGCATCAACGGCATCGGAAATACAATAGCCCTGGGTGCACCACAAGCACCCAATAACAATGCGATTGGACGAGGCGCCGTTCAGGTGTATTCCCGCCCCAACCATATTAGCGCACCCGGGTACTTGGTTGGCCCAACCTTCATCCGATCCCCCGATCCAACCCCAGATCAGGGCTTCTTTGGTGGCTCCGTCAGTGTGAGTGATAACGGGAAGGTGATTGCCATTGGTGACCCTTGGAGCAGCCGGCCGGGCGCGGGCATCAATCCAACACAGGGCATTGCTCGCTCCCAATCAGGCTCCGTTTATATTTACCGTTGGCACGATGGCGATGGCTGGCAACAGGAAGTTCATATCAAGGCGAAATACCCAGGCCCGGAAGATATGTTTGGCACGCACGTCAGCCTGAGCAATGACGGAAGACGGCTGGCCGTCAGCACCGGAGCGGACTTCGAATATAACGAGTCTCCTGATGAGACATACGAAGGGTCGGGCGAAGACAGTTCAGCCGTCGGCCTGAACGGCAATCAGTTGAACAATTCTGCGGCCGATTCCGGCGCGGTGTACACCTACGTGCAGGGTGATGATGGGCAGTGGTATTTTGAGTCGTACATCAAAGCCTCCAACACCGCCGGGGAGCAGGCGTTTGGCCAGGGGCTGTCGTTAAGTGGCGATGGCAATACCCTGGCGGTGGGTGCCTTCGGTGAAGATGGTGATGCAACGGGTGTCAGTTCAGGCATCGGCCTTGACGGGTCGAATACGGACGCGCCCCAATCTGGAGCCGTCTACCTGTACTGAGGCTTGCCAGCGCAGTTGAACAGCCTGGCTCTTTTTGACTTAGCCCTGTTTGACATAGCCCTGCTTGAATGTGGCCCTGTTTGAAAAAGCAGGGCTTTTTTATGCATCAAAAACCGGCGATATCTTTACCTTCAAAACCACTTTGAAACGCAGTTCCAGACTTGTTAATGATAAAGATTCGTATTAGATTTGCGATTCGCTAGCTAACCGCAACAGGAACACCCAAACGATGTACGTTTGTGTATGCAAAGGGGTCACTGACCGCGACATCGAAAACCTCGCCATAGAAGGCGCCGATTACGCAGAAATCCGGCGTGAACTGGGCGTAGCGACGGATTGCGGTTCCTGCGGCCAAACCTGCAAACAACTGCTCAAAGACTACGAATGGGCGGCAACCGCCGAATTCACCGCCGCCTGAATGGCGTTCTTTTAACGCAGTTCACTGAGCATAAAAAAACCCGGCTAATGCCGGGTTTTTTTGTTGGCAGCAATGCTGGTCACAGGATGACGAAAAACAGCACCGTGAAGAAATGCAGCGCACTGCCCGTCAGTACAAACAGATGCCAGATGGCGTGGTTAAACGGCAGGCGTTTCATACCGTAAAACACCACACCCAGGGTGTAGGCCAGACCGCCCGCCACCAACAAACCCAAACCAGCGGGTGGCAAAGAAGCAATCAGCGGCCGAATGGCGATCAGCACCGACCAGCCCATAAATAGATACAGACCGACCATCAGCCAGTGGAAACGGCGCAGCGACGTCAGATGGACGATGGTACCCAGCAACGTCAGTCCCCAAACGATGCCGAACAGCGACCAACCCCAACCGCCACGCAAGGTGACCAGCGTGAAGGGTGTGTAGGTGCCGGCAATCAGATACAGGATGGCAATGTGATCGAAACGGCGCATCACAGCGCGCGCACGTGGGGATTGAATGGCGTGATACAGCGTCGAGGCGCTGTACAGCAGAATTAAGGTAGCACCGTAAATGCTGGCACTGACGATCTGCCAGGCATCGCCGTACAAACTGGCCAACACGACCAGAATGACCAGACCGGCAATAGAAAGCACCGCACCCAGACCATGCGTCAGGCTGTTAGCCCATTCTTCGAGGCTGGAATAGGTGGGTAATGCGGAGGTGGACATGGGTGAGTTCCGAAGTGTTTTTTTAAGTCGCTCATAGAGTGATCGCTTTCTGTATAAATTCAATGAATGCCGGCTCATTTTTCTCATTCAGGACACAATCGCAGCCTATTCGACGCCATCTGTTCGAACCCAGGCTGACCATCAGCGTGAATTTAAAACGTTAAGAACCGATGTTCGGGCTTTAAATAAGCGATTTCCGGTGGCAACATCGCAAAAATCGTAACGTTAAGATTTTTCGCACGGTTCTGCTGCCGTGCCATCGTTCAGGAGTTTGTGCATGTCGGTTGCTTCATCAAAATCCACCTTTGGAAACTCACTGGACGGTAGCTGGACTTTGCACCGGGCCGACCAACCCGAGCAACGCTACCCGGCCAGCATTCCGCTGGATGTTCACCAGATTCTGCTCGACGCCGGCGACATCCCCGACCCCTATTTCCGCGACAACGAAGCTGCCGTTCAATGGGTGCACCAACACGACTGGGTGCTGCAAACCGAGTTCGATCTCAGCGAAGCCGACCTGGCCGGCCAGGCGACATTGCGGTTGGCCTTTGTCGATACCCACGCCAGCGTCGTTATTAACGATCAGCCCGTGGGTGAAATCGCCAACTTCTTCCGTCGCTTCGACCTCGACGTTCGCGCTGCCTTAAAACCTGGCCGCAATCGACTGACCATCACCCTGCACGACAACGCCGCCCTCGCCGCACAACGCGCTGAACAACAACCCTTTCCGGTGCCCTGGGCGGCGATGAACAACCAGATTCCACACATGAATCTGGTGCGCAAAACCCAGTGCGACGCCGGTTGGGATTGGGGGCTGTGTTTGCTGTCGATGGGTGTGTACGCCGCGCCGGAATTGATGCTGCATTCGGGGCGACGTTTGGACAGCGTGCGCGTCGATCAAGTACATGAAGCCGATTGTGTCCATTTGGACATCGCCATCGACACCAGCGGCCCGGCCGATAAAACGCAGCTTATTGAGCTTCAAATGACCGACTGCGAGCCAGTGCAGCTAACCATTCCAGCCGGCGCTCAAGGCATCAAAACCCGGCTGACCATCCAACAACCGCGCTTATGGTGGCCGGCCGGGTACGGTGACCAACCGCTGTATCACCTGAGCGTTCGGCTGGACGGCCAACATTGGCAGCGCGACATCGGCTTGCGTTCGCTGCACTGGGACCTGTCGGCCGATGACGCCGGCAACCGCATGGCCGTCGTCGTTAACGGCGTCGACATTTTTGCAAAAGGCGCCAATTGGATACCGGCCGATGCCTTCCCGGCACGACACCAGCCCGAGCGCTACGAGCAACTGCTGGGCGACGCCGTGGCCGCCAACATGAATATGGTGCGTGTCTGGGGCGGCGGCTTTTACGAACAGGACGCCTTTTACGACACCTGCGAGCGCCTTGGCATTCTGGTCTGGCACGACCTGATGTTTGCCTGCGCGCTCTACCCCAGCACCAAAGCCTTTATCGACGACATTCGGCCAGAGGTGGAATATCAGATTCGCCGCTTGCAGTCGTACGCCTGCATCGCGCTCTGGTGTGGCGACAACGAAGTCATCGGCGCCATCGACTGGTTTGACGTGTCGCGCAACAACCGCGACCAATATCTGGTCAATTACGACCGGCTGAATCGTGTGCTCGACGACGTGGTGGCACAGAACGACCCCGGCCGAACTTTCTGGCCGAGTTCACCCTGCAACGGCGAACTGGATTTTGGCGATGCCTGGCACGACGACCATCGCGGCGACATGCATTTCTGGGATGTCTGGCACGAAGGCAAATCCTTCTCCGCTTACACCGAGATTCAGCCGCGTTTCTGTTCCGAATTCGGTTATCAGTCGTTCCCGTCGCTGGAATTGATTGAGTCGATCACCGAACCGGCCGACCGCAACGTCACCAGCCCGGTCATGGAAGCGCACCAGAAAAATCTCGGCGGCAATTCGCGCATCGTGGAAATGTTCACCCGCTATTTCCGCTTCCCGGTGGGGTTTGATCAGTTTCTGTATCTGAGCCAGGTGCAGCAGGCGTTGGCGATTAAGACCGCCGTCGAATACTGGCGCTCATTGCGGCCGCACTGCATGGGCACGCTGTATTGGCAGTTGAACGATACTTGGCCGGTGGCGTCGTGGAGCAGCCTCGAATACGGCGGCCGCTGGAAGCAATTGCATTACCACGCACGTCGTTTTTACCAACCCATTCAGTTGTTCTGGATTGGCGACGGCAGCCAGAAAAAACTGGTCGCAGTGAACGATTTACCGCAGCAAGCGGCGCTTTCTGGCCGTTGGCGCTTGTTGACTCTGGCCGGCCAGACCGAGCGTTCAGAAACCTTCGACCTGCAACTGGCCGGCGGCGAAAGCCGGGTGTTGATAGAACTGGACGCCGACCAACCCGAGCAGCAATTTGCCGTCTCCGCAGCCGAGGCGCGAGTAGCCGGCCAGGTGTTCGACTGCGAAGCGACCGCTTACTTCGCCTTGTGGAAAACGCTGAATCTGCCGCTAGCACAGGTACAGGCCACCACCGGCAGCGAGGGCGATGCCCAATGGCTCGAACTCAGCACCGACGGCCCGGCGCATTTTGTCACCCTGTCGTCACCGGCCGCCGGGCATTGGTCCGACAACAGCCTAACGTTATTGCCCGGCGAACCCCGGCGTCTGTACTGGCAAGGCGTAGAGCCGATTGATCTGGGCAGCGTGCGCATTGATCACCTCGAACGCAGTTACCGGCCGAGCTGACGCCATGATGCGAGCCCGCACCACGTTAAAAACCCTGGCGCAGCATTTGGGCCTGTCGATCACCACGGTGTCGCGCGCGCTCAAAGACGGCCCGGAAGTGAAGCCCGGCACCAGAGCGCGGGTGAAAGCGGCGGCGCTGGAACTGGGGTATCGGCCGAACCAATCTGGCATTGGTTTGAAAACCGGCAAAACCCACGTCATCGCCGTCATTTTGCCGGTGCAGGCGCCGGACGAAGTGGTCGGCGATGTCGGCACCGGCCCGTTGATTGCCGGGCTGACGGCCGCGCTCGACGACACGCCCTACCAACTGACCGTCATTCCCAGCCGCCCCGAACAAGACGAACTGGCGCCGGTGCGGTTGGTGGTCGAACAAGGCCTGGCCGATGGCGTGGTGTTAACGCTGACGCAAAGCCAGGATGCGCGGGTGCGTTATCTGGCCGACGTCGGTTTGCCCTTTGTCACCTTCGGCCGTACCGAGTTGGCGTTGCCGCATCCGTATGTCGATATCGACAACGCCGATTTCACCCAGCGCGCGGTAGAGCATTTGCTCAATCGCGGCCGGGAACGGCTGTGCCTGTTGTTGCCGCCGGAACGGTTTCTGTTCGCCTGGCATCAACGCGTCGGTTTTATGCGCGCGCATCAGGCGCGGGGTTTGTCGGTCGAGCCGCAACGGCAATTGATCAGCGATACTGCGAATTTCGACCCGAGAGACTTCGCACGCCAACAGGCGCTTTCCGACACCGCACCCGACGCCTACATCTGCGGCGACGAAATCACCGCCATGGGCCTGTTGGCCGGACTCAGCGATGCCGGTCACCCCGCGGATGTGGTAGCGTTGGAGACTTCAGCCTTAGCGGATTACTTCCATCAACCGGTCGATGGTTTCCGACAGGATCTGCATCACGCAGGTCGGCAATTGGGTCGGGTATTATTGGCTGCTTTATCGGGCGACGTTCCGATCGACGAACTCCAGGTGATCGATACCGCCTGTTTTATTAACCGTACGGACCCAACAACAAGATGAAACCCATACTCTGTTTCGGCGAATTGCTGATCGATTTTCTGAACTTCAACCAAGCCCACGAAGGTGGCTTTGAGTTGCCGGAATTTCGCCAATACCCCGGCGGCGCACCGGCCAACGTGGCGGCCGCCGTTGCGCGTCTGGATGCACCAGCGCGCTTTATCGGCCAGGTCGGCGACGACCGTTTCGGCCGTTTTCTGACCGACGCCATGGTGCAAATGGGCGTCGACATGCAATACCTCGGCGTCCATCCCAGCGCCCACACGCCGCTGGCCTATGTGTTCCTCGATGCCGATGGCGACCGCAGCTTTGAATTTTTGCGCAAAGCCTCGGCCGATGTATTGATGACGCCTGACGATTTGCCAATGCCCGCCTTCGAAGGCGCCGGCCTGTTTCACTTCTGCTCCAACACCCTGACCGACACCGCCATCGCCCGCACCACTGAAGCGGCGATTGAGCACGCCCGCCGGGTTGGCGCGACCATCAGTTTCGACGTCAATTTACGCCACAATCTGTGGCCGAAAGCCCAGGTCGATCCGGCGGTGATTGACCGTTTCCTGCGTCTGGCCGACATCGTCAAAGTCTCCAAAGAAGAAGCCGACTGGATTGAAGCCAGCGGCTTCCCGATGGACG
Source organism: Saccharospirillum mangrovi (assembly GCF_003367315.1). Classification (GTDB taxonomy): domain Bacteria; phylum Pseudomonadota; class Gammaproteobacteria; order Pseudomonadales; family Natronospirillaceae; genus Saccharospirillum; species Saccharospirillum mangrovi. The sequence goes on from NZ_CP031415.1 coordinate 54,495, forward strand.
AATGGCTCGATTCCGTCAAAGCCATCTGGGTGACCGATGGCGCCGGCGACATTCGCGTCCTGACGCGCGAGGGCGATTTGGTGGTTACGCCGCCCACCGTCAAAGCCGTCGACACCACCGCCGGCGGTGACGCCTTCAGTGGCGGTTTGTTGCGCGCCCTGAACGGCCGCGACCTGTCGCGTTTAAGCCGCGACGAACTGACACGCATCACCACCTTTGCGGCGGCCTGTGGCGGCAAAGCCGTCAGCCGCGCCGGTGCGTTGCCGTCCCTGCCTACCTGGTCGGAAGTCAGCCAAAGCTGGCCGTTCGACGCCTGAGGAACCCATCCATGAATTTCTACGACAGCGATTTTCTGGTGGAGCATCTGCGCTCCATCCTGGCGTTTTACGACCCGCGCGTGGTCGATTCCAGCGGCGGCTATTTCCACAACTATTACGACGACGGCCGGTTGTTCGATCCCGGCTTCCGCCAGTTGGTCTCGTCCACCCGCATCATCGTCAACTACGCCCAGGCCGGCCGCTTCTTTAACCGCACCGACTATTTAGGCATTGCCCAACACGGCCTCGACTATCTGGAACGGGTGCACTGGCGTGACGACGCAAACGGCTACGCCTGGACACTGCGCGACCACCAACCCGAAGACATGACGCAAATGGCCTACGGCTACGCCTTCGTGTTGCTGGCCTACGCCGCCGCGCGCCAGGCCGGCCTGGTGGATAACGCGCCCTTAGCGCGCACCTTCGACTTGCTGGAGCAGCGTTTCTGGCAAGCCGAACACGGCCTCTACGCCGACGAAATTGCCGCCGATGGCACCGTCAGCCAATACCGCGGCCAGAACGCCAACATGCACCTGTGTGAAGCCATGATCGCCGCGTTCGAAGCCACCAACGAAGCGCGCTATCTGGAACGGGCCCGAACGCTGGCGTACAACGTCGCCGTGCGTCAGGCCGACCAGACCGATGGCTTAATCTGGGAACACTACCAGGCCGATTTCAACATCGACTGGGACTACAACAAAGACGATCCGAAAAACCTCTACCGCCCCTGGGGTTTCCAGCCCGGCCACCAGACTGAGTGGACTAAACTGCTGTTAATGCTGCACCGCCACGCCCCGGAAGCCTGGATGGTCGAACGCGCCCAGTCGTTGTTTGATCGCGCCTGGAAAGCCGCCTGGGATGCCGAACACGGCGGATTGATTTACGGTTTTGATCCGGACGGCAACTGGTGCGACGACGACAAATATTTCTGGGTACAGGCGGAAAGCTTTGCCGCTGCTGCGCTGCTGCATCAGGCAACAAACGACGACAAATACCTCGCCTGCTACCAGCAGCTGTGGCAATACAGCTGGGACCATTTTGTCGATCACCAATACGGTGCCTGGTTCCGCCTGCTGACGCGCGACAACCAAAAAACCTCAGACGAGAAAAGCGCAGCAGGTGCCAAGTGCGACTACCACACGCTGGGCGCTTGTCTGGAAGTGTTGCGGGTGCAAGGCGTGCAGGTTCAGCCGGAGTAACATCGAAAATCAAAGCAAAAGTGGGCGTCGAAAGACGCCCTTTTTTTTGCAAAAGCTGTATGGAAAAACCTGGGTTAATACGGCGATTGGTAATCGCCAACCGGCGGCTGGAAGCTCACCGCAAAACGGTTCCAGGCGTTGATGGTGGCAATCGCCAGCGTCAGGTTCACCAGCTGGGCTTCGCTGAAATGCTGGCGCGCCTGTTGGTATACGGCGTCATCCACATCGCCGGTCGAAAGCCGGGTGGTGGCTTCGGCCCAGGCCAGGGCGGCGCGTTCACGGTCGGAAAAGAACGGCGCTTCCGGCCAGGCATTGAGTGCGTAGATGCGCTGTTCGGTTTCACCCAGGGCGCGGGCATCTTTGGTGTGCATGTCCAGGCAGAACGCGCAGCGGTTGATCTGCGATACGCGAATTTTCACCAGTTCGATTAACGGCTTATCGACGCCGTCTTCGGTTTTGCTTTGTTCGGCCAGATAGCTTTCCAGCCCCATCATGGCTTTTGTCGCGCCGGGGGCGGCGGCTTGAAAATTGAAACGCATGATCGGTCTCCTGAAATGATTGGAGCTGCCAAAGTAGCGAGTTTGAACGCGGCCGAATTGTAGAAAATCGTCATCGTTTCATTTCGTTTCGTGGTGCTAGAGCGGCGTTTTCTGAATGGCTAAACTGTCGCGCATAACGTTGATGAGAGGGCCGAAAAGTTGCCGGTTCGCCTGAACACCGCCCCCAATTTGCGAGGCTTTGAACGCCGGCTGCCATCGCCGGCGTTGGCGCCCTATGTGCAAAATATCTGGTGGTTGAGCATCGACAACTGGCAACAACAAACCACTCAGTATCTGTACGCCGATGGCGGCAGTGGCATCATTGTTAATCTGGCGGCACCGCTGCGGGTGAACGGCGTTGATGTTAGCCAACCGGCTTTAGCCAGCGGCCCGGTAATGCACAGCACGCAGCTTCAGTTTGGACGGCGGGTACAACTGGTAGGCATTCGCTTCCAGCCGGGCATGGGGCAGCCATTTTTCGGCGTGGGTTTGGATGAATTGCAATTCGAAGACGCCGTGCCCGGCCTGTCGTTGGCGTTATTGGCCGAACAACTCAGCGAATGCGCCGACCGCAATCAACAACACCGGCTGATCGAACAAGCACTGCTGGACCGGCTACAACGGTCTGCGTTCAAACCCGGCCCGGTGCATACGTTACTGAGCCAGATCAGCAACGCAGCCGGTGCGGTTCCGTTGGCGAACCTGCTGGCAGCGGTGCCGTTGAGCCAGCGCCAACTGGAACGACAATTCAAATGGCTGGTCGGCGTATCGCCCAAACAATACAGCCGCATTCAACGCGTCGGCCGCGCCCGCTGGCAGTTGAAGCAGTCGGAGACTGTGTCGTTGCTGGATGTCGCCTATTCATCCGGCTACTTCGATCAGGCGCATTTTATTCACGACTTCAAAGCGGTACTCGGTTTGACGCCGGGGCAGTATTTGAATCGTATTCGGTTGGGTAGGTAGTTGAGGGAAGTTTGTTGTTGGGAAGGTGCAGTCTGAGTAATTCAGCCTTTGGCTAGACCGCTAACTAGGCCTCTGACTAGACCTCCCAATTGACCCCGTCATCCCGGCCTTGAGCCGGGATCTCTAGTGGGATGTCCATCCCAACGATTGGCAACCAATGTTCTTTTGACTATGAATGGGTAGCTCGGTTTCCCAGGGGAGATCCCGGCTCAAGGCCGGGATGACGGAGTTTGTTTGGGTGCGCTTAGTCTGTTTTTCTCAACCATTCCAAACCTTCCAAACCTTCCAAACCTTCCAAACCTCCGACCCAACCCTCAACCAAACCTCCCATTGACCTCGTCATCCCGGCCTTGAGCCGGGATCTCTAGTGGGATGTCCATCCAACGATTAGCAACCAATGTTCTGTTGGCTGTGAATGGGTAGCTCGGTTTCCCAGGGGAGATCCCGGCTCAAGGCCGGGATGACAGGTGTGCCTGGGTGCACTTAATCTGTTTTCTCAATTATTCCTAACCTTCCAAACCCCAACCAAACCTTCAGCCAAACCCTCGACCAAACCTCCAATCGACCCCCCAACCATCCCAACCATTCCCAACCTTCCAAACCCCAAAAAAAACCCGCCAAAAGGCGGGCAATATCGAGAAGACCGGTTTGGGGAATCGGTCGAGTATTTAAGCAACCGAGTAGCCGATTACTCCGCCGGTGCCGGCGGCATCGGTTGACCAAAACGGCCACCACCGTTACGACGGTCGCCGTGGCGGCCGCCCATCATCGGGCCGTGAAATTCCAGATAGGTCATCAAATCTTCCACCTGATCGGCGGTTAGAACGGTACCCAATTGGTCCGACAAAGCGATTCGGGCCTGGCTGCGCAGGGCTTCAAATTCTTCTTTGCTGGGTCGGCCGGCACCGGAATCACGACGGGCTTGCATGGCCTGGCGTTGGTCGTCGCGGAAGGTGCGCATCACGTCCAGTACGTCGTCGGCTTGTTCGTCGGTCAGGTTCATTTCGTTAAAGATGTAGCTGAAACGTTCGGCTGGGTCGGCTTCGCGGTCGTCACCACCCCAGGCGAGGGCATTGCCGGCGCCGGCGGTTAATGCAACCGCTAAGGCGGTGGCTAACAGGGAATTGCGTGGGTTCAAGGTCATGTTTTTGCTCCTGAGTTTCGCAGGGCCTTTGCCCCGGTGAGGATCAGTGTCGTGGCCTAATTCGCAGCAAATGTGGAGTCAGCGAGGACGACACAACCTTTACCTATTCGTATTTGTAACCAGCGCCGTAGACCGAGCGCACGAACTCTTCTTCCGGTGCCAGCAAGTGCAGTTTGCGGCGCAGGTTTTTGATGTGGCTGTCGATGGTGCGGTCGCTGACCAGACGGCGGTCCGGGTAGATGGCGTCCATCAGTTGGTCGCGTGAATGAATGCGGCCGGGGTGTTTCATCAGTTCCGCCAGCAGGCGCGCTTCCAGTGCGGTGAGTTCCACTTTGCGGTCGCCGTAGCGGACTTCATTGGCGTTTTCCGGCAACACCAGCGTGCGGCCGTCGTCGCTGTTGATGCCCTGGTTCAGTTGGCTGCGACGCAACACGGCTTTCACCCGCGCCACCACTTCGCGCGGGCTGTAGGGTTTGCAGACGTAATCGTCGGCGCCCAGCTCCAGGCCGAGCAGGCGGTCGATTTCTTCGACGCGGGCGGTGGTCATGATGATCGGCGTGGTTTGGGTTTTGCGAATCTCCCGGCACAGCGTCAGGCCGTCGGTGCCGGGCAGCATTAAATCGAGCAGGATCAGGTCCGGCTGGTGCTCGTTCAGCCAGGGCAGCACTTCGTCGCCGCGATGGCACAGATGGGTGTCGTAGCCGTCGCGGTGCAGATAGTCGCGCACTACCTGCGCCAGTTTGGTTTCGTCTTCGACGATCAGAATCAGCGCGACCATCAGCTTTTCCTCAACGGCAATTGCACGATCAGCGTCAGCCCGCCGAGCGGCGATGGCTTCGCTTCGACCTGGCCCTGATGCGCGGTGACGACGTTGTGCACAATCGCCAACCCCAAACCGGAACCGCCGCTGGCGCGGTTGCGCGATTCTTCAACGCGGTATAGCCGATCAAACAATTTCGGCAAAGCCTCGGCCGGCACGCCCGGGCTGGAGTCGGACCATTCCAATTGCGCCCAAGGGCCCTGGCGCGATAAGCGCACTTTTACCTGCCCCGGTGCGTCGGTGTAGCGCAGCGAGTTTTGCGCCAGGTTGCTGAGCAATTGCGTCAGCCGGTGGCTGTCGGCGTCGATCAATAGCGGCGTTTCGGAGGGGCGATAGTCCAGCGTTAATCCGGCACGTTCGAACGCCGCGCTGTGCTGGCTGAGCACGTCTTCAACCAGATGGCCCAGCTCCAATGGTTCGCGCCGGTAACTGAGCGCGCCGGCGTCGGACAAGGACAATTCGTGCAAGTCTTCCACCAGCGCGCTGAGCCGTTCGATTTCCTGATACAACGACGCCAGCGTTTCGGCATTGGGTTCGCGCACGCCGTCCTGAATGGCTTCCAGCTCGGCACGCAGCACGGCGATGGGCGTGCGCAGTTCGTGCGAAATATCGGCGATCCAGCGTTGCCGGGCGTTGAGGTTCTGCGCCAGTGTGCGCGCCAGATGGTTAAAGTCGCGCGCTAAATCCGCCAGTTCATCGCTGCCGGATACGGCGATCTGGGTATCGTAATCGCCACTGGCGAGCCGATGGGTGGCGCGTTGTAGCCGGCCAATGGGACGCGTTAAAACGGCTGCAAATGGCAACGCGACGGCGACCGAAAGCAGCAGCGCAATTAGTGCTATCCAACGCAATTGGCGGCGTTGCTGGTCGGCGAAAACGCGGTCGAATTCGCCGGTCAAACGCAGGCTGGTGGGAATGCCCAATTCGCCGATGCGTTCGCCGTTGGTGTTTTCAATCGGCAGCCAGGTGGAGAACTCGGCTAAAAACGGTGGCCCGGCAATGGTGGCGCCGTTGGCGTCGCGCAATTGCAACGGTGGGCCAGGAAAGCGCGGGTTATCGAAACTGCGTCGGCCACTCGGTTCGCCGTCGCGGCGGCCAAACAAAAAGGGTTTGACCAGATTCGACCAACGCATCGAATCGATGTGTTGCCAGCCGCCTTCAAGGGCGTGTTCTTCGGCCAGCGCTTCAATCAGCGGCGCCAGCCGTTTGGCCTGCACGGCTTGCTGGTAGGCGGCGAAGCTGGCGCTGAATGCCTGGTTGTTGGCGATGACGATGGCCATCGTTAACAGAGCGTTGGCTAATAGAATGACCGCCAGAACTTGGTAGCGGAGTCGAATGCGCATCGAAGTCTTGGTTTCTGATTGTGGTGTTGAATGATGGGTTCAGCATAGTCGCCGATTGTGCAGTCGGTGTGGAGAGACGGTTCGACACTTCGACGGTTGCCACGGCGCTGTCATGCTCGGCGGTCAGGATTGTCGGCTGGTCTTTAACTATGAAACACCGAGGGTTGGCAATGCCGGGCAGGCTTCGCATCGGGTTCGAGATATTCGCGCGGTTTTTGTTGCTCGGCTGTGTCAGCTTCGGCGGGCCGGCGGCGCATCTGGGGTATTTCCGTCGCACCTTTGTTCAGCGTCTGGAATGGCTCGACGATGCCGGCTACGCGCGTTGGGTTGCGTTGGCGCAGTTTCTGCCCGGCCCGGCGTCGAGCCAGGTGGGTTTTGCCATCGGTTTGCAACGTGGCGGGCTGATCGGTGCCTTGCTGGCGTTTGTCGGTTTTACCGCGCCGTCGTTTGTGTTGATGACGGCCCTGGCAATTGGCAGTCGCCAATGGCTGGATGCGGCCTGGCTGCCGGGTTTGGTCAGTGGTTTGAAATGGCTGGCGCTGGTGGTGGTCGCCGATGCGGTGATCGGTCTGTATCAAGCGTTTTGCCGGCGCGCTTTGACACAGGCGATAGCACTCGTCAGTGCCGCCTGGGTGCTGTTGACGCCCTGGGTTTGGAGTCAGCCTGTTGTCTTGTTGGTGATGGCGCTGTTGGGCGCGCGCTTTCTGGTCGTGGACACCCAGTCGACGGAAGCCGGTTCGGGCCGGATCGCCTGGTGGCCGCTGGGGCTGTTTGTGGTGCTGGCGATAGTGCTTTGTTTGCCGCTGAACGAGCTGGACCCGGTGCGGCCTTTCTTTACCACCGGCAGCCTGGTGTTCGGCGGCGGCCATGTGGTGTTGCCGTTGTTGCAGTCGGGCGTGGGCGAAGCATTGTCGCCGGATCGGTTTCTGTTCGGCTATGCCAGCGCTCAGGCGATGCCCGGTCCGTTGTTTACGCTGGCGGCGTTTCTCGGGGCGGAATTGCGACCGGACCAACCCTGGCTTGGGGCGTTGCTGGCAACCGGCGCCATCTTTTTACCCGGCTTTCTATTGCTGCTGGCTTTGGTCCATGTCTGGCAGCGGTTAGCCGCCCGTCCGAAACTGGCCGGCGCCTTGGCGGCGGTGAATGCCGCCGTGGTGGGTTTGTTGCTGGCGGCGCTGTATCAGCCGGTGTTTGTGTCGGCCATCGATGGTGCTCAAGCACTGGCGTTGGCGATGCTGGGGTTGGTGGCCTTGCGCTGGTTGCGCTGCCCGGTGTTGCTGCTGGTGGCGGTTTCGGCAGGCCTGGGTCTGCTGGGTTGGGTGTGATTTTCTGTCGTCGCTTTGTCATTCAGCCTTGCCAAGATAGTTGGCCTTTGGCATTAGTTGACCACGGGGTCAGAAAGGGTCGAAACGGGCGCTCAATGGTCGATGGAGACTGACGGTTGAGCCTTTCGCTGAATGAACAGCATTGGATGAACGAACAACAAAGGCATTGCCATGAAGACATTGAAAACAGGACTTGCTGTGCTCGCCGGTCTCGGCTGCGCTGGCGCTGCAAGCGCTGCAAGCGCTGCAACGGTGGAGTTGCGGCTGATGGAAACCACCGACATTCACATGCATCTGGTCGATTACGACTACTATTCCGACCGCACCAATGTGACGGTGGGTCTGGCGCGCACCACGGCGCTGGTGAACCAGTCGCGCATGGAAGCGACCAATTCGGTGTTGGTCGATAACGGTGACTTGATTCAGGGCAACCCGCTGGGCGATTACGTCGCCAAAGGTCGTGAGCTGAAAGACGGCGATATCCACCCCGCTTTCAAAGCCATGAACCTGCTCGACTACGACGTCGGCAACATCGGTAACCATGAATTCAATTACGGTCTGGATTTTCTCCAGCGTTCGCTGGCCGGTGCGGAGTTCCCGTATGTGTCATCCAACGTTGTTGTTGACGATGGCGATAACGATTCGAGCAACGACCAACCCTACTTCCAGCCGTACATCATTCTCGACAAGACCGTAGCCGACACCACCGGCCAGTTGCACCGGCTGCGAATCGGCTACATCGGCTTCACGCCGCCGCAAATCATGGTGTGGGATCAGGACAACCTGACCGGCCGCGTGCAGTCGCGCGACATCGTTGAAAGCGCCGAGAAATACATTCCGCAGATGAAGGCCGAAGGTGCCGACATTATTGTCGCCATTCCGCACTCCGGCATCAGCGCCAGCGCGCGCGAAGGCCGCGACGAAAACGCCAGTCGTTATCTGGCCGAAGTGGATGGCATCGACGCCATCATGTTCGGCCACTCGCACCGCGTTTTCCCAGGTCCGGGTTACGACGGCATTGAAGGCGTCGATGCGCAGGCCGGCACACTCTTCGGCGTGCCATCGGTTATGCCCGGTTTCTGGGGCAGCCATCTGGGCATCATCGATTTGACGCTGGAAGGCGAGAACGGCGATTGGACCGTCGTCGCCAGCCGCGCCGAAGCGCAGCCGATTTATGAGCGCCGCGATGGCGAAACCGTTGCCCTGGTCGATGCCGTGCCGGAAATCGTGCGCGCGGTGAAAGCCGACCACGAAGGCACGCTGAGTTACATGGCGCAGCGCGTCGGCGAAACCTCCGCCAACATCAATTCCTACTTCGCCCTGGTGCAGGACGATCCGTCGATTCAGATCGTCAACAACGCCCAGCGTTGGTACGTCGAACAAATCGTCGCGGGTACTGAATACGCCGGTGTGCCGATTCTGTCGGCCGCCGCGCCGTTCAAAGCCGGTGGCCGTGGCGGTGCGAACTACTACACCGAAGTGCCGGCCGGCCCGATTGCGCTGAAAAACGTAGCCGACCTTTATATCTATCCGAACGATCTGAAAGTGGTCGAACTGACCGGTGAACAAGTGGTCGAATGGCTGGAACGCGCCGCCGGCCAGTTCAACACCATCGATCCGAGTGCGGGCGGCGAACAGCCGTTGGTGAACGACGCCTTCCCAAGCTACAACTTCGACGTTATTGACGGCTTGAGTTATCGCATCGATGTCACCGTGCCGCCGCGTTACAGCGCCGAGGGCGATTTGGTCGGCAGCGCCGCGCACCGGATTGTTGATGTGCGTTTCAACGGCGCCGCGCTGAACCCGCAACAGCGGTTCCTGGTCGCGACCAACAACTATCGCGCCGGTGGTGGCGGTTCCTTCCCGGGCCTGGACGGTTCAACCGTGGTGATCGATGCGCCGGACAAAAACCGCGATGTGATTGCCAACTATCTGCTGACGCAAGGCACCTTTAACCCCTCTGCCGATGGCAACTGGCAGTTTGCCGACTGGGGCAACGCCGAGGTGGTGTTCGAAACCTCGCCGCAAGCGCAGCGGCTGGCACCCGCTCAGGTGATGCCGGTGCGCCAGTTGGACACCGGCTTTGTGCTGTACCGTTTCGACTGAGCTGTTTTTTAGCCAAAGCAACATCAACCGCCCCTGTCGGGGCGGTTTTTTTATGCCCGGCGCGGACAAAGCCCAGCGCGCAGACAGTGGCTTTGCAGCGGGCACCCGCGGTTAAGCGAAATTTATTAACAAAAAGCCGTATTGTGATTGGCGGTTGCGGCCGATAGCGTTCTGTGGAACAGAGCGTGCCAAAGACTGGCCACTCGATAGGGCAGCCGTAGCGGCAAGGACGTCGATCAGAAAGGATGATAATAAGAGTGACTATGAATCCAACTGATGACGCCGACCGCGATGCGGTTGAGAGCGTTGATTTCAACGAAATTGAATGGCAATTCAATGAGAACGTGGGCGCGTTTCTGGCTCAGGTTCGACACATGAACCAACAGAAAATCCCGGCTTTGATGAAGGCGTTGTCGGTTTCCAAAAAAACCTATCTGGAGATGGAAAAGGGCAAACGTCAGTACCGCATGCACATCATCGCCTGGTGGAGTTTTGTCATGGGGCTGTCGCCGTTGCACATCCTGGCGCAGTCGGACTACTTCGGCCATTTGCCGATTGGCGATTACCGCAACATCCGCCAGATCAAGCTCGCCCTGCTGTTGCAACGAGTGCCGTCGACCGTAGCGATGGACGCGCTGCAACGCCTGATCGACGACTGCCCGCGCAACATTCACCGCGACATCGATCGTTCGATGCACATCTCCATCGACGAAATGGAAGATGCGCGCCGGTTTCTGTACTCGGCCGACTACTACAGCATGATCGCCGATGCCATGCGCCGCTTTATCGATCAGAACGGTTTGACGCGGCGCGAATTCGCCGACTTTTTGAAGGTGACGCAACGCACCGTGCGCCGCATTCTGAACGGCGAGGTGGCGTTGAATTACAGCTATTACGCGCGCTTCTATTTATCGACCGGCGTCTACCCGCTGAAAGTGGTGGAAGAGCCGGCGTATATGCGGGTGCGTTTGAAGTTGGAGCAGCGCTTCTTTTTGATCAACGATCTGATTGCCGGATACGGCAGCCAGCCTGAACGTCTCGACGACGCCTTGCTGGAATTGGGCGACCAGCCGGTCGATGCCTATTGGCGGTCGCTGTTTACCCAGCCCTGATTCACTGACCGCCCGCTGATTCAGTGGCGTCCGGTGTGACCAAAACCACCGGCGCCACGATCGGTGGCCTGGAAGTCGTCCACCCATTCGAAGTCCGCCTGCACCACCGGCACCAACACCAACTGCGCCAGACGTTCACCCGGCTCCAACTGGAAGCTGGTCTGGCCGCGATTCCAGCACGACACCATCAACTCGCCCTGATAATCCGAATCGATCAAGCCGACCAGATTGCCCAGCACGATGCCGTGCTTATGGCCCAGGCCGGAGCGCGGCAGAATCATCGCGGCGTAGTTCGGATCGTCGATATAAATGGCAAGGCCGGTGCCGATCAATTGGGTTTGCCCCGGCTCCAGCGTGACCGCTTCGTCCAGGCAGGCGCGCAGATCCAGACCGGCCGAGCCTTCGGTGCCATAGCTGGGCAGCGGAATGGAATCGCCCAGGCGGGGGTCGAGTTTTTTGATCTTCAGGCGGTGCTTCATTCGGTGTCCTAGTTGTGGTGAGAGGCAATAGTGGTGAGAGGCAATAGTGGTGAGAGGTTATAAAGGTGGCAGTTGTGCGGCGAATTGTTCCAGCAGCCAGCGCGCGACCTGTGTCTTGCTGGCCGGGCCAAAGGCGTCGCTGCGCGTGTGGCTGACCAGCAGGATGTCGTTCAGGTCGCTGCCGAAACCGATGTCGTCGCGCGATACATCGTTGGCGACGACCCAATCGACGTTTTTCTTGTCCAGCTTGGCGCGGGCGAAGCTTTCCAGATTTTCCGTCTCTGCCGCAAAGGCGACGACCTGGCTCGGGCGTATCGGGCTGTTAGCGGCGTTGGCAACGATGTCCGGGTTTTCGATCAGTTCCAGCGTCAAACCGCTTTGGCCGTCGGCTTTCTTGATTTTCTGAGTGGGTACTTCGGCCGGACGGTAGTCGGCTACGGCGGCGGTGGCGATCAAAAGATCGACTTGCGCCAAGTTGTCCTGAACGGCGTCGTTCATTTCCAGCGCGGACACCACATCGAGGCGTTTCACCCGAGGCGGCGTTGGCAAGTGCACCGGGCCGGCAATTAACAATACGTCGGCCCCGGCTTCGGCGGCGGCGGCGGCCAGTGCAAAACCCATCTTGCCGCTGGAGTGGTTGCTTAAATAGCGCACCGGGTCGAGCGCTTCACGTGTCGGGCCGGCGGTGATGACGACTTTGCGACCGGTCAGCAGCGCCGGGCTGAACGCCCGTGCGGTCAGTTCCGCCAGACCAGCCGGTTCCAGCATGCGGCCGGGGCCGATGTCGCCACAGGCTTGCTGGCCGGCATCCGGGCCGAACCAGAGCGTGTTGGGTTGCAGCGATTTCAGTTTTTCGACGTTGGCCTGGGTGACCGGGTTCAGCCACATTTTTTCGTTCATCGCCGGTGCCAGCGCCAGTGGCGCGCGTGTTGCGAGGCACAGGGTGGTCAGCAAGTCGTTGCCCATACCCGAAGCCAGGCGGGCAATAAAGTCGGCCGTGGCGGGCGCGACCAGCAATAAATCCGCCCAGCGGGCCAGCTCGATGTGGCCCATGCCCATCTCGGCTTCTTCATCGAGCAGGCTGCGGTGAACCGGCTGACCGCTTAAGGCTTGCAGCGTCAGTGGCGTGATGAATTCCTGAGCGGCCTCGGTCATCACCACCCGAACCTCGGCGCCGGCGCGAATCAATTCGCGCACCAGTTCGGCCGATTTATAGGCTGCGATACCGCCGGTAATACCGACGACGATGCGTTTTCCTACCAGTGTTTGCATACCTGGATTCCGCCTTTCAAAATAGAGCGCGAGAATACCACATGGGGGTGGTTGTGCTCAGAGTCCACGGTCGGACGAATAAGGAGATGCAAGGATGGCGATTACCGATTGGCCGGCGGCTGAACGGCCCCGGGAAAAATTGTTGGAACGCGGCGCAGCCGCGCTGACCGATGCCGAACTGCTGGCGATATTTCTGCGTACAGGTTTGCCTGGTATAACGGCCGTCGATCTGGCGCGTACGCTCTTGAATGATTACGGCAGCCTGGCTGCTTTGCTGGCGGCTGATCAGGCGTCGTTCTGTGTCGGTAAAGGCCTGGGCAGTGCCAAGTTTGCGCAGTTGCAGGCGGTGCTGGAAATGGGCCGGCGTTATCTGTTGGATGAACTGCGCACCGGCCCGGCATTAAGCTCGCCCGGCGACGCCCGGTCGTTCGTACTGGCGCAGTTGCGCAGCCTGCCGCACGAAGTTTTCGCCTGCATCTGGCTCGACAGTCAACACCGCGTGCTGCTGTACGAGCCGTTGTTTACCGGCACCATCGACGGCGCTGCGGTCTACCCGCGTGAAGTGGTGCGTCGTGCCTTGGCGCACAACGCCGCTGCCGTCATCCTCGCGCACAATCATCCCAGCGGTGTGGCCGAACCGAGTGACGCCGACCGGCGCATTACCGATCGGCTGACCCATTCGCTGAATGCCATCGATGTGCGGATACTGGATCATCTGGTGGTTGGCGCCGGTGTGGTGGTCAGCTTCGCCGAACGCGGCTGGTTGCGCGAAGTCGGCGGCGCATGAGGATTGCACAAAGATTCACCAGGACGCTTGAGTTGGTTCTGGCCTTCTGGTATAAAACGCGCCTCATTTTATCCGGGCCCCGGATCGACAGGGCGGATCGGGGCCAGACGGCAAGCGTGCCGGCCGGACTCCCGGCTTCACACTCGAAGCCACATTCATAGAGCTATAACGTCGGTCTGACCGAAGAATCGGAGGCGATTGCACCATGTCCAGAATTTGCCAAGTTACAGGTAAGCGTCCTGTAACCGGGAACAACGTTTCCCACTCTCAAATCAAGACCAAGCGCCGGTTCCTGCCGAACCTGCACACTCACCGTTTTTGGGTTGAGGGTGAAAAGCGCTTCGTCAAACTGCGTGTTTCTTCCAAGGGCATGCGCATCATCGACAAGAAGGGCATCGAAGCGGTTCTGACCGACATCCGTGCCCGTGGCGAGAAGGTCTAAGGAGCTTAGTCATGCGTGACAAGATCAAGTTGGTGTCCAGCGCCGGTACCGGTTACTACTACACCACCGATAAGAACAAGCGTAATACCCCCGACAAGATGGAATTCAAGAAATACGATCCGGTGGTTCGCAAGCACGTGATGTTCAAAGAAGCCAAGATCAAGTAAGTCTCGGCTTTGTTGAAAAAACCGACCCTGTTTTGCAGCGTCGGTTTTTTTGTGCCCGTAGTTATAGCGCCTGCTTGACCCGCCACAACAAGGCTTCCTAGAATGCGCCCGCGTTCTTACTGACCAGGGTTCCCCATCATGTCGTTGATGGCTTTTGCTGACATCGTGTTTGGTCGTCTGCGCTTCGCCTGAGTGGCGAGCAGACGGTACCGACCTCCTCCTTTTCGACACCTTTCCGATCCAAACCACGTTTGGATGCCAGGGCCTGCTCGTCGCTGCGTTTCCGTCGAACTTAACGACAGGAAAATCTGTGATGGCAAAACAATCCATTTCGTCTCGTTCCAGCCAGAGCTGGGACGGTGTTGCTGATTGGTACGCGGGCTGGTCTGGTCCGCGTGGCAGTATTCACCACCGCAAGCTGGCAATCCCTGCTTTATTGGCCGCCATAGACGGCCAGGCCGGTGAACGGCTGGTCGACCTGGGCTGCGGTCCGGGTGCGTTGGCTGAATCGGTCGGTCGGCTGGGGTTGAGCTATACCGGCGTCGATCTCAGCCGAAAACTGATCAGCCGGGCGCACAAGCACAACGCTGGAACCGGCCGTCGTTTTATTGTCGCCAATGTCACCGACCCGGCTTTGCCGGCCCGTTTGGGTGTGGCGGCCTTTGATGCGGCGGTGTTTATGCTGAGCGTGCAGGACATCAACCCGTTGCAGCCGGCCATCGACAACGCAGCGGCCCTGTTGCGCCCTGGCGGTCGGCTGGTGATTCTGATGACGCATCCGTGCTTTCGCATTCCTCGCCAAAGCGGCTGGGGTTGGGATGGCGGTCGTCAATTGCAGTACCGGCGGGTGGACAGTTATCTGTCGCCATTGAACATACCGATGCAACGACACCAAAGTGGCCAGGGCACGACGCGCAGTTATCACCGGCCGCTGGAACACTACGTCAGCGCATTGGTGAGCAGTGGCTTGCAGGTGGATCGGCTGGTGGAAATACCGATGCTGGAAGCATTGCAGCCGAACCAGAAATTGAGCCGGGCTGAACGTCGTGCGGTGCAGGAAATTCCGTTGTTCCTGTTGCTGCGCGCTCAGAAAGTCAGCTAAGCCAAAGGCCGGGTTCGACAGCTCATGTCGTGCCCGGCCCTTCGTGCCATAATCGCCGTCTTTCGGCGGACCGCCCGGACAACGGATTAAGCCATGCCTGAACTGCCCGAAGTCGAAACCACGCGACGCGGTATCGAGCCTCACATTCTGGAGCGACGCATTTCACGCCTGACGGTGCGCGATGGCCGTTTGCGCTGGCCGGTGACACCGGACATGCCGGCGCAGCTTCAGGACCAAAAAATTCTCGGCACCCAGCGCCGTTCCAAATACCTGCTGATTCAACTTGAACGCGGTGTGTTGATCATTCACCTGGGCATGTCCGGCAGTTTGCGGGTATTGCTCGACGACCCGACGCCGGGCAAACACGATCATCTGGATCTGGAACTCGATAACGGCGTGCGGCTGCGCTACAACGACCCCCGTCGTTTCGGCGCCTGGCTGTACACCGAAGCACCGCTGGAAGCGCACGAACTGATTGCGCATCTCGGCCCGGAACCGCTCAGCGACGACTTCGACGCCGACTACCTGTTCGCACTCAGCCGCAAGCGTAAAACCAAAATCAAAACCTTCATTATGGACGCCCGCGTCGTTGTGGGCGTCGGCAACATCTACGCTAACGAAGCGCTGTTTATGGCGGGTATCTATCCCCATAAAGCCACCGGGCGCATCAGCAAAGCCGAGTGCGAACGGTTGGTCAGCACCATCAAACAAGTGCTGGCGTTGGCGATCAATCAGGGCGGCACCACGCTGCGCGATTTCGTCGGCGGCGATGGCAAGCCGGGCTATTTTGCCCAATCGCTGAATGTGTACGGTCGTGCTGGCCTACCGTGCAAACGCTGCGAAACCGTGATCAAAGAAATGCGCACCAGCAACCGCGGTACTTTTTATTGTCCCAGCTGCCAGCCGCGTTAACGCCACGAATCTGAACCGGGAGAACGACCGTGAAACTCGATGACATCCGCCGCGATTATCTGCAAGGGGGGCTAAATCGTGCCGACCTCGAGGCCGATCCGATTCGTCAATTCGAAGGCTGGCTGAAACAGGCGGTCGATGCGCAACTGAGCGCCGACCCGACAGCGATGACCTTGGCGACGGTTGATGCCAGCGGCCAGCCGAGCCAGCGCGTGGTGTTGTTGAAAGCGTTGGATGAGCGCGGTTTTGTGTTTTACACCAATTACGACAGCCACAAAGGCCGCGACATTGCCGCCAATGCCAAGGTCAGTCTGCACTTCGGCTGGCTGGCGTTGGAGCGGCAGGTGGTGGTGTACGGCACGGCGCAGAAACTCGACGCGGCGGCGTCAGCGCAATACTTCCATTCGCGGCCACGCAACAGCCAGATTGGCGCCTGGACCAGTCAGCAAAGCCAGCCGATCGCCTCGCGCGAAGCGCTCGATGCTGCCTTCGCCGACACCGAAGCACGTTTTGCCGACCAGGAAGACATTCCGCTGCCACCGTTCTGGGGCGGTTACGCCATCGAGCCGACACAGATCGAATTCTGGCAAGGCCGTGGCGGCCGATTGCACGATCGGTTTATGTATCGGCGCGAAGGGTCGCAGTGGGTTTTGGAACGCTTGCAGCCGTAACCGACAGGCTATGCAGGAGTACTCGGTAGTGAGGCTTTCTGAGTGGGCGTCGATCCACAGGGATGTGGATCGCCGAGCGTACAGGGATGTACTTGCAGCGTCCCGCTCAGAAAGCCTCACTGCCGAGTGCGGCCCTAAACCACCATCCCGTCAGAATGCCGGGCTCAACTCAATCTTCGAACCGTCGTGGAAGCGATTGAAACGGAACCGACTGAGGTCGTGACCGATCGGTTGCTCGGCCACTAAGTCCGCCACCACCCGTCCCATACCCGGTCCAATACCAAAGCCGTGCCCACTCATGCCGGTGGCGATCACCAGGCCTGGGCACGACGGCACGCGATCCACAATCGGCACGATGTCCGGCATCGTATCGATCATGCCGCCCCAGCTGTGACGAATCTGTGCCTCGGCAAAACCGGGGAACGAGGCTTTGATTGCATTGAGCGTTTGCGTCAGTGCGGTGTGGTTGGGTGTCGGATTCAGAATGCGTTGGCGTTCGAATGGGCTGATGTCGCCGCCGCTCCAGCGACGCGCTGTGCGCCAGGCGTCGGGAAAATGTTTGGGTGCGGCCGGGTGAAAACGAGTGCCGCTGAAATCGTGGCGCAGTTGCGGCAGGTATTTGAAAAAATGCCGGAAGGCGTCCGGGCCGATAAAGAAGTTATGGGTGTAACCGGGCGCGATGTTGTAACCGCCGTCGAGTCGGCGACGAAACGCGTAGTTGGGTGTGCCGACCTGGCCGTCGTAGAAATTCGGCAAAGCAGTCGTGGCCGCGACAGACGCCAGCACCGACAACTGCGGAATGGAAATGCCGGCGTTGCGCGCGAACAAACCCGACCAGGCACCGCCGGCCAATACGGCTTGCTCACAGCGAATCACACCGCGCTCGGTGACCACCGCACGCAACTGTCCAGCCTGGGTTTCCAGCGTCCGTACCGCGCACTGCTCGATAATGGTCACGCCCGTTTTGGCCGCTGCCCGCGCTAAGGCCGGCACCGCTTGCCACGGTTCGGCGCGGCCATCGCCAGGGGTAAACAGGCCACCGAACCAGCGCGTGCGATGCTCGGGCAGCTTTTCGTTCAATTGCGCCGGGCTGAGCAAGTGGGTATCCAAACCACGCTCGACCGCTTCGCCGTGCCAGTGTTCAAACTGCGCCAGTTCTTTTTCGCTGTCGGCCAGATACAGAATGCCGGTCTGACGAAAACCAAGGTCTTCGTCGCTGTCGGCCGACAACTGCTGCCACAGTCGGTTGGCTTCCATCATGATCGGCAGTTCGTGCAAATCCCGACCTTGTTGCCGCACCCAACCCCAGTTGCGCGACGACTGTTCAGCGGCGATGCGACCTTTCTCGCACAGCACCACACGCAAACCTTTTTTCGCCAGGAACCAGGCACTCATCACGCCAATCACACCGCCGCCGATCACGACGACATCGCAGGCTTCCGGCAA
The DNA here is from genome assembly GCF_003367315.1 of Saccharospirillum mangrovi. Classification (GTDB taxonomy): domain Bacteria; phylum Pseudomonadota; class Gammaproteobacteria; order Pseudomonadales; family Natronospirillaceae; genus Saccharospirillum; species Saccharospirillum mangrovi. The sequence goes on from NZ_CP031415.1 coordinate 72,641, forward strand.
CGCGGACTGGTGTTCGGGTTGGCTGGGTAAGGCAAACGGAAATTCGGGCTGAGACATCACAACAAGACTCCGACAAAGCAGGCGCATCGACGGCCGAGCATATCGAAGAAGCGTTTTGTCAGCGATGCGACCGGCCGTCTCAACTCCGGAACGCTGCGCTTTAGTGCTAGGCTAGCGAACGTTTCCGACAGGACCGTTTTACGATGACCGCCAACCACTCCTCGCGCGACTGGCAAGACACCGCCCGCGCCCTGCAACGCCACTACCAGAAATTCCGTGTTGATGAACGCATTCTGCTGACCGGCCATTCGCACCAGGCCTGGCCCGATGTCGCGTTCGACGGCCAACTGCAAGCCATTGAAGACGCCGCGACGCACGTCGACGACAAATGGTCGGTCGCGTTCGAAAAGGCCGATCAATTGCGCGCCGGCTACGCCCGCCTGTTGGACGATCCGACGGGTGAATACACCCTGGCTCAGAACACTCAGGAATTGCTGGTGCGTTGGTTGTCGGCGCTGCCGTTGCAGGCCAAACCGCGACTGATCACCACCGACGGCGAATTTCACTCGATGCGGCGCTTGCTCGATCGGTTGAATGAAACCTCGGTCGAGGTGGTCAAGGTTGCCAGCGAGCCGGTCAGTACATTAGCGGAACGTTTGCTCGCGGAAGTGAACGACCAAACCGCGGCCGTGTTGTGTTCGGCGGTGTTGTTTCAAACCGGGCGCGTCGTGCCGCAGCTGAGTGAATTGGCGGCCGGCTGTGCGCAACAACAAGTGCCGCTGTTGCTCGACGCCTATCACGCTGTGAATGTGTTGCCCTGGTCGATTCGCGAATTGAAACTGGACAGCGTTTTTGTGGTCGGTGGCGGTTACAAATACTGTCAGTTTGGCGAAGGCAATTGCTTCCTGCGCGTGCCCAAAGACTGCGATTGGCGACCGCTGGTTACCGGCTGGTACGCCGAGTTTGCCAGCTTGAATCGGGCACCGAACGGCCAGGTGCAATACGGTCGTGGCCGCTGGGCGTTTGAAGGCTCGACCTACGACACCACCAGCCATTACCGCGCCGTTGCCGTGCTCGAGTTTTTTGCCGAACAGCAACTGACGCCGAACCGCCTTTATCCGCATTACAAAGCCCAGCAACAGCATTTGCTGAATCTGTTGCGCGAACGGGAATGGCCCGACCATGTGCGTTTGCCCGACACGCCGCTCGATCACATCGGCGGTTTTCTGGTGCTGCATACGCCCAAGGCGGCCGACATCGTTCAGGCGCTGAAAACGCGCGATGTGTACACCGACAGTCGCGGCGATGCGCTGCGCATCGGCCCGGCACCTTATGTAACCGCCGAGCAATTGCATCAGGCCGTGCAGGTATTGGCTGAAGTAGTGCGGTAGTCGCTTGTTGGTTAGGCAAGCGCCGCAAGACCCGTTCGTCGGGCTGTGGTAAAAAGACCGGCCGATTGAGGCGTGTTGAAGAAGGAGTGCGATGGTGCGGTACGGTTGGTTAGTGGTGTTGCTGTTGATGGTCGGTCCGGTTTGGGCCAGCAATGACGATGGTTACGCCAAGGTGTTTATCGGCACTTACGATATGTTTCGCGACAACCAGGACACTCAATACGGCGTCGAAGCGCAATTTGCCGATGGCCTGACGCGGTACGATTTCAAACCCCTGGTCGGCCTGATGCGTACCCGCGAGCAATCGCACTATCTGTACACCGGCGTCAGCCGTACGTCGTTTTTTGCTCAGTCCGAAACCGGCCTGGCGTTCACGTTCAGCTTTGGGCCGGGGCTGTATTTTTACGGCGATGGCGATGACACCGATCTCGGCCACATCTTCGAGTTGCGATCCAGCGGCGGTTTGCTGTGGGAATTTGCCGACGCCACGCGCATCGGTCTGCATTACTCGCACTTGTCTAACGCCAGCATCACCGAAGTAAATCCTGGCTCGGAAATGGTCACCCTGACTTACGAGTTGCCGTTCTGACGCTCGTTTAAATAGGCGATCAATTCCTGGCGGCCGCCACTGAACAGAACATCTCGCGGCGACTTGTGCCATTGGTAGTCGTACATCCGGTCGTAGTAGTCGCGCAGCAGGGATTCGATCCAGACGCCGTGCGCATCCAAAGCGCCGGTGGCGGCCTGGTGCTGTAGCGCAAAACGCAGTTCGTCGTCGATGCGTTGATACAACAACCCACCGAGCCGCCGGCTCACCCGCGCCAGTGCGCCTTCCATGTAGTCGCGATACCGCGCAAAGCCATCGGCGCCAAACTGCTGCCGGTATTCGGCCTGCAAGCCGATAACGTAGTCCTGCAATATCACCTCCACGCGTTCGGCCATCGATACGTCCAGCATCACCACTGGCGCGGTTTTGATTCGTTCCGCCAATCGTTGCGACAAATGCACACTGCCAATGTTGCGCGATTCGTCTTCCAGCACGACCGGGCGTTGCAGGTCGATGTGCAACGTCGCCATCGCCAGCGCGTTTTCGAAATTCGCCTGGCTGGGTTGGGCGGTGGTGCGGCGACCGAACGCCGAACCGCGATGGTTGGCGAGCGCTTCCAGATCGAGGGCGTTGCCGCTGGCTTCGATGACTTTGGTTTTGCCCGCGCCGGTGCGGCCGGCGACGACAATACAATCAGCCGTGTCGTCGAAGCGGGCGTTTTGCGCCATCAAGGTGTGGCGCAGCGTTTTGTAGCCGCCCTGCACCAGCGGTAAATCCAACCCCGCTTCATGCATCCAGCTTTGACTGATCGACGAACGCATGCCGCCCCGGGCGCAATACAGCAGGGTTTTGTCCGGCTGTGCGGCTGCTTCAAGCCAGGCCTGAACGCGCGCGGCTTTGACCTCGCCCGAGACCAGCTTATGACCGAGCGCGACAGCGGCTTTCTGGCCTTGCTGCTTGTAGCACAGACCCACGCGGTGGCGTTCGTCGTCGGTCATCAACGGCCGGTTGAGCGCGCCGGGCACGTGGCCCTGCGCGAACTCGATGGGCGCACGCACGTCGATAAAGGTGGTGTCGGCGGCCAGCAGCGGTAGTAACTGGTCGGGTGTGATGCGGTCGGGCATGAGGTCGCGGCTATTAAAAACGGACCGGGATTATAGGATTCCCGTCAGCGCACCTCTACCGCTGCCTGACCAGCGTCGCGTCGATGCAACTGCCCGATGACAACCGCGCGCGGTAAGGCGGCCGCCAGCGTCGGCCATTGACCGGCCGGCAAGGCGATCAATAAGCCGCCGGAGGTTTGTGGGTCGAGCAACAGGCGGCGCAGCGCGGCGGGCACGTCTGCGGATATTTCGCACTGACTGAAATAGGGTTCCAGTTGCGGCACCAACGTCGATTCCCAGCCAGCGTCGAGTAACGCCAGCGAACCAACCAAGGCCGGTATGGCGCGGCTTTCCAGCCGGGCAGTGAGCGAATCATCAAGCATTTCCAGCAGATGGCCGAGCAAGCCGAAGCCGGTGATGTCGGTCACGGCATTCGGCCGCAAAGCCCGCAATGCTGCGGCGGCTTGCTGATTGGATTCGAGCATCGATGTCCAGGCTGCCGCCATCGCCCGTGCTGGCGCGGCCGCTTGCATATCGGCCGCGAGAATCACGCCGGTGCCGAGCGGTTTGGTCAGCACCAATACATCGCCGGGTTGAGCGCCGGTTTTGCGCCACAACTGCGTCGGCTCGGCTTCGCCTTGTGCGACCAAGGCGAGCTGGCACTCCGGGCCTTCGGTGCTGTGGCCGCCGGCGAGCACGGCGTTTTCGGCGTAGAGCGCGTCGGCGACGCCGTGCATCAGGCGGTCGTAATCGCGTTTTTGCAGTCGCGGGTGCTGATAATTCAACGTCGCCCAAACCTGCGCTGCCATCGGCTCGGCACCCATGGCGTACAGATCGCTCAGCGCGTGCAGCACGCCGACTCGACCAAAACGGTAGAGATCGTCACTGAAGGCGCGAAAGCCATCGATGCTTTGTACTTGCAGCCGACCGGGCGTTGGTTGCCAGCTGGCGGCGTCTTCGGCGTGGCCGAGAGCGGGACTGAAACCCGAGCGTTGGTGGCGCGGCAGCTGGTCGAGCGTGCCTGCCAAAATGGCCGGTGCCAGCTTGGAACCGCAGCCGGCGCAGTGCGGGCTGTCCATGGCGCTGTCGTCGCCGGCCATCGACTTGGGCGCACCCAGATTCTGAAAGCGCGCCATAAAGGCCCGGTCAATGTGATCTTTCCAGCGCCAGACCCAGGCACCGCTGACGACAAAGCCACCGCGATGACCAACCGCGTGCTGGCCGCCGAGCGACAACAGCGACAGAAAACGCCGCTGCAACCGCATCGGTTGCAATGGCTGGCCGGTAACGGCGCGTTTCAGGTTGGCGTACAGAAAAGGAGCCTGGCGCACGGCGTAGACGCCGGCTTTGGGGCGCGGATCGAAGGTCATTTCCGCCACATCGCCGGCGGCAAAAATATCCGGGTGCGACGTCGATTGCAGGTAACGATTGACGGCAATAAAGCCGTTATCGGCCAAATCCAGACCGGACGTTTTCGGCCAGTCGGGCGCGGCCGCCGAGGTGCACCAGAGCGTTTGATCGAGCGACAGCGTTTGGCCGTTGTTGGCGACCAAGCCGTCGGCCAAGACTCGGGCGACCCGGAAAGTTGGGTGGCGCTCAATGCCGTAAGCGTCCAAAGCCGCTTGGGCGGCCCGCACAACCCGAGCGGGCGCGCCGGGCAAAATACGTTCGCCGTTGTACACCAGATGCAGCTTTACCGGGCTATCCGAGCCGAGTCGATGCGCCATCGCGAGCACCAGTTCCACGCCCGCGCTGCCGCCACCAACCACGCCCCAATGCCCGCCGTGCTCGGCTTGGTTGATTAATGTCTGCCATTTGGCGTGGAACTGGCTGACGGGTTTCACACCCACGGCAAAATCGCGAGCGCCGGGTACGGAAAGGTCGGGCGTTGCGCCGGTGTCGATGCTGAGGGTGTCGAACGCCAGATCCGGCTGGCCGTCGAGCTGAATGCGTTTGTTGTTGGCATCCAGGCCAATACAGCGCGCCTGAATAAAACGAATGCCGGCCCAGCGGCACAGTCGGTTCAGGTCGATGTGAATGTCGTCAGCGCTGTAATGACCGGCTACCAGCCCCGGCAACATGCCCGAATAGGGCGCCACACTGAGGTCGGATACCAAAGTGACGCGAACGCCTGGCAGCGGTTTCATGGCCAGCCGACGCAACAACAGCGCATGGGTATGGCCGCCACCGACCAGAACAAGATCGCGTTCGCTCATAAACCGCCAGACCTGAAAAGACTGAGCGGGCGATTATGAGTGGCGCTAAGCGCAGCCACAACCGCGCCACCGCAGGCGTCCAGCTTTTTGTTGTTGAATCAAGGATTTAGCGCACAGTTTCCGCCTTGAAATAGCGGCCGCTTTGACTAATGATTCGCGCTCGAATTCAGCCACAGCGGAAGCGTCCATGCCGTCCATTGAAAGCCGCATTGCCACCGAACTTCAGGTCAACGAACGCCAGGTCAGCGCCGCCGTCGCGCTGCTGGATGAAGGCGCGACCGTGCCTTTTATCAGTCGTTACCGGAAGGAAGTGACCGGCGGGCTGGACGACACCCAATTGCGCACGTTGGAAGACCGCTTGCGCTACCTGCGTGAACTGGAAGACCGCCGCGCGGCCATCCTGTCGAGCATCGATGAACAGGGCAAGCTGACCGACGAACTGGCGCGCGCCATCGCCGGTGCCGACACCAAAACCGTGCTCGAAGATCTGTACCTGCCGTACAAACCCAAGCGCCGCACCAAAGGCCAGATCGCCATCGAAGCGGGTCTGGAACCGCTGGCCGACAGCCTGTTCAACGATCCGACGCTCGACCCGCAAACGGAAGCGGCGAAGTATATTGCTGCCGACAAAGGCATCGACGACACCAAAGCCGCGCTCGACGGCGCGCGCGCCATTTTGATGGAGCGCTTTGCCGAAGACGCCGTGCTGATCGGCCAGTTGCGCGACTATTTATGGCAACACGGCGAGATGCGTGCGCGTCTGGTCGAAGGCAAAGAGAACGAAGGCGCTAAGTTCCAGGACTATTTCGAACACGACGAAGCCATCAAAAAAGTACCCAGCCACCGCGCGTTGGCGATGTTTCGTGGCCGCAACGAAGGTGTACTGCAATTGTCGCTGGGCTTTCCAGGCGAAGAGCCGCGCGGCGCCAGTCAGGGCGAAGTGCTGGTGGCGGAGCGTTTTGGCATTGAAGACCAAGGCCGCGCTGCCGATGGCTGGCTGGCTGAAGTGGTGCGCTGGACCTGGCGCGTCAAACTGCTTACGCACATCGAAACCGATCTGTTTAACCGCGTGCGTGAAGACGCCGAGCAGGCCGCCATTGATGTGTTCGCCAAGAACCTGAAAGACTTGCTGCTGGCCGCACCGGCCGGCCCGAAACCGACCGTTGGACTCGATCCGGGTTTGCGTACCGGCGTCAAAGTCGCGGTGTTGGATGCGACCGGAAAAATTGTCGATCACGGTGCCATCTTCCCCAACCCGCCGCAGAACAAAACGCGCGAATCGGCGCAGGTGCTGGCCGCCTTGTGCGCCAAACATCAGATCGAGCTGATCGCCATTGGCAACGGCACCGCCAGCCGTGAGACGGAACGTTTTGTTAAAGACATGCTCAAAGACCATCCCGAACTGAAGGCGCAGGCGGTGATGGTCAATGAATCCGGGGCCTCGGTGTATTCGGCATCCGAGTTCGCCGCCAAGGAATTTCCCGATCTGGATGTGACCATTCGCGGCGCCATTTCCATCGCCCGGCGTTTGCAGGATCCGCTGGCGGAACTGGTGAAGATCGATCCGAAATCGATTGGCGTCGGCCAGTATCAACACGATGTGTCACAGGTGGCGCTGGCGCGTCAGTTGGATGCGGTGGTGGAAGACTGTGTGAACGGCGTCGGTGTTGATCTGAACACGGCGTCAGTGCCGCTGCTGAGCCGGGTATCGGGACTGAACGCAACCATCGCCGGCAACATCGTGGCGCACCGCGACGCCAACGGCGCGTTTCGCAGCCGCAAGCAATTGAAAGACGTCAGTCGCCTGGGGCCGAAAGCCTTTGAGCAGGCGGCGGGCTTCCTGAAAGTCATGGGCGGTGACGACCCGCTGGACGCCTCTTCAGTGCACCCCGAATCCTACCCGGTGGTGGAGCGCATCCTCGGCAGCGTGCACAAGAAAGTGACCGACTTGATTGGCGACGCGGCCTTTTTGCGTGGCCTCAAAGCCGAGGATTACACCGACGAAACTTTCGGTGTGCCGACGGTGACCGACATCCTGCGCGAACTGGAAAAACCGGGCCGCGACCCGCGTCCGGAATTCAAAACCGCCAACTTCCAGGACGGCGTTGAAACGCTGGCCGATCTGCGCCCGAACATGGTGCTGGAAGGCGTGGTCACCAACGTTACGCATTTTGGCGCTTTCGTTGATGTTGGCGTGCATCAGGACGGCCTGGTGCATGTTTCTGCGATGAGCCACAACTTTATTAAAGACCCGTCGGATGTCGTTAAAGCCGGCGATATCGTCAAAGTAAAGGTGATGGAAGTCGATGCGGCGCGTAAGCGCATCGGATTGTCGATGCGATTGGACGACGAAGCCGGCAGCCAGCCAGAGCGTGGCGACAACCGCAACGCCTCGGCTGGCCGTAGCGGCCAGTCACGCCGGCCGCGCCAGCCGGAACCGGCGCAGCAAACAGCTCTGGGTGCCCAGTTGCAACAGGCGCTGCAGAAAAAGGGTGGACGGCTCTGATAGGCTGAAAACCGGACATCGGCCACGCTTGGAAAGCCTCAGGCTTGGCCCCACTGACGGCGAAGATTGATGGCCGGTTCGTTGTGTGTAACCGGCCCTGACAGAGGAAACACCCTTGCCAACCCTCACCCGCCTGGGCCAACTGACCGACCTGAACCCCGCCTGGTTGAAATTCAACCGTGGCATCGAACGCGAAACGCTGCGCGCCACGCCCACTGGCGATATCGCGCAGACAGCGCACCCGGCGGGTTTGGGATCGGCACTGACGCACTCGTCCATCACCACCGATTATTCCGAGTCGTTGCTGGAATTCATCACCGGCATTCACGACCAACCCGAAGGCGCGTTGGCAGAGCTGGGTTTGTTGCATCGCTTTGCACTGACGCAACTGAATGGCGAACAACTGTGGCCGGCGTCCATGCCGACCCGTCTACCGGCTGAGACGGAGATTCCCATTGCTCAGTACGGCAGCAGCCACATCGGTCGATTGAAAACGATATACCGGCACGGCCTGTGGCACCGTTACGGTCGCATTATGCAGACCATCGCTGGCGTGCATTACAACTGGTCGATGCCGGGCGATTTCTGGGCGGACTGGGCGCAGCGCTCGGGTTGGGATGGCCCGCTGCAGGCGTTCATCAACCGCGAATATTTCAGTCTGATCCGCGGCTTCCGTCGTCATTCCTGGCTGCTGTTGTATTTGTTTGGTGCCTCGCCGGCGGCCGACCGCAGCTTTTTGCCCCAGGGCAGTAGCTGCCTGGAACCGCTGGGTGACGACACCCTTTTTGGACCCTATGCCACCAGCTTGCGGATGAGCGATCTGGGCTATTCCAACAGCGCGCAAAGCAGTCTGTACGTTTGTTTCAACAGCCTGGAAACCTACGCAGAAACCCTGTCTGAAGCGATTCACACGCCGTACCCGCGTTACGAAGCCATTGGCACCAAGGTGAACGGCGAATACCGTCAGTTGAGCACCGCTATTTTGCAGATCGAGAACGAGTACTACAGCGATTTGCGACCTAAACGCGTTGCGCACAGTGGCGAAAAACCCATCCACGCGTTGAACGAACGCGGCGTCGAATACATCGAAGTGCGTTGTCTGGATGTTGATCCGTTTACACCTTATGGCATCGACGTCGAACGCATGCGCTTTGTCGATCTGTTCTTGTTCTGGTGTCTGGTGCAGGACAACGGCCTGATTCAGCGCGACGACTGCTTCCGTTTGCGCGAGAACAACCAACGCGTCGCAGCCGCCGGGCGAGATCCAAAACTGGAATTGGTGTTTAACGGCCAGGCCGTCGGTTTGCGCGAACAAGGCCAGCGAGTATTGGATTCATTAGCCACGATGGCGGTGGAACTGGACGCCCTGGCGCCGGGTTCCGGTTATGCCGCAGCGGTCGAGGCGCAGCGATCAAAAATTCTGAATGCGGACCTGACGCCGTCGGCCCGGTTCCTGGAACAGATTCGCGCCGCCGGCTCCTATCGTCAGGCCAGTATGGCGTTGGCGGAACAACACGCCTTGTGTCGCAAAGACGATCCCAGCGATCAGGCGGGTTTCGCATCTCTGAACGAAGCGGCCAAGACCAGCCTGGCGGCCCAGCAGCGAATGGAAGCGGAAAGTGACGACGACTTCGATGGGTTTCTGAGTCGCTATTTGCGTCAATAAGCCAAAGGGCGTACTGGCTGGGGCTTACATTGTCCGGTTGAGAAGGAGTAGTATTGTGAGTTACATCACTATTTCCTGTCGGCGGCCGGACAATGGTTTTTTGGCGGCGGGCAGATACATCATCCCCAAGTCAGATGACGACCAATCCCGAGGTTTAGCAACGGATGGAGCGCACGCATTGGACGCTGGACAGCCTCAATAAAGCCTACCAACAAGGCTATATGGTAGGTCTGACTGGCCGTGGCGCCGAAGACTGTTGCTTTCAGAATGATGTGTTGGTGGCGGCCTGGGAATCCGGCTGGGACGACGGCTTTCAGAATTTTCAGCAGCGACAACGGCAACAACAGGATGCCGCCCGCCAGGAACCCAACTCCAATCGCTCTGCCTGAGTGAATGCTTTGCGGTTCAGCCCTGAACCACAATCGACGTAAACAGCACCTTGCGAATCATCGCTTCGCCTACTTCACGTTCCATCACCGCCCGCAGTCGATCCAGCAAACGTTCGCGCACCAGTTCGCGACCTTCCACACTGCGCAGCGTGGCTTCTTCTTCCTGTGCAAACTGCATGATCACGGCGTGACGGATGGAATCGGAATGGGCGTTCACTTCCAGCGCAGCGTTGTTGTTGTCCACTTCCAGCGTGACCGACAACTGAACGTATTTCAACCGATCACCCTGTCCATAGTTCAGCGTGAATTGAGGCTCCAGGGCCACGTAGTTAGGGCCAACCGGTTCGTCTTCGGCCTGAACGGTCAGACTGAACATAGACACAACAGCGACCAATACCCAGGCCGCGACCTGAAACCAACGACGATAAAAACGCAGCGAAGTCATAGCATTAACTCCTCCTGAAACACTCGACAGGGCCAACATCCTGGTCGCTTGTCGCAACGCAGTCCAGTCATTCTAGTCGCGCCAGCGCAGGCTGCCCACTGCATCATACGGGCAGTTGTCGGGTATGGGTGCCTGACCTATAGTGAGTCTTCCGGGAAAATCAGCCCAGTGGCAAACCGACGGATTGCCCTGTTGAAAGGCGCACAGTGGGGAACGGCATGCTCGAAGATTGCAAGACGGCACAGGAACGTTGGGGCGGTACGCATCAGATGATCGACCGTTGGCTCGACAACCGAAATCGCACCCTGGTGGCCTATTTCAAACTGAAAAGCGATCTGGCTGCGGACGCCCAGGTTGAGCCGCTGCAAGCCTTTTGCGAAACCTTGATGGACTATGTTTCCGCCGGCCATTTTGAAATCTACGAACAGTTGATTCGCGAAGCGCGCGAGTTTGATGACGGCGGGCTCGACCTGGCACATCAACTCTATCCTGCGCTCGAAACCACCACCGAATTCATCCTCTATTTCAACGACAAATTCGACACCGCCGAACAATGTGCCCGCCACGCTGATGACCTGGCGGCCGATCTGTCCAAGCTGGGCGAGCGCATGACCGAACGCTTTGAATTGGAAGATCGGCTGATTGAACGGCTGCACAACATTCACCGTGGGCAAGTTGCCTGAGTCGGCCGACGCGGTGGCTCCCTTCCTGTTCGTAATTGCTATGGTCGAACGATGACACTGCACGCAGTCCTCAGATGGTTGAGATGGCCCGTGGCGATCTGTGTTGCAACGGCGCTGGCCGGTTGTTGGTATCAGACACCGGAGCAGCACTGGGAAGTTGCGACTGGTGGCGCCTACAGCGGCGGCCTCAGCCACGACGGTAATCGCCTGGTGGTCGGCTCGATTCACCAAGGCGGCAGTTACTGGACAACCCGCCCACCGGCTCGCCAATTTGATTGGAATCATCAGGCCGGCAGCTACAACGAAATTCTCTACAGCCAGTTTTCGGGCGACAGCGCGGTGGCGCTGACAGCCGATTATTTCAATCTGGTCACCTGGAATACCGCTACTGGCGAATCGTTGGCGTTCTGGAATGCACCGGCGCGTATTGAAGCCATTGATCTGTCTGCCGACGGTCGGTTTGCCTTGCTGGGTTTGAACAATGGCAAGGCGGTCTTGTTCGATGCGGTGAATGGTGGTGTGTTGCGTGAGTTTTTGCACGACGGCCCGGTGCTCTCGGTGTCGTTGTCGGCAGACGCCAGCCGTGCATTAACCGGTGGCGAAGATCAGACCGCACGCCTGTGGGATGTGCGCGATAACCAATTGATTCAACGCTTTGATTTGCCCAACCAGGTAACCTTGGTTGCACTCAGTGACGATGGTCAGCGAGCATTGCTGGCCCCGGCCAGTGAAGTGGCATCGGTGTGGAATGTCTCCGTGCGCCGAAAGCTGGTGGATTTACCGACCGACAAATACCGTTTATACAGCGCACGTTTTATTGGAGCGGATCTTTTATTACTGGGTTCAACCAACCGGGATATTTTTCAATATCGGCTCAGTACCGGCGAACTAGTCGATCATTGGCGTATTGGATCGTTTTGGCAAAATGCGTTCCGCAGCGCGACAGTACTTGATATGACATGGCAGAATGACCGACTATTGGCGTTAGGTTCGGATGGATATCTGTATGCGTTCTAAATGGGATTTAGACCCCAGTCGGTCAAAAAGTATTACCGCTGTGTGCGCAGCCATAATGAATAAGTGGCTTATCGGCCAGGGAGTTAAAAGGGGTCTGATGCATGTCTGCTGATCCTTCAGAAAATCCGGAAAACGAAAACCCCGACGTTACTGAGGCTTCCCAGCCCAGTGCCCGAGTTATTTCTGCACCTCAACCCGTTCGTATTCTTGTAGCCAACGCCAAAGGCGGCAGTGGTAAAACAACGGTTGCCACCAATTTGGCGAGTCTTTTTGCCAGCCGAAATGAAACGGCGGTGCTAATCGATTACGACCCGCAGGCATCGTCGACGCAATGGCTGCAATCGCGCCAGGCCGATCAGCGGTACATTCACGGTGTGGCAGCTTATCGTCGGGCATCGACGCAAATCACCCGTTCCTGGCATTTGCGCAACATGCCGGCCGATACCTCCAAAGTTATCATCGACACACCGTCTGGTCTGACCGGTTCTTTATTGAATGAACTGGTGCGTGAATGCGACGTGGTGTTGATTCCCGTCACGCCATCGCCGATTGATATCCGCGCCACTACCGTCTTTATTAAAGACTTGCTGCTGTGCCCGGCTTACCGGTCATCGCCGCGTCGGGTAGCGGTATTGGCAAACCGGGCGCGTAAAAACACTCTGGTGTATTCCAAACTGGAGTTGTTTTTGCGCAGTTTGAAGATTCCTTTTATTGCAACGTTCCGCGATACCCAGTTTTATGTGCGGGCGTCGGAATATGGCATGGGATTGTATGACCTGGACAATGCCCAGCAAGCGGACCTGACCGATTGGCAGCAGTTGATCGAATGGATTGATAAAGACCAATAACAACAATCGAATAACGTGCGACGTTGTTTCAATAAACGACGCGCGGAAAGAGCAAAAAGAAAGTCCAAGCAAGAAAGTCAAAAGTAAGTCGAATAAAAAGCACTATATTGTTATCGAAATGAATGTCTTTGCTTGAATTTTTAATACGCCCTGACAATAGTACAGGGCATTGGGGATGAAATGAGAGGAACGACTCATGGCCGCCGCAAAAAAGAAAACAACCGCACGTAAAACAACTGCCAAACGCAAAGCAGCACCGAAGCGTAAGGCAGCCGTTAAACAAGTTATGAGCTCACCGGTTGCGTTGTTAAAAACCGAACTGGGCAAACTCGAAGCAGAGTTGGAAAAAGCACGCAGCAAGGCTGTCTCTGAAGGAGAAAAGCTGAGCGAGCAATTGAAGAAAAAACTGGCTGCTGCCAAGAAACAAATGGCATCGGCGCAGGCCAAGCGCAAAGCCGCCGCCACCCGCGCCAAGGCCAGTGCCACCAAAACCGCCAAGAGCCAATTGGCAAAAGCCGATGCAACATTGAAGGCTGCCCAGTCAGTGGTCGACACGCTGACGGTTGAGTTTGACATCGCTAAAGATCATCTCAGTGCCGCACTGGCGGAAAAGAAAGCCGCCGACGCAATCAATAAGGCCGTTGCCAAAACGCGCCAGGCCGAAGAGAAGAAACAAGCGGCTGTTGCCAAGAAAGCCGAAGCCAAGGCCACTAAAAAGACAGCGGCCAAAGCCAAGAAAGCAGCTGTGAAGAAAGCTGCTGCAGCTAAGAAAGCGGCGGCCAAGAAAACCACCGCCAAGAAGAAAACGGCTGCCAAGAAAACCACGGCTAAGAAAACAACCGCTAAGAAAAAAGTTGCAGCCAAGAAAACAGCAGCTAAGAAAACCGTTGCTAAAAAGACCGCTGCCAAAAAAACAACTGCTAAAAAGGCTGTAGCTGCCAAGAAGACGACAGCGAAAAAAGCAGCGCCGAAAAAGGCGACGGCCAAGAAGGCGGTCGCTAAAAAAGCCGCCGCTCCAAAAGCGGCACCAGCGAAACAACCGGTAGCCTCGGCTCCGAGCGCTAAACCGGCTGCACCTGTGGCGCCGAAGCCGGCCCAGCCCGTAGCGACGCCAAGTACTACCGCGTCCAGCATGCCGAAACCGGCTGAGCCGAAGCGTGAAGAAAGCCCGGCAAAACCCGTTGAAAACAAACCGCTGGTCAATACCGTGCCCTCGGGCGATGGCCGCAGTTTGTTCGATCCGAAGAAAGACGCCTAAGCCGTCAACGTTCAATAACTGCCCAGGTTATTGAGCCGATAGACCCAGCCGTTGCACCAACAGGTTCAACGCTGGGTCTTTTGTTATGTGCCATTGCTTGCAGCAGACATCCAGCATCTGCTCAGACCCGATTCCCTGGTTGTGCAGAACCAGACAGCCACTCAATAACGCCAAATCCCAGCGCTCCATTTCCAATTCCCATCGCAAGATGCCAGGACGAACGGGATTGTCCTTTGACAGTGAAAAGCGAAACCCTCGCAGGCGACGCAACAGGGTTCGGGGTCGGCCGGCATCAATGCGGCGCCAAATTGCTGGCTCAATGTTGAGCCTTTGTTGATGTGCAAAACCCAGTAAGAGCAGATCGTTTACGCCCGCGCCGAGGTGTTGCCAGTGCAGCAAGGGTTCTTTGAAGTGTGGATATTGCGCCAGTGCAAAATCCCAGAGGGCGGCTTTGTAGTCAGACATATTGTTGGGTCTGAACGCTGTGAACGCAGACAGTATCACAGAGCATTGGTAAACTCCGCGCCATGATTCAGCTTAACGAAATCGGCCTCCAGCGCGGCGGCGTCCCCCTGATTGAAGACAGCAGCGTTACCCTTTATCCGGGTGAGCGCGTGGCGGTTATTGGTGCCAATGGCAGTGGCAAATCGACTCTGTTTCAGGTTTTACAGGGCGAGCTTGTCGTCGATACCGGCGAGGTATCGATACCCGCCTCCTGGCGCATTTCCCACATGGCGCAGGAAGTCGACGCCAGTGCGCGTATGGCCCGCGACTTTGTGTTGGACGGCGATGACCGCCTGCGGGCGCTCGAAGCCGAGTTGGCATCTGCCGATGCTGCGAACGACGACCATCGCCTGGCCGATGCCCTGGGTGAACTCGATAGCTATCAAGCCTATGCCAAAGCCAGTCAGGCCGAGCAATTGCTCCTTGGTCTCGGTTTTGTACCCAGCGATTATGAGCGCCCAGTCAGCGATTTTTCCGGCGGTTGGCGGGTTCGTCTGAATCTGGCGCGTGCGCTGATGAAACCGGCGGACTTGTTGCTGTTGGACGAACC
Organism: Saccharospirillum mangrovi; assembly: GCF_003367315.1. GTDB lineage: Bacteria > Pseudomonadota > Gammaproteobacteria > Pseudomonadales > Natronospirillaceae > Saccharospirillum > Saccharospirillum mangrovi. The sequence continues at coordinate 87,764 of NZ_CP031415.1, forward strand.
CACCAACCACCTCGACTTGCATACCTGTTACTGGCTGGAAGGTTGGTTGCGTCGCTACGACGGTACGGTGTTATTAATTTCTCACGACCGCGATTTTATAGATGGCGTGGCGACTCAAGTGTTGAGTCTGAGCCAGCGCCAGCTGACGTTGTGGCGTGGCAACTACAGCCAGTACGAACGCCAGCGCGCCGAGCAGGAACGTCTGCAACAAGCGCAATACGAAAAACAACAGGCGCGCATCGCAGAAATTCAGTCCTTCGTGGATCGTTTTAAAGCCAAGGCCAGCAAGGCCAAGCAGGCGCAAAGCCGGGTCAAGATGTTGGAGCGGATGACACTGACGGCGCCGCTGCACATCGACAACGGTTACAACTTGAGTTTGCCCTGTCACGACAAGGTGTCGGATCCGTTACTTAGCTTGAGTAGCGTCAGCCTGGGTTATGGCGACCGCACTGTGATCGAAGGTATCCGTCTCAGTTTGCACCCGGGCATGCGCGTCGGTTTGTTGGGCGTAAACGGTGCTGGTAAGTCGACTCTGGTGAAAGCCCTGGCCGGTGAGCTGCAGCCCTTGGCGGGTGAGCTGACATCTGGCCAGCATTTGCGCATTGGCTACTTTGCCCAGCATCAGTTGGAATCGCTCGACAGCCACGCCACTCCGATGGAGCACTTGAAACGTCTGGATCCCAAAGAGCGCGACCAGACGTTGCGCAATTTTGTCGGTCGTTATGGTTTTAGCGGTGATCGGGCCGATGAAGTCATTGAGCATTTTTCCGGTGGCGAAAAAGCCCGTCTGGCATTGGCGCTGATCGCCTGGCGCAAGCCCAATGTTTTGCTGTTGGACGAACCGACCAACCATTTGGATCTGGAAGTACGGGAATCGCTGAACCTTGCCCTTCAGGCTTATGAAGGTGCCGTCATTCTGGTGTCGCACGATCGTTATCTGCTGAACAATACGGCCGAGGTTTTCTGGTGGGTGAATCAAGGCCGAGTGGAAGAATACAGCGGCGATCTGGAAGATTACTTCCAGGCGCTTTTGAAACAGCCAACGCAACTGAAAGGCCGTGCCGAGGCTGCGCCCAAACCGATCGAAGTCGCCACTCCGGTTGATAAAAAACAGCAGCGCCAACAGAAAGCGGCTGAGCGTGAACGCCTCAAACCGATGAAGCGCCAATTGCAGCAGCTGGAAAAAGAACTGGAAAAGCTGCAACAACAACTTCAAGCCATTGAAAGCAGCCTCGCTGATACCGATTTATACGAAGATGCGCGCAAGGAAGAGTTGCAGTCCTTGTTGTTTGAACAGGCGACGCTGAGCCGACGCCAGCAGGATGTGGAATCCGAATGGCTGACGCTGAGCGAGGCCGTCGAGGCGGCGGAAGTATCCCCATAAAGTGTGGATAAGTTATTGGATAAGCTTGGGTCAAAAGCCTGAAATGCCGATACCAGCGCTGTTTGTAGGAATTGGTGACGCATCCATCAACTTACGAATAGTCCAATAAATCAATAGGTTATGGAGTTTTCTTCAGAGACGTTCATAACAAGATTGACTAAATGCTAACGAGAACGGCTCTGTGCATAAACTGAATTGTCAAGCATGAAAGATCGGACGGGCCACCCAGCGCTCAACCAGATCATCCAGTCTAAGGAGACGTACATGAGCGACGAGAAAAAAGACACCAAAGACAGCAAAGAGATGTTCGATCCCATCGGTGATCGTCTGATCAAAGCGCGCAAAGTGTTGATCTGTGAAGAGATCAATCAAACGATGGCCAAGCGGGTGATGGGTCAGTTGCTGGCTTTGGCTGAAGAATCGAACGACGACATCCAGCTGTTCATCAATAGCCAGGGTGGTCACGTTGAAGCAGGCGATTCCATTCACGACATCATTCAGTTCATCGAGCCGCGTGTGCAGGTTATCGGCACCGGTTGGGTCGCCAGCGCGGGCACACACATCTTCCTGGCGGCCGCTAAAGAAGATCGTTATTGCTTGCCCAACACCCGTTTCCTGATTCACCAGCCAACCGGCGGTGTTGGCGGTCAGGCCAGTGACATTGCCATTCAGGCTGAACAGATTTTGCGTATGCGTGAACGTCTGGCGCGCATCATCAGCGAAGCAACCGGCCAAAGCATCGAACAAGTGCGCAAAGACATCGAGCGCGACCGTTGGATGACCACTGATGAAGCCATTGAATACGGCATCGTCAGCAAGGTGGTTCGGTCTGGGAAGGATCTGGCTTAAAGCCGATAGATTGATTGCCCAATAAAAAAACCCGGCTAATGCCGGGTTTTTTATGATTGTAAATCGCGGAGGGAGAAGCCCGGCGCGATTTACCCTTTCATTGACTTAAAGAACTCGTCGTTGGTCTTGGTCTGCTTGAGCTTGTTGATCAGGAAGTCGATGGCGGCGACGTCTTCCATTTCCGCCAGCAGCTTGCGCAGAATCCACATGCGTTGCAGTTCGTCCTGATTGGTCAGCAGTTCTTCGCGACGGGTACCGGAACGGCGCACGTTGATGGCCGGGAAGATGCGCTTCTCGGCAATCTTGCGATCCAGATGCACTTCCATGTTGCCGGTGCCTTTGAATTCTTCGTAGATCACTTCGTCCATCTTGGAGCCGGTATCAATCAGCGCCGTTGCCATGATGGTCAGTGAACCGCCTTCTTCGATGTTACGTGCCGCACCGAAGAAACGTTTCGGACGTTCCAGCGCGTGTGCATCGACACCACCGGTCAGCACCTTGCCGGAACTCGGTACGATGGTGTTGTAAGCGCGCGCCAGACGGGTAATGGAGTCGAGCAGAATCACCACGTCCTGTTTGTGTTCAACCAGGCGCTTGGCTTTTTCGATCACCATTTCAGCGACCTGAACGTGACGCGCCGGCGGCTCATCGAAGGTTGAAGCAATGACTTCACCACGCACCGAGCGCTGCATGTCGGTCACTTCTTCCGGGCGTTCGTCGATCAGCAGAACGATCAGATGTGTTTCCGGGTTGTTGCGGGTAATGGCCTGTGCCACATGCTGCAACATTAAGGTTTTACCGGCCTTGGGCGGTGACACGATCAGACCGCGCTGGCCTTTACCGATCGGCGACACCAGATCGAGAATCCGGCCGGACAAATCTTCGGTCGAGCCGTTGCCGGATTCCAGCAACAGTCGCTCTTGCGGGAACAGCGGCGTCAGGTTTTCGAACAGGACTTTGTTACGGCCACTTTCCAGCGGTTCGTAATTGATTTTGTCGACTTTCAACAGCGCAAAATACCGTTCGCCTTCTTTGGGCGGGCGAATCTTGCCGGAGATGGTATCGCCGGTGCGCAGGTTGAAACGACGAATCTGGCTGGGTGAGACGTAAATGTCGTCCGGGCCAGCCAGATAGGAAGCGGTTGCCGATCGCAAGAAGCCAAAGCCGTCTTGCAGGATTTCCAACACACCATCACCCCAGATGTCTTCACCGCCTTTGGCGTGACGTTTGAGAATGGTGAAAATCAGATCTTGCTTACGCGAACGGTTCAGGTTTTCCAGGCCCATGTCCTTGGCAATTTCCAGGAGCTCAGGCACTGGTTTGGTTTTTAAGTCACTCAGATTCATAGGATTAGCGGTTTTGAATTTATTGGGATGATGAGCGGGCGGGGTGCCCAGAGACGTGGTTGAGAAGCGTTGGAACTCGGAATCAAAGACACTATAGGGGGTGCATTTTTCCCTGTCCAGAAAAGATTCGGGCCGGATTTACCGGCCCGGAACAGCGTCACAGATTGCCTTGAATAAACTCAATCAGCTGGGTTTTGGACAGTGCACCCACCTTGGTGGCGACCACTTCACCGCCGCGGAACATCATCAGCGTCGGGATGCCGCGGATGCCGAATTTGGGCGGGGTGTTGGGGTTGTCGTCAATGTTCAGCTTGGCAACTTGCAACTGATCGGCGTACTCATCGGCCACTTCTTCCAATACCGGGGCGATCATCTTGCACGGACCACACCATTCGGCCCAGTAATCCACCAGAATAGGCTTGTCGCTGCCCAGTACGTCACTTTCGAAGCTATCGTCGGTTACGTTTTTGATCTGTTCGCTCATTAGGCTCTTTGCTCGGTTAAATGAAATCGATCCTGGCCAGCCTAAGGCTCAGTGCGGTCTTAGCGTCGGGACTTTGGGCTGGTGGTATGACCAGGGCATCAGAACGAGGCCCCTCAGGATGCGCTTAACATGAACGCTTAAGCGTCGCTTTTCAAGTGCGTTTTGTCAGCAAACGGGCGGCATCGACGGCGAAATAGGTGAGAATGCCGTCCGCGCCGGCACGTTTGAACGCCATCAGGCTTTCCAGCATAACGCTGTCTTTGTCCAGCCAGCCCTGCGCAAAGGCGGCCTGGTGCATGGCGTATTCTCCACTGACTTGATAGGCGAAGGTCGGCACCCGGAACTCGTCTTTGACGCGCCGAACGATGTCCAGATACGGCATGCCGGGCTTTACCATCACCATATCCGCGCCTTCTTCCAGGTCCATGGCGATTTCGTGCAGCGCTTCATCGCTGTTGGCCGGGTCCATCTGGTAAGTCGATTTGTTGCCTTTGCCGAGGTTGGCGGCGGAGCCGACGGCATCGCGGAACGGGCCGTAATAGTTGGATGCGTATTTGGCCGAATACGCCATGATTTGCGTGTTATGGAACGCTTCGTCCTCCAGCGCCTCACGCATGGCACCAATGCGACCGTCCATCATGTCACTCGGTGCAACCACATCCGCGCCGGCTTCGGCGTGAGACAGCGTTTGTCGAACCAATGTCTGTACCGTGACGTCGTTCATTACATAGCCGCTGCCATCAATGATGCCGTCCTGACCATGAGTGGTGAACGGATCGAGCGCTACGTCGGTCATCACGCCCAGTTCCGGGTAGGCGGCTTTTAATGCGCGCGTTGCGCGTTGCGCCAGGCCATCAGGATTGTAGGCCTCGGTCGCATCCAGTGACTTCTTCTGCGCCGGCACCACTGGAAACAGCGCTACCATGGGAATGCCCAAGGCTACCCACTCTTTGGCGGCTTCGACCAACAGATCAATCGACAGGCGTTCCACGCCCGGCATGGAGGGTACCGCTTCGCGCTGTTGCTCGCCTTCGAGCACAAACACCGGGTAAATCAGATCATCGACGGTTAACTGGTGTTCCCTTACCAGACGTCGGGAAAAGTCGTGGGCACGTAAACGGCGCAGACGGGTTTGAGGGTAATGACGCATTCGCGGTGAACTCCTGAATCGATGAACGATGGCTGGGTGCATTATCCGGGCGCACGCCACGCTTTCCAAGTTGGCGCGGTCGCTCCTTGCCAGTGAAGTCGTTACAATGCGGCCTGCCCTGTTACCGCTGCGGAGTTCGGATGGCCGACAAAGACACCACCCATTTCGGTTACCAAGAAGTCGCCACCGGCGATAAACAAAAGAAAGTTGCCGAAGTGTTCCATTCGGTCGCCAGCAAATACGACCTGATGAACGATCTGATGTCGTTCGGTATTCATCGTTTGTGGAAGCGTTACACCATTGAATTGTCGGGTGTGCGCGCCGGCAATTCGGTGTTGGACATCGCCGGCGGCACCGGCGATCTGAGTTACGCTTTCGCCCGCCGCGTTGGTCCGGAAGGCCAGGTGGTGTTGGCGGACATCAACGAGTCCATGCTCAAAGTTGGCCGCGACCGGTTGGCTGATCGCGGCATCGCGGGCAATCTGGAAACTGTTCAGGCCAATGCCGAATCGCTGCCGTTTGACGACAATCGTTTCGATGTCGTCAGCATTGCCTTCGGTTTGCGTAACGTCACTCACAAAGAAAAAGCGCTGGCGGAAATGCAACGGGTGCTGAAACCCGGCGGTCGTTTGCTGGTGTTGGAATTCTCCAAGCCGCGTAACGATTTACTCAGCCGCGCTTACGACTTTTATTCGTTCCAGGCGCTGCCGCGCATGGGCAGTCTGGTGACCGGCGATGCCGACAGCTATCGCTATCTGGCCGAATCCATCCGCATGCACCCGGATCAGGAAACCCTGAAAGCCATGATGAGCGATGCTGGCTTCGAGCGCGTGCAGTACCACAATTTGACCGGCGGTATCGTGGCGTTGCACCGGGGCGTCAAACCATGAGTCTGCTGGCGTTGCCGATCCAACGTCTGATCAACGAAGCGCTGCGTTACGACGCCAACGCTCAGCGCCGGTTGTCGGAATTGGCCGGGCAGAGCCTGGTGTTGGTGACGCGCGAGCCGAGCCTGACATTGGCACTGTCGATTGAGTCCGGCGGCGATATTCAGGTCGTCTTCGCCGAACCGGAAACCGTTAACGCCCGCGTCAGTGGCCGGGCGACCGATTTGTTCGCGGTGATGCGCGCCAGTGATCGCACCCAGGCCATGATGGCGCACCAGATCGACATCCAGGGCGACACCCGTACCTTTTTCACCATCCAGTCCATCCTGTCGGAACTCGACATCGACTGGGAACTGGCGCTGGGCGATAAAGTCGGCGACTTGCCAGCGCATTGGCTGGCCGAAGGCCTGCGCGGGCTGGCGAGTTGGGCGCACGTCCAAGGCCGTTCCACCGAGCGCACGCTGCGTAACTATTTGCGTGAAGAAAGCGGTGCGCTGGTGCCGAATTCACTCTGGCAGGCGCACAGCCAGGCAGTGCACGACACCCGTTTGGCCGCCGATCGACTGGCCGCCCGGCTCGAGCGTTTGAGCCAACGCCTGAACACGGAGGCGAACCGCGCTTGACCTTTCTGCGTCTGATCCGCATTGCCTGGGTGTTGAGCCGATACCGGCTCGACACCCTATTGCGTTACCAACAAGTGCCCTGGCCGATTCGAGTCGCACAGTGGTTTTTCCCATTGCGCTGGATGATTCCGGCGCGCGGCAACGAAGGCTATCGGCTGCGCCGGGCACTGGAAACACTCGGGCCAGTATTCGTTAAATTCGGTCAGATTCTGTCGACCCGGCGCGATCTTTTACCCGCCGAAATGGCGACTGAGCTGGCCTACTTGCAGGATCGGGTGCCGTCCTTTTCCAGCAAAAAAGCCCGCGCTTTAATTGAAGAAGCGTTGGGTGGAAACATTGAAACGCTGTTTGCCGAATTCGACGACCATCCGTTGGCGTCGGCATCGATTGCCCAAGTGCACAGCGCCCGTTTGCCGAATGGCGAAGCGGTGGTGGTCAAGGTGATTCGGCCGGGCATCCGCAGTGGCATCGTTAAAGACGTCCGCCTGATGGAAGTCATGGCCTGGCTGGTCAACATGCTGCCGGACGGCCACCGCTTGAGGCCGCTGGATGTGGTCGAGGATTTCCGCAAAACCATCCTCGATGAATTGGATCTGCTGCGCGAAGCATCAAATCTGGCGACCTTTAAACGTAATTTTGCCGACTCCGAACTGCTCTACATCCCCTGGGTTCATTGGGAATACACGCGCCGCAATGTACTGGTGATGGAGCGCATCAACGGCATTGGCGTATCGAGCGTTGACGAACTGAACGCCATTGGTGTCGACATGAAAATCCTCGCCGAACGCGGCGTGGAAATCTTTTTCACCCAGGTGTTTCGCGATTCGTTTTTCCACGCCGACATGCACCCGGGCAACATTTTCGTCAGTCGCGACAACCCACAATCGCCACAGTACATCGGCATCGATTGCGGCATCGTTGGTTCGTTATCGCGCGAAGACCAAAGTTACCTGGCGCAAAATCTGCTCGCCTTTTTTAATCGCGATTACTACCGCGTCGCCGAACTGCACGTCGAGTCTGGCTGGGTGCCGGCCAACACCCGGGTCAACGAATTCGAAGCGGCCATTCGCGCGGTGTGCGAACCGATTTTTGAAAAACCGCTGGCGGAAATTTCTTTTGGTTTATTGCTGGTGCGCCTGTTTCAAACGGCGCAACGCTTCGACATGCACGTCCAGCCGCAATTGGTGCTGTTGCAAAAGACGCTGCTCAACGTCGAAGGCCTGGGCCGGCAGCTGTATCCGCAGTTGGATTTGTGGGCGACGGCCAAGCCGTTCCTGGAAAAATGGATGCGCGATCAGGTCGGTCCCAAGCGGTTGCTGAAAGCCATTCAACAGCACGGGCCAGGTTGGTTGGCAAAGGCACCGCAAATGCCGGATCTGGTGCACGATACCCTGTTGAATTTGCGTCAGATCGGCCAGATTGAACAGCGTGTGCAACAGCGGCTGGCGGATTTACAGATCAGCCAGCAACGCGCCAACCGCAAGCTGACACGCCGTCTGCTGGCGACAGTTTTGTTACTCTTTGTCATCTGGACCGGCGATCCGGGTGCCTGGCTACTCAGCCTGTCGCCCCGGCAGTGGGCCGGTTTAGGCGTCGGCGCGTTCTTGCTGCTGTGGCCCTAAGGCCGACATAATTCGTTAACCGCGGTGTCATACTATGGATGTTTTGCAACAATTGGCCGCTACGCTGGAAGCGCGCAAGAACGCTACGGCGGATGAATCCTACGTGGCTTCGTTATACGCTAAGGGCCTGGACAAGATCCTCGAAAAGGTCGGCGAAGAAGCCGTCGAGACCATCCTCGCCGCCAAGAACGTCAAGGCGGGCAGCGATCCGGCAGACCGAGTCATCAGTGAAACCGCCGACCTGTGGTTTCACAGTCTGGTGATGCTGGCCGATTTGGGATTGGGCCCAGACGCTGTTCTGGACGAATTGAGTCGCCGCTTTGGCCTGTCCGGCCACGACGAAAAAGCCGCCCGTTCCGATTAAGGGCGATACGAATCCTGCGTTTAGGCAACGCTGCCTGAACGCCTAAATACCGAGTGAGGTGCAAGATGGGTTTTGGTGGAATTTCCATTTGGCAATTACTGATCGTGTTGGCCATCGTTGTGCTGATTTTCGGCACTAAACGCCTGAAAGGTTTGGGTGGCGATGTCGGTGGTGCCATTAAGTCGTTCAAATCTGCAATGAATGAAGACGACAAAACCGACGACACCAAAGGTCTGGAAGAGAAATCCAAGGACGCCCAGTTCTCGGAAACCGCTTCCGCCGAAGCCAAACAGGATAGCGACAAGAGCGCTCACTGAGAGGCCTGACCGATGTTCGACATGGGCTTCAGCGAGCTGTTGCTGATCGCCATCATTGGCTTGGTGGTGATCGGCCCGGAACGTTTGCCGGGCGTGGCTCGTACACTTGGCCGTCAGGTGGGTAACCTGCGCCGCTTCATGCGTTCGCTGCAAACCCAGCTCGAACAGGAAGTGAAGCTGGATGAACTGAATCGGAAGATCATGGCCGAAACCCGCGGCCAGACGTTCCGCAATAACGACGAACCCGACATCGGTGGTAACGCTGCCGCTTCGTCGCCCGCTCAGCAAGAGTCGCAACCGACTCCCTCAGGCAGTCACGATGAGTCAGCAAAACCCTAACGATTCCGCCATGCCGCTGGTGGCGCATTTAAAAGAATTGCGCGACCGCATGATCCGTTCGTTGCTGGTGGTGTTTGTCGTCTTTCTGGGGCTGTATTTCCTGGCGGGCGATCTGTACATGATTCTGGTCCGGCCGCTGCAAGTTCTGTTGCCCGAAGGTGGGCAACTCATCGCTACCGGCGTTGCTTCGCCGTTTTTCGTGCCGTTGAAATTGACCATCGTGCTGGCGATTTTCATCGCCGTGCCGTATTTGCTGCATCAGATCTGGGGCTTTATTGCACCGGCCTTGTACAAGCACGAACGCATGGTGGCGGTGCCGTTGTTTATCTCCAGTGTCTTCCTGTTTTACGCCGGCGTGGCCTTTGTTTATTTCGTCGTGTTGCCGCTGGTGTTTGGCTTCTTTACTTCCGTCGGGCCGCAAGACATCAACCTGATGCCGGACATCGGCAACGTGCTCGATTTCTGTCTGAAATTATTCTTCGCCTTTGGCGTGGCCTTCGAAATTCCCATCGCGACTTTTTTGCTGGTGCGGGCGGGCTTGGCCTCGGTGGAATCACTCAGCAAGAAGCGGCCGTATGTCTTCGTTGGCTGCTTTGTGATTGGCATGCTGGTGACACCGCCGGACGTGATTTCTCAATCCATTCTGGCGGTGCCGATGTGGCTGCTGTTTGAGTTGGGATTGCTGTTCAGTCGCTTCATTCCCAAAAAGCAGGACGCTTTGGCCGAAGCGGACTGAGATCGTCGCTGACATTAAAACAACACTCAGCGATGGTCGTCACGATCAATGATTTCGCCTTCAATCACATTGCCCTGTTGCGACGAGTTTGGCCGTTGCTGTTGCGTATAAAAACGGCGGAAACGGCTGGCGAATAACGGGCGACCGGTCAGCCGCAATTTGATGGCGTTTATCGCTGCCAGACCAATACCGATGGCGAGCGCCGCCAGAAAAACAAACAAGCCAATCCAGAATAAAAAGACCAGAACGGCCAGGCCGATAATGGTGGCAAGTAAGCGTTTGAGAGGAGACATGGTTAACGTGCCTGTCCTTGATTGAATGAAGAATACCGCTTGCGAGCCCTCGGTATCCGAGTCAGTTAGGTCAATGGGGCTAGCCTGACACAATGCAATTGACCGATGCCAGCCAGAGGTCATCATTTGCGCCCTCTTGACGGCGCACTGACAAAAACAACGGAGCGACTTATGGCGTCCACTTCTATCCGCTGGGGCATTATTGGCGCCGGCATCATCGCCCATAAACTGGCGCAAGCCGTGCAGGAAGACACCGACAGCGAACTGGTTGCCGTGGCCTCACGCACGCCGGAAAAAGCGGCCGCCTTTGCCGCCGAATTCAACATCGACGCCTGCGATTACGAGACCTTAGTCAGCCGTGCCGACATCGACGTTGTCTACATCGCCACCACGCACAACTTCCATCACGACAACGCCCGTCTGGCGCTGGAGCACAACAAATCGGTGTTGGTGGAAAAGCCGTTTACCGTCAACGCCGACCAGGCAAGTGCCTTAATCGAGCTGGCGCGGGCGCGCGGTGTTTTTCTGATGGAGGCGATCTGGACGCGGTTTTTACCAGCCCAGGTCAATTTGAAAACCCAACTGGATAACGGCCTGATCGGCGACGTTCGCCACCTGACGTTTAGCTTTGGCGCCTTTGTACCGCCGCATTATGAAAAGCGGTTAAAAGATCCCAATCTGGCTGGCGGTGTCACGCTCGATATGGGTATTTACCCGCTGACCTTCGCCAACTTCCTGCTTGGTGAACGGCCGGAAACGGTGAAATCGATGGCGGAATTTGGTGCCACCGGCGTCGATGAATTGGCGATGTATCTGCTGCGCTATCCGTCTGGCGCAACGGCCAGCATCAGCACCAGTTGCAGTTTGAAAATGAAACCCGAAGCGACGATTTACGGCACCCAGGGCTACGTCGAATACCCCGGTTTTCAGCAAGGCAACCGTTTTGTGCATCACCGGCACGATGGCAGTAACGAGGTGTTGTCGAGCCAGCCGTTTGAATACAGTCACCATGCCAATGGCTTTGTGTATCAGGTCGCCGAAGTCGTTGGTTGCCTGCGTGCAGGGCAATTGGAAAGCGCGGTGATTCCACTGGAAGAAACCCGGTCCATGATGCAATTGATGGACGGCATGCGCGCCGAGTGGGACTTCCGTTATCCCTTTGAATAACCGAACACGGCGGTTGTGCGTGGCCGATACGCCACGCTTGCCAAGCTAAAACAGACGCAGTAGAGTGCGCCGTGTTACCAGTAACACACTTTATTGTGTTACCGGTAACAAACCAACAAAAACAACAGAGAAAAGACAGGAGATACCCATGCACGCTTCCCTCAAGTGGGCAGCCGGCCTGGCGTTTATCGCTGCCGGCACGCAGGCTCTCGCCGCTGACTACCGTTTTCAATTTCAATCGTCCGACCCGTCCGGGGTCCGTAATTTCGAAATCAAACAGGAATGGGCTGAGCGCGTCGAAGCCATGACCGGTGGTCGCGTTGAAATCGAAATTCTGCCCGTCAACTCAATCGTCAGTCACACCGAAACGCTGGATGCCATTGAGTCTGGCATTCTCGACGGTCACATTTCGGTGACCGGCTATTTTTCCGGCAAAGACCCGGCCTTCGGCCTGATCGGCAACACCGTTGGTGCCTGGTCCAATCCCGATCAATTGATCGACTACATCTACTACGGCGGCGGCTATGAATTGATGAACGAGCTGTACGAACCGTACGGCGTCAAATTCGTCGGTGGTGGTGCGACGGGTCTGGAAGCCTTCGTTTCCAAAGTACCTTTGGATGGCGTCGATGACTTGCGCGGCCTGAAATTGCGCGCGCCGGAAGGTTTGGTTCAGGCCGTCTTTGCTGCCGCTGGTGCGGCGCCGGTTAACCTGCCGGGTTCTGAGGTGTACACCGCGCTGAGCAAAGGCGTCATCGACGCTGCCGACAACACCGTGTTTTCCACCAATCACGCTCAGGGCATGCACGAGATTGCGCCGCATCCGGTGTATCCGGGTTTCCACTCGCTGCCGTTGTTGGAAGTGGCAATGAACCTGGATGAATGGAACGAATTGCCGGCCGATATTCAGGCGATTTTTACTGTCTCGGTGCGTGATTTTGCCAATGACATCAGCACTCAGTTGGCGATGGCCGACATCGATGCGGTGAAAGAAGCACGCGAAGATCCCGACATCACCATTCACGATTGGTCCGCCGAAGAGCGCATGAAATTCCGCGCCATTGCCCGGACCCAGTGGGAAGAGTTTGCCGAAGCGTCGCCCAATGCGCAGCGCGTGTATGACTCGATCACTGCCTTCCTGGAATCCCAAGGACTGCTGTAAATCGAACCTTGCCATCCCCGGCAATCGCCGGGGTCGGAGTCTGTTTTCATGAATGCAGAAATCATAACCGTCGGGCGCGATGCGGAAGACGACGCCGATCTGGCGTCGTCCTGGCTCGACCGTGCCATCGTCTGGTTGGGTAAAAAACTCAGCCTGATTTTTGCCGGTGTTGCCTTGATTGGCGGTTACGAAGTGGTGTGTCGGTACGTCTTTAATTCACCCACCATTTGGGTGCATGAAACCTCGACGTTTTTTGGCGCGGCGCTGTTTATTTTCGGCGGTCTCTACGCCTTTGCCACCGACAAGCACGTACGGGTGGTGTTGATCTACGACTTGTTGTCTGAACGCGGCCGCTGCCTGCTGCGATTGACGCACCATCTATTCGGTTTGGGTTTCTGCGCCATGATGCTGTACGCCTCGTCGATCATGGCAAGAAAGGCCGTGTTCGCACCCTGGGGTGCGTTCCGTTTGGAGACTTCAGGTTCCGCCTGGAATCCGCCGTTTCCGGCGTTGCTGAAGGTGATGGTGTTGTTGGCCATCGTCGTTCTGACGGTGCAATACCTGCTGCATTTGCTGCGTGATGTGCGCCAATTGTTGGGGAAAGTCTGATGTTTGAACTCTCTGCAATGGGCATCGGCTACGCCAGTTTGTTGATGCTGGCGCTGATGATTGCGCTGCTGCTGACCGGTATGCAGCTGGCCTTTGTGACGGGCTTTGTCGCGCTGATTTTTGCGCTCGGTTGGTTTGGCCCGGGTGCGCTGGGCATTGTCAGCAGTCGTCTGTTCAGCTTTATCGGCAGCTATGTGTTTTTGGCGGTGCCGATGTTCGTGTTGATGGCGGCGTTGCTTGATCACTCCGGCATCGCGCGTGATTTATTCGACGCCATGAACCGACTCGGTCGAAAAATTCGCGGCGGTGTCGCCATTCAGACCTTGGTCGTGGCGGTCATTCTGGCGTCGATGTCGGGTGTGATCGGTGGCGAAACGGTGCTGTTGGGATTGCTGGCACTGCCACAGATGTTGCGGCTGGGTTACGACCGTCGACTGGCAATTGGCACCACCTGCGCCGGCGGTGCCTTGGGCACCATGTTGCCGCCGAGCATCGTACTGATCATCTATGGTTTGACGGCCAACGTCTCCATTGGCGATCTGTTCAAAGGCGCGTTTTTGCCCGCCTTTATTCTGGCGTTTTTGTATATGGCGTATGTCTTGATTCGCGCTTATTTGAATCCGGCATTGGCGCCTTTGCCGTCGGATCATCCAAACGAAAACGAAACACCGGCGCCCAATTTTTTCAAAGCCTTGTTGTTTCCGATGCTGTCGGTGGCGGTGGTTCTGGGATCCATTTACACCGGGGTGGCGTCGGTCACCGAAGCGTCGGCTTTGGGTGTGCTCGGCATTACGCTCAGTACCTGGGTTCGCGGTGAACTCAGTTACGCCATGATTCGCGCCGCCTGCATCACCACGCTGCGCACCTGCGGCATGATCATCTGGATCGGTATCGGCGCGACCGCCTTGGTGGGTGTGTACAACCTGATGGGCGGCATTAATTTCGTACGCGAAACGGTGTTGGCGGTCAGCGGCGGTAACGGCCTGGCGACGATACTGTTCATGATGGCGATTTTGCTGGTGCTCGGCATGTTTCTGGATTGGGTGGGCGTGGCGCTGCTGACCATGCCGATCTTCGTGCCGATCATCAATGAACTCGGCTACAGCCCAATCTGGTTCGGTGTGTTGTTCTGCATGAACATGCAGGTGTCGTTTTTGTCACCACCGTTCGGGCCGGCGGCGTTTTATCTGAAAACGGTGGCACCGAAAGACATCTCTCTGGGCGAAATTTTCCGCTCGCTATTGCCCTTTATTGGTCTGCAGATTGTGGCACTTGGTTTGTTGATCGCGTTTCCGCAACTGGCCTTGTGGTGGCAATAAATGGTGCAGTTCGGAGCGGGCAAATCGATTGTCGTGATGGGTGTATCCGGGTGCGGGAAAAGCCTGATCGGGCAACGGCTGGCGAATGAATTGGCGTTACCGTTTTTTGATGCCGATGATTTTCACAGCCCGGCCAATGTCGCCAAAATGGCCGGTGGCGTGCCACTGACGGACGCCGATCGTGCCGATTGGCTGGACGCCCTGGCATCGCTTCTTAAAACCGGTGCGCCGCTGGTGCTGGCCTGTTCGGCGTTACGCAAGCGCTATCGCGATCGTTTGCGGTTGGCGGATCCAAATCTGGTGTTTGTGCATTTGGACGGCGACATCGACACTATTTGGGCGCGGCTGTCGCAGCGGCGCGATCATTACTTCACCGGGCGCGACATGCTGGAAAGCCAGTTCGCCCAACTGGAGCGGCCGGGTGCAGACGAAGCCATTCGTATAGACATCGACCGCCCTGCCGACGCCGTTCTGGCCGCTTGCCTGGCGGCGATTGTTCCAGGCCGCGCTTAGCGAAGGCCTGGTGTAAGATGGGGCGGTTTGTTCAGGCCGTTAACGGAACTTCGTGAAAAAACGACGCCCCACCCTTCAAGACATTGCCGATCAGGTCGGTGCTACCAAGATGACCGTCAGCCGTTGTCTGCGCGACCCGCAGACGGTCTCCGAAGCGCTGCGCGAACGCATTTTCGAAGCGGTCGAAACGCTCGGCTACATTCCCAATCGCGGCCCGGATATTTTGTCGAAAGCGACCAGTCGCGCCATTGGCGTGTTGCTGCCGTCGCTGACCAACCAGGTGTTCGCCGATGTACTTAAAGGCATCGAAGCAGTAACCGAACCGGCCGGCTATCACCTGATGCTGGCGCATTACGGTTACAGCCCGGAATTGGAAGAAAGCGCGCTGGCGTCGTTGCTGTCGTACAACATCGACGCCGTGGTGCTGTCGGAAAGCCAGCACACCGATCGCACTTTGCGCATGCTGGAAACCGCGGGCGTACCGACAGTGGAATTGATGGACACGCGCAGCCCGCCGATTCATCAAGCCGTCGGTTTCGACAACGTCACAGCTGCGCGCGCCATGGTCGAAGCGATGATTGAGCGCGGCCGGCGACACATTCTGTATCTGGCGGTTCGGCTGGATGCCCGTACTTTGCAGCGCGAAGAAGGCTACAACCAGGCGATGCAGGCCGCGGGGTTGGAAGCCATCACTTTGCGTCGCGCGGAGCGTTCGTCATACAGCGTCGGTGCGACCTTGCTTGAAGAAGTGCTGCAACAATACCCGGATGCCGACGGTTTATTTTGCACCAACGACGACGTCGCCATCGGCGCCTATTTCGAGTGCGTGCGTCGCGGCATAGACGTACCCGATCAATTGGCGATTGCCGGTTTCCACGGCCACGACGTCGGCCAGGTGATGGCGCCCAAACTCGCCAGTGTGGTAACGCCACGGGAAACCATGGGCACACGTGCCGCCCAGGTGTTGTTAGCGCGGTTGCGCGGTGAAACGGTGACAGACAGGGTGATTGATCTGGGCTACCGCATCGAAACCGGCGGCACGCTGTAAGCAGCGCACTAATTAAAGACCGGCGCCCACTGCATCAACGCCATCACCGTTAGTAATGAAAGCGGAATGCTGACCAAGGTGACAGCCGCGATGTCGTCTTTCGGGCCGTCGTAATGACTCGCCAGGATGTAGCTGATCACCGCGACCGGCATGCTGGCCTGAATCAACAGCGTTTGCGCGACCAGTGGCGACAACGGCCACAGCGACAACACCAGCATCGCCGCGCTGACACCTAACGCCACCCGCCCTGCCGACAATCCTACGATCCGACCCAGCCGCCGCCATTCGCGCAAATCGATCTCCGCCAGCGAACGACCGAGCAGCAACAGCATCACCGGAATGGTCATGCCCGCCAGCAAATCCAGGGTGCGGGTGACGGCGATGGGCGTTTCCAGGCCGGTGGCGTGCCAGGCAACGCCTGCGATCAACGCCAGTATCGAGGCGTTGGTGAGCACTGACTTCAATGTAAACCGCCCGGACAGCAGCCAGACACCGAGGGTAAAATGGCTGATCTGGACGACGGTGGAAATGACCACGGCGTGCACCAGGGCGTCTTGTCCCAACAGGGCAAACACCAGCGGAATGCCCAGATTGCCGGTATTGGGATTGACCAGCATCGACAGGTAACCGCGTACCGCCAGGCCACAGAGTTTTAACGCCACCGCACCCAGAAACGCCGACACCAGTAGCACCAGCACGATCGCCACCAAGGTATCTGAAACCTGTGTCAGTGGCGTCTTCATTCCTAACAATGCAGAGAGGATCAGTGCGGGCAGGCCCAGTTGGGTGACCAATTGCGACAGCCCCGGCGCCGACAGTAATGTCGTGCGTTTTGCCAGTGTCCATCCGAGCAGGGCACAAAAAACGACGGGAAAGAGAGCGTTCAGGTAGGTGATGATCACAACGGGCTCACTGGAAAAAAACATCAGTATATCGAAGCGGGTAATTCGCGTCCGACTTGCAAACCTTATGATACCTTGTAACATTCGGCCGCGATTGCCAAGGAAGAGCAATCAAGGGAGAAGCATCATGATTCAAGCAACATTACAGACAATGGTACGCCGCACCCTGGTGCTGGCCGCGATGGCGTGGCTGGGAAGCTTCGCGCCGGCGGTCAGTGCTGCCGAGGTAACGGCCCGCAACCCGGTGGTGGTTGTGCCGGGATTGTTGGGTTCGCGGCTGTGTATCGACGAGGGTGACGACACCAAGGTTGTCTGGGGCACGGTCGCCTCGATCACCCAGTTTCAAACCCTGGCGTACGATCCGGACGATCAGAGCATTCAACCTTGTGGACTGATCCGGGAAATTTCCTATCTCGGTGTTTACAAGCAAGAGGTCTATGCCGGCTTTGTTGAGCGGCTGACCGACGAAGGTTATCGCGAAGGCGAAAATCTGTTTTTGTTCGACTACGACTGGCGTCTCAGCGTGTTCGACAACGCTCAGTTGCTGGCCGACTTTATTGAGCACGAAGTGCCCGGCGATGACAAAGTCGACCTCGTTGCCCACAGCATGGGCGGGCTGATTTCGCGGGTTTACATTCTGGAGCAAGGCGGTGATCAACACGTGGCCCGCCTGATCACCGCAGGTACACCGTTGCGCGGCTCGGTCGAAGTGTTCGACCTGCTGCAAAATGGCTGGGGGAAAGCGAACTTGTTTATGGGCGGCATTGAGGGGTTTCGGCGCACCATGCTGACGTTTCCGTCAACCTTCGATCTGATTCCGCATTACGACGGCTGCTGCGGTGAAGGCGGCAGCCAGTCGCTGGCGTTTAACGTCGACGACCCGGACGCCTGGGCGCGGCTGAATTGGGATGGCATCGACGTGGCCGGCCTGCCCGACCTGGCGGCGGCGCGCGAACGGCAACTGCACATTGAATCGGTTGTTGAACAAGCCCTGCCGGCCGGCATTGAAGATGCGCTGGTGATCGGCATCGACCAGCGCACGCCGGAGCGCTATGAGATCGAATACAACACCAACGGCGGTGAAGCCGATTTGCTCATCGCCACCAGTTGGAGTGGCGACGGTGTGGTGATGCGCGACAGCGCCGTGTTGGAAAACCGAGCGGTATTTCCGACCAGCTTTGCCACTCACCAGGCCATTTTGAACGAAGAATCGGCGCAGGATTTTGTCGTCACCGCGCTCGATTTCGATGCCGGAACGGCGGCATTGAACGTGCCGGTCAAACAGCGCAGTTCGATTTTCACCAAGCTGGGCCAATTGGTGGCTTTGATCGGTGTCAGCGTTGAAGCCGAAACGCCGGTGTACCAGGCCGGTGAAGCGGCGCGGGCGGTGGTGCGGATTCTGCCGGATTCGGCAGACGACGTAGACGCCAGTCGCATTCGCTTAACCGTAACGCGGCCGGGCGGTTACCCGACCGAGTTGACGTTGCGCAGCGACCCGAGCCTGTCGGACCCGACCAACGACCGTGAGCAATCCTTCGTGGCCGAATTCAATGCCGGTCGCAATACCGGCGAACTGACATTGACCGCAACCATTGCCGCCGACGGCACCGAACCTCGCCGCGCAACCGTGGTGGTGCCGGTCATTCGTCCATAACGCTTTGAGGATTTAATGAACCCACGCAGACTGACTTTCGACTCGACTGGCGCGCCTTCTGTGCGCCCGGTCAGTCTGCGTGCCTGGCGATGGGTGCTGTTTGCCATCGCCGTACTCATCGTCAACGGCGTTGCTCAACACTGGCACGCGCCGGTGCATCTGGCCGAACAGATGCAAACGCCGGTGGCGCTTTCTGTCTCTGATATTGAAACCGATGATGCAGACGAGCATTCGTGCCTGATCTGCCATCTGCTGAAACTCGGCCAGACCGGGGCGATCCTTGCCCTGATCGCGCCGATGCAAAACCTGATAGTTCCGGTCGCTGACGCCATTGCCGTCATCGCCGTCGATCAACGCTTATCGCAACCCGCCGCCCGCGGCCCGCCTGCCTTTCTCTCAACCCAAGACTGATTGTTATCCCGGCCGTCCGACGGCTATCGTTTTTCTTGTTGAGATTGAGGATCGTATGAAAACCACCCTTCCTGTGATGTTGGCGACTGTCGCCCTGGCCCCGTTGAGCACCTCTGTCTGGGCCGAAATTGAACGCCAGCACGGCGCCCACGAACATGGCGCGGCCCAGTTGTCGTTGGCTGTCGATCAGCACGAACTGGTCATTGCGCTGGAATCGCCAGCGTTCAATGTGTTCGGTTTTGAACACGCACCGAGCACCGAAGAGCAGCATCAGGCCATCGATGCCGCCGTGGCGACTTTGCGCGACGGCGAAGCCCTGTGGACACTGAGCCGTGCTGCCGGCTGTGAGCTGGAATCGGTCGAGATCGAAAGCGCCGTTCTGGGCGATGACCATGACCATGACGAAGACGCAGATCATGACCACGACCATGACCATGAAGCCGGCGATGCTCACAGCGACGTCGACGTCAGCTGGCACTTCCATTGCGACAACCCGGAAAAACTGACTCAGGTCGGCGTCGGCTTGTTCAACGCCTTCGAACGTTTTGAAGATCTGGACGTTCAATACCTGACTGACGACGCCCAAGGTGCCGCCGAACTGTCGCCCAGCCACACCCTTCTGACTTTGGAGTAACAGACCCATGAGCACAGCCGTCTCATTGCAGGCGCTGCGCTACCGCTGGCCGGGCTCGTCCCGGCCCACGGTGGCGGTAGACGACCTGAGCCTGCCTCAAGGCGAATCACTCTTTGTTCAAGGACCGAGCGGCAGTGGCAAAAGCACTTTATTGAATTTGTTGGCTGGCGTGCTGGTACCAACCGAAGGCGAGGTACAGATGCTGGAACAACCGATCAGCCAATGGTCGGGCCGGCGTCGTGACCGCTTTCGCGCCGATCATCTGGGTTACATCTTTCAGCAATTCAATTTGCTGCCGTATTTGACCGTACTCGCCAACGTGGAATTGCCGGCGCGGTTATCAACGCGGCGACACGAGCAGACACTGGCGCAACAGAACAGTCTCACCGCCGCGGCCGAACATTGGCTGCGCCGTTTGCAGTTGCCGGAATCGCTGTGGCGGGCGCCGGTGTCGCGCTTGAGCGTGGGCCAGCAGCAGCGCGTGGCGGCTGCGCGCGCCCTGATGGGTTCACCGGAATTGATCATCGCCGACGAACCGACTTCGGCGCTCGACGAAGACAACGTCGAAAACTTCATGCAGGTGCTGACCGAACAATGCCGCAGCATCGGCGCGTCGCTGATTTTTGTCAGTCACGACCGCCGCCTGGCGCAATGGTTTGATCACCAACTGGTGTTGACCGCCCACACCGAGGAGGCCGACGCATGAATTGGTTGAATCTCGCCATGCGCAGCGTCTGGAACCGACGCTCCACCGCCGTGCTGACCTTGTTGATGGTCGCGCTCAGTCTGGCGCTGTTGTTGACCGTCGATCGCGTTCGCCAGGACACCCGCGCCAGTTTTGCCAATACGTTATCGGGTACCGATTTGATCGTCGGCGGCCGCACCGGAGGTTTGAATTTGCTGCTGTATTCGGTGTTCCGCATCGGCAACGCCACCAACAACATCAGTTGGCAGACCTATCAGGACATCGTTGCCAACGACGCCGTCGCCTGGACGATTCCGTTTTCACTGGGCGACTCGCACCAGGGTTATCGAGTTCTGGGCACCAACAACGATTACTTCGAACATTATCAATACGGCCGCCGCCAACCGCTGAGCATCCGTGAAGGCCGCAATTTTGAAGCGGTTTACGACGTGGTACTGGGCAGCGAAGTCGCCAAGGCGCTGGATTACCATTTGGGCGATCCCGTTGTTATCGCACATGGCCTGGGCAGCACCTCGTTTGACTTGCACGACGACAAACCCTTCCACGTGGTCGGCATCCTGGCGCCAACCGGCACGCCGGTGGACCGAACCCTGCACATTCCACTGGAAGGCATGACCGCCATCCACGTCGATTGGGCCGCCGGGGTGCGCATTCCGGGCTTTCATATCTCGGCCGACGAAGCGCTTGAAATGGACCTCACGCCCGACACCGTAACCGCCGTCCTGGTCGGCATGAAATCGCGCATCCAGGCGTTAGCGTTCCAGCGGCGCATCAACGAATACCGCGCCGAACCGCTCAGCGCCATTATCCCCGGTGCCACCCTGGCCGAGCTGTGGCAGATGATCGGCATTGCCGAAAACGCCCTGATCGCCATTTCCGGTCTGGTCGTCGTAACCGGCTTGTTGGGCATGGTCACGGTGATTCTCGCCGGCCTGAACGAGCGCCGCCGTGAGATGGCTATTTTGCGTGCCCTCGGTGCTCGGCCCGGTCACATTCTGGGTCTGTTGATGATCGAATCCGGTTTTTATGGCGTGCTCGGTCTGGCGCTCGGCCTGCTGCTGCATTGGGCGCTGATCGCCATCGCGGCGCTGTGGGTACAACCGGCTTACGGCATTCAACTGACGCTGGCCTTGCCGACCGGTCCGCTGTTCTTTGTCTTGTTGCTGGTCGTGGTGTTGAGTATTTTGGTGGGCCTGTGGCCGGGCTGGAAAGCCTACCGGCGTTCGCTGTCGGATGGTCTGACGGTCTCTACCTGAGGAAAAACGATGAGAACAGCTTGGGCGTTGATCGCGCTGTTTTGGGCAGCTCTGGCGTCGGCAGAAAGTCGGCCGGTGCAGGATTTGCCGTGGGAAGCGTTGATCCCCGCCGGTTTCAGCTACGCCGACCTCGCCGCGCAAATCGAGGCGCCGACGGCGCCGCTGTCGAGCCTCGCCGACGACGACCCGGAAGCGCAACGCCTGTACAGCGCCATGCGTGATGCACTCGCACAAGCGCCGGTGGTTGACGCCTACGATGGTTTGTCGGTACGCATCGCCGGCTTTGTTGTGCCGCTGGAGCAAGACGAAGACCGGGTGCTGAGCTTCCTGCTGGTGCCGTATTACGGTGCCTGCATTCACACCCCACCGCCGCCGGCGAACCAGATCATTCACGTTGAAACCCAAGGCGGGTTTAAAACGCCCGGTCTGGACGAGCCGGTGTACGTGACCGGCACCCTGCGCACCGAACGCCACGACGCCGACCTCGGCTCAGCCGGTTACACCCTCTACGCCGGGTCGATGACGCCGTATCTGTGATGTCGCAGCCGGGCATCGCGGCCGCGCCAGACTTTGCTAGAGTGTGAGCGTTCAGAACGGTGATGGTTGGGAGGCAATGATGGCCAGTGGTTGGGCCGGCGACGGCGCAGTGCAAGACCAAATCGACGCCACCTTGGACGATGCGCTGGCCCGCGCCCGGCGCAATCTGCCCAAAGGCGAAAGCCGACACGATTGCGCCGAATGCGGCGAGGTGATTCCCGAAGCACGCCGTCAGGCATTGCCCGGCGTGCAACTGTGCGTAACCTGCCAGGCCGAACACGACGCCGAAGCCGCCTACAGCAGCTACAACCGGCGCGGTTCGAAAGACAGCCAATTGCGGTAACTGTTAAACCGTACTGATCATCCAGTGAATGCCGAAGCGGTCGGTCAACATACCGAAACCGGCCGACCAGAACGTCTTCTCAAACGGCATCCGTACCCGCCCGCCTTCGACCAGTTGATCAAACGCATAACGCGATTTCTCCACACTGTCGAAACTCAACTGCACGCTCACGCCCTGAGGTTTATCGAAATACGCCGGCGGTGCATCCACACCCATAATCACCAGATCGCCCAGTGACAATTCAGAGTGAATGATCTTGTCCGACCAATCGTCTGGCACCGGCGCGGGTTCCGGCGCATCGCCGTAGGTCGAGATCGTCAGTAAGCGACCGCCCAACAAATCAGCATAAAAATTCAGCGCCTCGCGGCAATTGCCCTCGAACGACAGATGCACCGCCTGGCTCACGGACTGGCGGGCAATGCGCGCATCCAGATCGCGATGCACGTTCAAACCCTCGCTGGGTTCGAAGTCTTCCAGGGTGTACACCGGGCGTAATTCCAGGCGGAAATTGCCATCTTCACGCGGCCAGCGCTTGGCCCATTCCAAGGCCTCTTCGACGCTCTTGGTTTCGATCATCGTATAGCCGCCCAGCAGTTCGCGGGTTTCGGCAAAAGGCCCATCGATGACTTCCGGCTCACCGCCGTTGAACTCAATGCGAAACGCCTCGCGGCTGGGTTTCAACCCTTCGCCGCCGCGCCAGACACCGGCGTCGACCAAGGCTTCGTTGTAGCGACCCATGGCTTCCAGTAAATCGGATTCAGGCAAAATGCCGGCTTCGGTATCAGCATCGGCTTTACGGATGATCATAAAACGCATGGTGGGGCTCCTTTGGTATAGGTTGCCCAAGTAGTCGCTGTAGTCGATCAGAATTCGACTAACAGTATTGTTTTCTTTATAAGAGAATTTGAGCGAGACTTAATCTATTGATGGTTTTCTAAATATCTTCTCAGTAATTCATTTTGGCGATTCTCTTCGATGGTGTTCCAATCATATTGCTGGATTTCGTTGGCAGTATTTTTAAACCATTGCTCATATCTCGCTCCATCAGTTGAATATTTTTGATACGTCAAGCTGACTTCCACCCGATAGTACAGCGCTGCCCAGTTTAAATTTTGAGGAAGATACTGCCCCCAAAGACTATGTAATTCTTCTCCGCCGGCAGGTGAAATATCTATTTTTAAAGTGGCTTTTCTGTTTTTGATCGTAAAAATCCGACTTCTGCTCGTTGCTTCAACAGTAAATGTTCCACCATTTGGTATATGGAAAAATGGCGGAACTAAATCCATCCATCCTTCTTGGATGATCTTATTGTGGTGAAACATTTCCTTGGCAATCACATCTAAACGTATTTCCTTGGATTCACTATCTCCATATTGGCCTTCAATCACATGTCCCGTTGGAGTTTGGCGACTGCTGAGCTCTATATCCCAGCTACCACGGAACCTATGCGCAAAAGATAATAATATTAGTCGTTCAATTAGATCCCATCCTTTTTCTTTATTGAAGAAAATCCAATATTGCTTTGCGTCACCCTCTCTAACCTCGTCGTCTCCGATTTCCCTCGACAACAGGTTTATTGGATCTAAGTTGGAATAGAGATTTGAATAAGTGCGGGAATAAATGTCGAGCTCAGCGTTAGGTATAACACTTCTGGCATCTTCATCAAAAATTAGTACAAGCTCGAAATTTTCGCTTAGTTGACTGGACTTTAAATAGGGAAGTACAGCAATAAGCGCTGGGAGCAAGCCAGCTATTATTATTCCAGAGTTTTGCAGAGCGTCCGGTGCTGCAGCACTTCTCCAGAGTGAGATTGCCGCAACACCACCAAGGATGAGATAAATAGATACTGCAATTCGAACTATAATTGGCGGCTCAAGCATGTTGTTGTACCTAATTAGGTGGCACTTTTTTCTTACAACTCGGGTTTGTTTTCGGCACGACACCTATATTTGGACAGAGTGTTTTGTGAGCCAAAATAAATAATGTAAGACATCATAGATTTGAACCTAATCCGCTATAAGGCTCATTCCCCTCACTCTTCAACTCCCTCACCGGCCTAACCTCCACACTCCCATACCGCGCTGGCGGAATCTTGCTGGCGAGTTGAATCGCTTGATTCAAGTCACGCGCTTCCAATAAATAAAACCCGGCCAATTGTTCGCGAGTTTCAGCGAAGGGGCCGTCGGTGACGGTGACTTTTCCATCGCGCACGCGGACGGTGGTGGCGGTGTCGGTCGGCATCAGCGGGCGGCCGTCGAGCATTTGACCGTTGGCGGTAAGGTCTTCGCCGCAGGCGATGCACTCGCGGTTCAGGGCGTCCCAGTCGTCGGTGGTCAGTTCGGCCATTTTGGCTTCGCTGTAATAAACCAAGGCGAGGTATTGCATGGTGATTCTCCGTTGCGGTTTTGTATTGGTCGTTTGGCCGACGTGGGTTTCGACCACTCTAGTTCATTTACCGGCCCAGTGACGCCAACTGGCGCTGCAAAAACCGTTGCTCCGGCACCAGGGCGGTGAGTGTCAGGGCGCGTTGGTAGGCGCGGCGGGCGTCTTCGGTGCGGCCGAGCTGGCGGCAGAAGTCGGCGCGGGCAGCGTGGGTTAAGTGGTAGTGCTGCAGGGCTTCGTCGCTCATTAGTGCATCGATGGCGGCGAGGCCAGCGGCGGCGCCCTGGCTCATGCCCAGTGCGACCGCTCGGTTCAGGGCGATAACCGGCGTCGGCGATAACCGATACAGCGCTTCATACAAGCCGACGATTTGTGCCCAGTCGGTGTCGCTGAAAGTTTCGGCTTCGGCGTGCAGCGCTGCGATGGCCGCTTGCAGGGCATAAGGCCCGATGCCATTTGGCGATAAAGCGCGCGGTACCAATGCACAGCCTTCGTCGATCAGCGCCCGGGTCCACAATGAACGGTCCTGATCTTCCAGCCGGATCAAATCACCGTTGGCGTCGGCGCGGGCGGGCCGGCGTGAATGGTGCAGCAACATCAGGGCGAGCAGGCCGAGCACTTCCGGTTCGGGCAGTAAGTCGGCCAGCATGCGGCCAAGCCGGATGGCTTCTTCGGCGAGGTCGGGTCGGGTCAGGTCATCGCCTTCGGACGGCGCATAGCCTTCGTTGAACAGCAGATAGATAACTGCCAAAACCGAGTCGAGCCGTTGCGGCAGTTCGCTGCGTTCGGGCACTTCGTAAGGAATGCCGGCGTCACGGATTTTGGTTTTGGCGCGCACGATGCGTTGGGCAATGGTCGGGGTTTTGGTCAAAAAGGCACGCGCCACTTCTTCGGTGCGCAGGCCACAGACTTCGCGCAATGTCAGCGCCAGTTGCGCCTGGCGGGCCAGCGAGGGGTGGCAGCAGGTGAAGATCAACCGTAACGGGTCGTCGTCGATGCTGTGGTCGGTGTCGTCTGCAATGGCGTCTTCGTCGATTAACGCTTCGGTTGCCATGTCGGCAACGGCGTCGTGATGACGACTGCGGCGGCGAATCTGGTCGATGGCTTTGAAGCGACCGGCCGATACCAGCCAGGCACGGGGGTTGTCGGGAATGCCATCGTCGGGCCACTGCTTCAGGGCGGCCATAAAGGCGTCGTGCAAGGCTTCTTCGGCCAAATCGAAATCGCCTAACAGGCGAATCAACGTTGCCAGTACGCGACGGTTTTCGGCTTGATAAATGCGTTCGACGGTTCCGCGCATCGAGGGATGTCCCGCGAGTTTTTAGCGCAGTCTAACACTGTAGGAAGGCGGCAAAGGAAGTGGTTTTGGCGGGTTGCCGGGGTGACTTGGAACCCTGTCACCCCGACGCTAAAACGGGGAGCATCCAGTCAGCTTCTATTCCGACTCTAACGGATGCTCCCCGGCGTTACGCGCTACCTGGCCCGGCTCTTTCCTTGCCGATGCTGGCTTGCTCGCGTCGCGTTTCCTTGACGGTTTTCCAGCTCAGCGGACGTTCTGCCGGTTGGTGGTGCAAGCCGATGTCCTGTTGCATGTGCTCACTCAGGTGTTCGGACAGATAGCGTTGTTGACGTTTTTCTTTCAGCCAGGCGTTCAGTTCCCGGCGGCGGTTCAAATGAGAAATCAGTTTGTTGACCAGCATGGTCGTTCTCCAGTTCAGTTAAGCCCGGAGCGACGGATTGGTGCCTGAGGAGAAAACTGTTCGGTGGTGCTGGAAACAGTGCAAAGCCGCGGCATCAATCCGCGGCTCGTGAGGCAGGGTTACACGAATCGCGGACGCAACAGGGCGTTAGCCCAATTCGCCATCAGGCGAGTTGAGCAAGAGGTATTTTGGGCGTATGGGTGAATACGTCGCATAGCTAACCTCCGTCCTGTGTGTGAATTCGTGAAAAGGGTTTACTCAGTTGAAACGGTTTGTTTCAACCGGGGCAACTCTAAAACATGACTTGCGTCTGCTCAAGCCTAAATCCTTATAAGCGGAAAGGTTTTTAGTGCAAAACTGTGTCAGTCATTCGATACAGCGTTCAACCCTTCGGCGCGGTACTCGTCTTTCAATTTAACGTAGTTGCTGGCCGAGTAACGGAAGTAGTTGCGTTCGCTGTCGCTCAGTGGCCGTTTCTGTCGGGCCGGTGAGCCGACGTATAAATAGCCGGATTCCAATCGCTTGCCCGGCGGCACCAGGCTACCGGCACCAATCACTACCTGATCTTCCACCACGGCGCCGTCCAGCACAGTGGCGCCAATGCCGATCAACACTTCATTGCCAATGGTGCAGCCGTGCAAACAGGCCTGATGGCCGATGGTCACGTCGTCGCCAATGGTCAGTGGATAACCGTTCGGGTTGTAATCGCTGGCGTGGGTGATGTGCAGCACAACGCCATCCTGAACCGAAGTGCGAGCGCCGATGCGGATGCGGTGCATGTCGCCACGAATAATGGCGCCGGGCCAGACGGACACGTCGTCACCCAATTCAACATCGCCGATAACCACGGCGCTGGCGTCGATAAAAACCGCCTTGCCCAACGCGGGTTCATGGTTACGAAACGGCCGTACTGCCATCGTCCTTGCTCCTGTCACAAAGCTGAGTCAGCATTGTCGCAGTTTGTTTTTGAGGTTGCATTGCCCATGCTCAAGTTGTCCGATTTCTGGCGGAACCGGGTGGAAGAAATGGCGGCCATTGACCTGGGCTCCAACTCCTTTCACATGATCGTCGCACGGCTCGATAAAGGTGAGCTGACGGTGCTCGATCGGATAAAGGAACCGGTTCGGTTGGGCTTCGGCTTGAGTGAAGACGGCGCGCTCGATGAACTGTCGCAACGGCGCGCGCTGGAATGTCTGGGTCGTTTCGGCCAACGCATCAGCCACTTACCGGCGTCCGCCGTTCGCGCTGTAGGCACTCGTACACTGCGCAAGGCCACCAATGCCGAGGCCTTTCTCTCCAAAGCCGAACTGGCATTGGGGCATCGCATCGATGTCATTTCCGGTGCCGAAGAAGCGCGGCTGATTTATCAGGGCGTGGCGCAGGGTTTGGATGACGAACTCGACCGTCGGTTAGTGGTCGATATCGGCGGCGGCAGTACCGAAGTGATCGTCGGCGAACAATTTCAGCCGCTGCAATTGGAAAGCCTCGGCATGGGCTGCGTCGCCATCACCCGCGACTTTTTTGCCGACGGTTCGCTGAGCAAAAAAGCGGTGAAAAAAGCCACCACCTTTTGCCTGCAAAAAATCGAGCCGGTGCGCGATGAATTTTTGTCCGTCGGCTGGCAACGCGCCATCGGTTGCTCGGGTTCGATCAAAGCCATTTCCAAAGTCGCGGAAACCCAGACGGGTTCGCCGATTATTACCCGGGCGTTGCTGGATGAATTATGCGACCAGGCCGGGCAAGCCAAATCCATCGAAGAATTTAAACCCGATGGCCTGGGCAGTGACCGGCAACCGGTCTTTGTTGGCGGCTTAATTGTTTTGCGCGCTGTGTTCGAAGGTTTGGGGCTCGACAGCATGGAAGCCTCGCCCTGGGCATTGCGCGAAGGTTTGTTGTACGACCTGATTGGCCGGCTCGACCAGGAAGACGTGCGCAGTCGCGGCGTGACCCATTTGGCGCAACGCTTTCACGCCGACGCCAACCAGGCTGAGCGCGTCGCCGCCACCGCCGAGCGTTTTCTCAGCGACAATTTAGCCGCCTTGCCATTATCGGACTTACACCCCTGGACCAACTATTTGCGCTGGGCATCGCAACTGGCCGAAGTCGGCCTCGACATCAGCCACAACCAATTCCACAAACATTCGGCGTATATCGTGCAGCATTGCGATCTGGCCGGTTTCAGCCACGAAGAACAACAACGGCTGACGTTTCTGATACAACACCACCGCAAAAAACCGGACGCCGATGCGCTGGCGCAACTCAGTGAAGAAGACCGGCCCATTTTGCCGGCACTGCTGGTGATGTTTCGTCTGGCAGTGGTGTTGCACCGCGCCCGTACTGGCAGCCGGTCAGACGGCATCGGGCTGCGTATCGATGGCGACGCATTGAACCTGATTGCCACCGCCGATTGGTGGGAAGAGCACAGCCTGACGCAGGCCGATTTGGAACAGGAAGCCCAGTATCTCAGCAAACTGGGCTATCAATTGAACCTGTCGGTGCAATCGTCAGACGGCAGCTGACATCAGTTGATGTTGCTGCCGCTGAGCGCTTCGTTGAGCAGGCTTTGCTGCGCCGAAACCGGCTCGGCTTTGCCCGGCTTGCATTGCTGATAATGGCCGTCGCTGTTCAATTCCCAGGCTTGGGAATTATCGGCCAGATACAACTCCAGATCCTTGATGACTTTGTCGCGCAATTTCTTGGTCAACATCGGAAAACCGATCTCAACGCGGTGGAACATATTGCGGCTCATCCAGTCGGCGCTGGCGAGAATCACTTCCGGGTCGCCGTCGTTGTGGAAGCAATAAGCGCGGGTATGTTCGAGGAAGCGACCGACGATGGAACGCACCCGAATGTTGTCGGAAACACCCGGCAAACCCGGACGAATCTGGCAGACGCCGCGCACAATTAAATCGATCTGAACACCCGCCTGGCTGGCTTCATAAAGTTTGCGCGCCAGCTGTTCTTCATACAGCGAATTCATCTTCAAAATAATGCGCGCCGTTTTGCCGGCCTGAGCGTTTTCGATTTCGCGTTCGATGCGCCGCATCATGGTTTTGTGCAGCGTGAACGGCGACTGAAACAGCGTGTCGAGCTTGCTCACCTTGCCCAAACTGGTGAGCTGCAAAAACACCCGATACACATCGTCGCCGATCTGTTTATTGCACGTCATCAAGCCGTAGTCGGTGTACACCTGAGCGGTTTTCGGGTGGTAATTGCCGGTACCCAAATGCACGTAGTGACGCAGCTTGTCGCCTTCGCGTCGCGCCACCATCAGCATCTTGGCGTGCGTCTTATAACCGACGATGCCGTATACCACGTGAATGCCGTATTCCTGCAAGCGTTCGGCCAAAACCACGTTGGCTTCTTCGTCAAAACGCGCCAGCAATTCGATGATAACCGTCACTTCTTTACCGGCCTTGGCGGCCGCCACCAATTCATCAACGATGATGGAATTAGCGCCAGTGCGATACAGCGTTTGTTTGATGGTTAACACGTCCGGGTCTTTCGCCGCCTGACGAATTAATTCCACCACCGGCAGAAACGAATCGAACGGGTGGTGCAGCAAAATATCGCTTTTGCGTATGGCCTCGAACATGTTCGCCTTGCGTCGCAACACGCGTGGAATGCGAGCGTCAAACGGCGGATACAAAAGTTCAGGGCGCGCGGCAAAATCGATCAGGGCAGCAAGGCGGTTCAGGTTGACCGGGCCGTCGGCGCGGTACAAATCGATCTCGCTGATTTCGAATTGCTTGAACAAAAATTCCAGCAATTCATCCGGGCAATTTTCGGCGACTTCCAAACGCACTTCGTCGCCGTATTGGCGATACACCAATTCGCCTTCAATGGCGCGACGCAAATCGCCGCTTTCTTCTTCGTCGACAAACAAATCGGAATTTCGGGTAACGCGGAATTGGTAGCAACCTTTCACCGCCATGCCGAAGAAAATTTCGTCCATGAAGTAATGAATGATGGACGATAAAAACACAAAGTCGTACGGGCCGGACTGAGTTTCGTCAGCCGGCAGTCGAATCATATCCGGCAGTGCGCGCGGGCATTGCACAATGGCCTGGCCGGAGTTACGGCCAAAGGCGTCTTTGCCATCGAGCTTGACGATAAAGTTCAAACTCTTGTTCAGAATGCGTGGAAACGGATGCGCCGGGTCGAGCCCGATCGGGCTTAATAGCGGCAGCACTTCGTGTTCAAAAAACTGCTGCAACCAGGCGGTTTGCGCCTCGCTCCAGTCTTCGCGTTTGATCACCCGAATCTGATGTTCGGCGAGCAACGGAAACAATTGCTGGTTCAGAATCTGATATTGGCGATTGACCAGTTGGTGCGCGCGTTCGGCGATCTGGTCCAATTGCTGGCGGGGCGTCAGGCCTTCGGGGCCTGCAAGCGTGGAGCCGGCTTCAAAGCGTTCTTTTAAGCCGCCGACGCGAATCTCAAAAAACTCATCCAGGTTGGTGCTGGAAATGCACAAAAAGCGCAGACGCTCCAGCGGCGGAATCTGGTCGTTTTCCGCTTGCGATAACACGCGATCATGGAATTCGAGCAGCGACAGCTCGCGATTGATGAAATGCGCCTGGGAAACGGGTTCGCTCACTTGCCACACCTCTGACTGGTCGGTCGTCAGAGTGTATGACAATTAGATGGCAGGGGTGTTACAACGCCTTTGGCGTTGGTGGGAGACGCTTGACGCTAAACGGAAGACGCTGGATAGCGGAAAACCTAACTGGCGTCTTACGTCTCCCGTCCTGCGTCTCCCATGCCATCAAAGCCCTTTGACGGCATAAATGCCCGGTGCGTTGCGCCAGTAGCCTTTGTAGTCCATGCCGTAGCCAAACACGTAGCGGTCTTCGCATTGCAGGCCAACGTAGTCGGGCACGATGTCCGGGCGGGCTTTGCGGTCGTGTTGCTTATCGACCAGTACCGCGATTTTGATGCTGGCGACGCCGGCCTGGCGGCAGTGATCAACAATAGCGCCCAGGGTGGCGCCTTCGTCGTAGATGTCATCGACGATCAGGATGGTGCGGCCATCCAGCGACTGCTGCGGCAACATGCGCCATTCCAGATCGGCGCCAGAGGTCTTATCGCGGTAACGGGTGGCGTGCAGATAGCTGATTTCCAGCGGGAAACCGAGCTTGGTGACCAGTTTGCCGGTCAGCACCAGACCACCGTTCATCACGCTGAACACAATGGGGTTGGTTTCCGCCAGGTCGCGGGAAATCTCGGTGGCCATGGTGTCGATGGCTTGCTCGACCTGGGTTTCGGTGAACAGGCAATCGGCCTGGTCGCGAACGTCGCGGATCTCGGCAGGAATGGCAGTCATGGCAGCCTCGGTTAGTTGAATTGTTGGTCAGAAAAAAGGGTGCGCACTTTAGCGGCTCAGGTGCACCCGCGCAAGCGTCGGCCTCTGTTAGTATACCGCCCCGATTGAAGGAGAGAACGCATGCGCATTGCACTGATCTGGGCCATGGCGACCAACGGCGTGATTGGCCGCGACAACAAACTGCCCTGGTACCTGCCGGGCGACTTGCAGTATTTCAAGCGGGTGACCTCTGGCAAGCCGGTCATCATGGGCCGCAAAACCTACGACAGCATCGGTAAACCGCTGCCCAACCGCACCAACATCATTGTCACCCGCGACACCGCTTTTCAAGCCGACGGCTGCCAGGTCGTGCACTCACTGGAAGACGCCATTCATCTGGCCGAAGCCCAAGTAGCCGTGAGTGGCGGCGACGAAGCGATCGTTATGGGCGGGGCCGAGATATACGCCCAGGCATTGCCCAAAGCGGATCGACTCTACGTGACCTTGGTGCATGCCGACGTCGAGGGCGACGCTCAGTTCCCCGCCATCGACTTCGCCGCCTGGCAGGAAATTGCCCGCGAAGACTACAACGCCGAAGGCCCCAACCCTTACGACTACTCCTTTATCGTCTACGACCGACCCGCGTTGAATTAGCGCCCAAAACTGTAAATAGCCACTAAACTGATGCCCCTTCTAGCGAAAAGGAATGAACGATGGCGTTGGATGCACAGCCGGTGGCGTGGTTTGAAATCCCCGTGAGCGACATGAACCGGGCCAGGGCGTTTTACGAAGCGGTATTGGAAGTCAGCCTGCAACCGCTGGATTTGGGCGAGAACTTCAAAATGGCGCTGTTCCCGGCGTCCGATCACCGCGCCGGCGCCCTAATGCAGGCGAACAGTTACGAACCCTCCTATCAAGGGCCGTTAATTTATCTGGGCGTGGACGACATCGACGCCACCCTGGACCGGGCAGCGCAACACGGCGGCAAAGTCATCAACGCCAAAATGAGCATTGGCGAGCGCGGCTTTGTCGGCCATTTTGAAGATTGCGAAGGTAACCGAATTGGGCTGCACAGCCTGACATAAAAGAAAAACCCGGCATCTTGCCGGGTTTTTTGGGTCTTACACTGTGTTTATTTCGGTTGCTCAACCAAGCGCAAATACGGCTTCAAGGTACGATACCCCTGCGGGTATTTTTTCTTCGCATCTTCGTCAGACACCGACGGCGGAATAATCACATCTTCGCCCTGCCTCCAGTTCACCGGCGTTGCCACTTGGTGGCTGGACGTCAGTTGAATGGAATCCAGCGCGCGCAGAATTTCGTCGAAGTTGCGGCCGGTGGTCATCGGGTAGGTCATCATTAGTTTGATCTTTTTATCCGGGCCGATAATAAACACTGAACGCACCGTGGCGTTGTTGGCCGGGGTGCGGCCTTCAGCGCTGCCGCCTTCATCGGCCGGCAGCATGTCGTACAGCTTCGCCACGTTCAGATCGGTATCGCCGATCATCGGATACTTAGGGAAATGCCCCTGGGTTTCTTCGATGTCCTTAGCCCACTTTTCGTGGTTGCCCACCGCGTCCACACTCAGGCCGATGATCTTGGTATTACGCTTATCGAACTCCGGTTGCAGGCCGGCCATATAGCCCAGCTCAGTGGTGCAGACCGGGGTGAAATCCTTGGGGTGGGAAAACAGAATCGCCCAGCTGTCGCCAATCCAGTCGTGGAAATTGAGCTTGCCCTGAGTGGTCTGGGCGGTGAAGTTCGGTGCGGTATCGTTGATGCGCAATGACATTTTTATTCCCTCCAAACGCTTGAACAAAAGCCGACGGTCTACAACACACTCTGTATCGGTGCCGTTATTAGTCGAGCTTCGGGCGCGGTTTTCAAGCCTTGGGTAATCGCTGTGCTAAACGGAATTGAACTAACCTTATAACGGCGTTAACGAACCAGGGCGTCGAGCCGCAACAGGTCGTTCAGATTCGGCGTTTCGGTGGCCATTGGCTGGCACGAGCGCAAAGCGGTAAAGCCTGTATTTAAACAGTGTTGCCGCAAATTAGACTCCGGCAACTGCGTGGCAATCGACAACAACTGTTGTGCCATCAACATAAATTGCCCGACCTGATTGGGCGTTTTAAACGTCGGCACCATGGCCTGACTGCGTTCAATGGTTGATGCAAAAACCGTTGCCTGTTGCGGGTCTGAAAAATCAAACACAAACAACGAATCAATGTACTGATCAACAATACTTTCCGAAGCCACGGCGACATCCTTTCAATACGTTAGGCACCAACACTCTAGTTGAAAATAAAAAATGTGCTGGCGATATCCATAAAAGTTACAGCGAAAGTTTTTGTCAGCTTGAGTAAATCATTTTACGACGAAAGGAATTTGTAACGATTTATAACCACGAGTGTCGAATTCGTCCGCTTTTGCGAAATTATGTAACTGAAATTGTGTGCGATAAGCACGTTTTTATGAATCTCACTGACCGCAAGCGTTCCCACCATTGCTGGCTTACAGGCCAGATAGAACCTGATTTTCTGGCTCTCAGGGCATGGCAGTCAGCTTCAAAATAAAAAACCAAACATCTCTAACGGTCTGAAAAGTGCACCGAAAAAAATAGGTGCGTTCGTGTCCTCCCGTTGCTTGCAAGCGTGCAATGTCGGACTACGTTCAATAACAGATTGCCGATACGACGGACTAGGGATGCCATTCATGCAGTGGAGTTTTGGCCCGCTACAAAAGGGCAGAGTGTTGTTTGCGTTTGGAGTTATCGCTTTAACGGCGGGCTGTACTTTTTTAGCGCGTCTGATGCCTGCGTATTTTTTACCAACCATGACCTTGGTTGCATTGCTTGTATGGGTACGTCTGACAAAAAAGCTGCGTGCGCAAGCGGTACCCGCGCCAACCGTGGTGGCTAAAAAACAAAACCCGGTCGAAAAAAACGATGCGGAACCTGACTATTTACACGACGCCATGCGCTGGCTGGATGAGCAACTGACTGAACATAAAGAAATCATGGACGGCCTGAATGAACGCCAGAACAACTCCGTCGATGGTTTGGTCAACGCGTTCAAGGAAATACATCGGCTGTTGGATCAACAGACTCATTTGATCAACGCCATCCTTGAATTTACTGACGATGCCAGCAATGCCGACTCGTTGCACACCAGCATGCAGGAGTTCGCACTGCGTACCTCTAAAACGATGGACAACTTCGTCACAACCACGGTGAACAACAGCACCGAAATGATGGAGCTGGTGGAGTTGGTTGCCAGCATTGAAGAAAAGATGCCGTCGGTCATCAAAGCATTGGAAGACATCGACGGCATTTCCGACCAGACCAATCTGCTGGCACTGAACGCGGCCATTGAAGCGGCGCGCGCCGGCGAGCACGGCCGCGGCTTTGCCGTGGTGGCCGACGAAGTGCGGGCGCTGTCGACACGGGCGGCCGAATTCAGCGGGTTGATTCGCAACGAAGTGGTGTCGGTGCGCAAAGACATTCGGGTGCTGCACGAACGCATCGGCGTTACGGCATCGAGCGACATGAATTTTATTCTGAACTCAAAGGCCGATGTGGAAACGGCCATTGAGCATCTGGTGAAGAAAGCCGACTCGGATGAAAAAGCAACGGTCGACATTCAGACGGTTGCCAAACAGTTGTCGCAGGCTTCCAACGAAGCGGTGCAGGGTTTGCAGTTTGGTGACATCAGTTATCAGACCATCGAACACCAAATGAAAATTGTGCACGCCTTGCAAGGTGGCATGAAACACATCAAGCGCCCGATGACCAAAGGAGATTTCCAACAACTGCTCAGTTGCCTCGATGACATTCAATTGTCGCCCGTTGAACATCAGCCCGGCGGCTCCGGCGATGTGGATCTTTTTTAGATGTGGATCTTTTAAAGGAAAAATGATGAGTACCAAAGACGCAGTTATCAGTATCCCAGAGCAATTTAACTTTGGTTATCACAGCCGGTTTACCTCCGACTATCAGCCGCTGTTGAAAGACCCGGATGTCGGCGTGATCACGCTGGATTTTTCACGCGCGGTTTATCTCGACAGTTCAGCGATCGGCATGATCAACATGCTGTATCGAAAGGCCAACGCCGACCACAAGAAGCTGGTCATTAAAGGCGCGCGTGGTACGGCAAAAGATCTGCTTGTGTTGTCCAACCTGCAGAAAATCATTCCGTTTGAGTAGGTAACGTTCTTCGATGATTCAGCAGACTGAGCGGTTGCTAATCGTTGATGATGAGCACGCTGCGAACGACACGATCAAATCGTCCATCGATCGGCTTGGCCTGCCGATAAAGCAGGCTTATAGCCACGAGGAAGCGTTGGAATGCATTTCAGAAAGCTTCTACGACTTCATTATTCTCGATCAGGTGCTGGGCGATGGCGATGGTCTGGATGTGTTGCGCCAACTGCGTCGGCGCCAGTATGAGCACAAACCCTTTGTGCTCATCATCAGCGCCAAAGACAGCGAAGAATTTATTGAAAGCTGTTTCCAAATAGGCGCGGACGATTACCTGAGCAAACCGATCCGACCGACTCTGCTGCGGTTAAAAATCAAAGCCTTTTTGGAAAAGCGGCGGCTGCGTCGCACCTTTCAGCGCAACAACCATTCGCTGCAACGCTTGCTGGTGCAGATGGAAGACGAAACGCGGATGGCGCGGTTTATCTACGATCATCTGCGCAGTCGTTATCACGAAAATATCGACAGTTTGCAGTGGCACATTCAGCCGCACTCGCAGTTTTCCGGCGATATGGTGATCAGCTGCGCCGGCCCTAACGGCCACCTGTACGGCATGGTTGCTGATGCGACCGGCCATGGTCTGGCGGCCGCCTTAACCATGCTGCCAGCGCTGGGCGTTTTTCACGCCATGGTTAAAAAAGGCTTTCCGCTGGTGATGATCATCCGCGAGTTGGATCGAAAAGTGTTCGAAGAATCACCGGACGACCGCTTCGTGGCGGCGGTGATGTTCGAATACGACCCGGACCTGCACGAACTGGAAGTCTGGAACGGCGGCATGCCGCCGGCATTCTGGGTGAATGGCGGTGGCATTGAACATGAATTTATTTCCACCGCGTTGCCGTTGGGATTGAGTGGCGAAGAATTTTTCGACGGCCAGACTCAGTCGATCAAAACCAACGCCGACGGATTTTTTATGGCGATCAGCGACGGCCTCGTTGAGCAGCGCGATGGCAACGACAATTTCTTACCCGTCGATAACTTCCGTGATTGCGTGGCGCAGTCGTCTGCCGACAGCGTGATCAGTGGTTGTGTGGACATGCTAAAGCGCCACCTCGACCAACCCATGCCCGACGATGACGTCAGCCTGATGGTGTTCAAACCCGGCGATTTTACTCGTCCGGCGTCCCCTCAAACCATCGACAACCGACTGATGCAGGGCAACGCATTATGGAGCTATCGGCTTTGCGGATTTGCATTGGTGGTCGAGGCATTTTTGGCAGCGGCCGATGAAGTGCTGCAACGTTGGGTGCTGTCGCTCACGGTAAAACAACGCGCGTTTACGGTGTTGTCGGAATTGATCACGAATGCCATCGACCACGGTTGTTTAGGGCTCGACTCCAATTTGAAAACCGACCCGGAAGGTTTCGCACATTACTTCGAAAAGCGCGAAGAACGCATGGCGCATTTAAGCGATTCTGACTGGGTGGAAGTACGCATGAACCTCACCAGCGACAGCTTAATTATTGAAGTTGAAGACAGTGGCGTGGGTTACCGCCGACATAACTCGACGCTTTCAAATCTGAACGCAGTGTCCGGTCGAGGACTGGCACTGTGCCGGCAACTGGTGTCACAGATGGTGGTCACGCCGCCCGGCAACATGACCATGGTTTCTCTCTCACTCATAGGAAGCAAAACGGATGAGCAAGCACTTTCTTATAGTTGATGATTCCTCGTCCATTCGACAGATGGTCGAGCACACTCTGAAGACCGCCGGCTATCAGGTAACGGCGGCCGAAGACGGACAGGACGCACTGGATAAATGCCAAAGTGCCAGCTACGACTGTGTATTAACGGATCAGAACATGCCGCGCATGGATGGGCTGACGTTAATCCGTTCGTTGCGAGCGCAGGCGAATTACAAATCGACACCCATCCTGGTGCTCACCACGGAAGCCAGCGACGACATGAAAGCCCAGGGAAAAAGTGCCGGCGCTACCGGTTGGATGGTGAAGCCGTTCGACCCACAGCGCTTATTGGAAGTTGCGGCCAAGGTTTTGGGTTAACCCTACTGGTAAACAGGACGTTCGGTCATGAGTTTGGATTTGAGTCAATTTCATCAGGTGTTTTTTGAAGAGAGTCAGGAACATTTAGACACTCTGGAAAACGGTTTGATGAGTTTGGATATCGACGCACCCGACATGGAATTGCTGAACAGCATTTTCAGGGCCGCGCATTCCATTAAAGGCAGCAGCGGCGTGTTTGGCTTTTCGGCGCTCGGTCAAATCACTCATGTTCTGGAAAACCAACTGGACGATTGGCGGAAGGAAGTGCGGCGTCCAGTCACCGAACACATCGACGAAATGCTCGCCGTGGTGGACGACCTGCGCGCTTTGTTAGCGAGTTATCAGGCTGGCGAAGAGATTGATGATGCCTGGGTCGGCGAACGCATTGAAAGTATGGAAGCGGTGTTCAAAGTCGCCGCCGGAGCACAGACCAGTGCCGCGCCCGCAGCGGCTGCCAAAGAAGAATCCGGCTTTGGCTTCTTCGATGATGAAGAGGAAGACGATACCGGCTTTGGCTTTTTCGATGAATCGGAAGAAACCGCCTACAGCGGCAACGACGACCAGGACCATGACCACGAAGGCTATGGTTTCTTCGCCGCGCAAACCGAAGCAACACCAGAACCCAACGAAGCCAATACCGAAGCCTATGGCTTTTTCGATCAGACCGGCGATGCGTCCTCTGGCGGTGCCAAACGGCCAACGGCGGTGGCCTCCAGTTCGGCCAAACCGCAAACAGCTGCCGCGGCCAATAGCGCTGCCAATCAATCGATTCGCGTTAACGTCGATAAAGTCGACAGCCTGATTAACCTCGTCGGCGAACTGGTTATTACCCAGTCGATGCTGGCAATGATGGGCAAAGATATCAGCAACATTCGTCAGGAAAAATTCGAAGCGGTGGTGGAAGAGTTGCAACGCAACACCCGCGAAATTCAGGAATCGGTGATGTCGATTCGCATGTTGCCGGTGTCCTTTGTATTCAACCGTTTCCCTCGCGTGGTGCGCGATACGGCCAGCAAGTTGGGCAAGAAAGTTGAGTTGGTTATTGAGGGTGGCGACACCGAAATCGACAAAGGTCTGGTGGAAAAACTGGCCGATCCATTAACGCATCTGGTGCGCAACAGCATCGACCACGGCATCGAAACGCCGGAAAAACGCAAGCAATTGGGCAAGCCGGAAACCGGCATTGTTCGTCTGAGTGCGTCGCAGCAAGGCGGCAACATTGTGCTGAGCATCATGGACGATGGCGGTGGTTTGAGCCGGCAACGCATTCTCAGTAAAGCGCGCGAACGTGGCATGCCGGTCGATGACAACATGCCCGATCACAAAGTCTGGCAACTGATTTTTGAAGCCGGTTTCTCAACCGCCGAACAAGTCACCGATGTGTCCGGTCGTGGTGTCGGCATGGACGTGGTGAAGAAAAACCTCACCAGCCTGGGTGGTCGCATCGACATCGAATCGGTGCAAGGTTTTGGTACCACACTCAAATTAATGCTGCCGCTGACGTTGGCCATTCTCGACGGCATGGCCGTGGCCGTGGGCACCGAGACCTACATCGTGCCGTTGGCGAGCATTGTCGAATCCATCCAGCCATCGAAGCAGGAAATCAAAACCATCAGTGGCGATGAATTGCTGGATGTGCGCGGGCATTACTGGCCGGTGGTGCGGCTGCACAAAGCCATGCAGGTGGACACCGAGCAACAGAAATTGCACCAGGGCATTGTGGTGTTGGTGGAGTCCGGCAAGCAACGTTTTGGCATTTTGGCGGATCGCTTGATTGGTCAGCAGCAGGTCGTAATTAAGAGCATTGAGCAACACTACAAACGCATCGATGGCGTCGCTGGCGCCACCATCATGGGCGACGGCCACATCGCGCTGATTCTGGATCTGGCTTCACTGGCAAAAGGCATGAAAGAAATTCCGGCAATGGAGGCGGCGTCATGACCGTACAGACCGACAACGAAGTGCGCTACGAATTCCTCACCTTTGCGCTGGGCGAAGAAATTTACGGCATGGACATCATGCAGGTGAAAGAAATTCGCGGCTATGAAGCGGTAACGCGCATTGCCAATGCACCACCGTTTATTAAAGGCGTGATTAATCTGCGCGGCGAAGTGGTGCCCATCGTCGATTTACGCATCAAGTTTTTAGACGCCACTCCGGTGTACAACGAATTCACCATCGTCATCGTCGTGCAGGTACACGATCGACTGGTCGGCATGGTGGTTGATGGTGTGTCCGATGTGATTGGTTTAACCCGAGACGAAATTAAACCCTCGCCCGATTTTGGCGTGGCGTTCGACAGCCGGTTTTTATCGGGCCTGGCCAGCCAAGAAGAGCAAATGATCATCCTGGTGAATATTGAAGCGTTGATCAGCAGTAATGAATTGGGATTGATCGGTGAAGACGCCGCTGCACTGAAAGAGGCGGTTGATAGTCAGGTATAGCCCTTAGCGGTGCTGACTTTGATCTACGGACGTGGAGGTCCAAACGATGAACAAACTGATTCCCTCCTTTAGCACACGGCAACTGCTGACGACGGTCATTCCGTTGGTGTTGTTGGTGATCATCGGCTTTGCCCTGGTGAGATCGGTGTCCGGTTTCAACGAACAGATGGTCGATGCGGCAGCCCGCGGCGATTTGATCTCCGAGGCCGGCACGATCAACACCCTGGCGCAAAAGCAATTAGCCATCATCTACGAAGCGCAGGTACACGAGCGCGATGGTCGGCCTCAAAGTACGGCGGTTCTACGAGAACAGCTGCAAGGGTTGATTCAGGACATCAACAATCGGCTCGGGCTGATGCTTGAAGACGCTGCCGAGGTCAACCTTGAATTGCCACCGGCCTTACCAGGGTTGTTGGAGAACTACGTGGTAACCGTCGATGGAGCCGTGGGTGAATTCCTGACGCTGGAAGAAATTAATGCGCTTCAGGCGGCTTACGATCGCATAGACGCGGAAATATTTCGTTTCGTAGACGTGCAGGACGACGTTGTCAGTGGGGCCGGATTAGTCCGGCAAGTAACGACCCAGCTCATCATCGGCGGCGTTATCATGTTCCTGGCGCTGCTGTTTTCGATCTGGGGCTTCCGCAATTTGCGACGCACGTTGGGTACTGAGCCAGACCAATTGAAGATCATGTTGCAAGGCATTCAGGCGGGTGATGAAGACATTCAATTCCCGGCCAAGATTCTGAGCAACAGCGTGGTGGATTCGGTGCAGTCGATGCACAAAATCATTCGCGAAAGTCTGATCAATGCTGTGTCTGATGCGCGAATTCGTAAAGCCATGGATGTATCAAGTTCCAACGTCATGATCGCCGACGCGGAGCGCAATGTGGTGTACATGAACACAGCGGTTTCGGAAATGATGCACAAGGTGGAAAGCGATTTGAGGGTTGATCTGCCAAACTTTTCTGCCAATAACATTGTCGGCGGCAACATCGATCAGTTTCACAAAAACCCGCAGCATCAGATAAACATGCTGGACAAACTGACGAAAACCTACCGGACCGAAATTGAAGTGGGCCGACGCACTTTTGCATTGGCGGCCACGCCGATTTTCGACCCGGAAACCAATGAACGACTCGGTACCGTGGTGGAATGGGGCGACCGTACCGAAGAGGTAATGACCGAGCGAGACGTCACGCGCATTGTCGAAGGCGCGGCCAACGGCGACTTCACCCTCACGATGAACCTGGACGGCCGCACCGGCTTCTTCAAGGCGTTGGGTACTGCGATCAACGAATTGGTCAGCGTGGCAAACAGCGCGTTGACGACGGTGAACGCCACGCTCGAACGCATCGCCGAAGGTGACCTGACCACACGCATCACCGAAGAATTCAACGGCAGTTTTGGTGACCTGCGTAACTACTGCAACAAGACCGCTGAAAACCTCGACACCATGCTGGTGCAAATCAGTGAAGCGGTGGCGACCATTCAAACCGCCTCGGCCGAAATTGCGCAAGGCAACAGCGACCTTAGCAGCCGCACTGAACAACAAGCCTCGAACCTGGAAGAGACCGCCTCGAGCATGGAAGAGTTGAGCTCCACCGTGCGCTCGAATTCCGACAACGCTCAGCAAGCCAATCGCCTGGCCGAACAGGCGTCGCAGGTGGCGAATCAGGGTGGCGACTTGATCGGGCAGGTGGTGACCATGATGGACGCTATTAACGGCTCGGCGCAGAAGATTTCCGAGATTATTGGCGTCATCGACGGCATTGCTTTCCAGACCAATATTCTGGCGTTGAACGCGGCGGTTGAAGCCGCGCGGGCGGGTGAACAAGGCCGTGGTTTTGCGGTGGTGGCCTCGGAAGTGCGCAGTCTGGCGCAGCGTTCAGCCAACGCCGCCAAGGACATCAAATCGTTGATTTCCGATTCGGTGGAAAAAATCGAAGGCGGCAACGCTTTGGTGAGCCAGTCTGGCGACACCATGGAAGAAATCGTCAAGTCGATCAAACGCGTGAACGACATCATGGCGGAAATTGCGGCGGCGTCGTCGGAGCAAAGCAACGGCATTTCCGAAGTCAGTACCGCCGTCAGTCAGATGGACGAAATGACGCAGCAAAACGCCGCCCTGGTGGAAGAAACTGCCGCCGCGTCGGAGAACTTGCAGTCGCAAGCCGAGACATTGGTGCACAACCTGGCGCAGTTCAAACTCAGCCGCAAAATGCCCGTCCGGGCGCTGAGCAAACCGGAAAATCGCGGCGGTGGTGGCGGTCAGCCGAAAGGCAAGGTGTCGTCCATTCGTGGCAACGCTGACAGCCCGGCGCCAGCGGCGAAAGCCAAAACCGCCGTCGTGCCATTGCCGGAAAGTGACGACGACGAATGGGAATCTTTTTAAGCCATTATGACGCAGGACAGGGAGTGGGAGTTCGACTACGACGAAGCGGATTTTGAAGCCATTCGCAAACGCATTCGTCAGGCGGCTGGGATTCAGTTAGGCGACAGCAAACGGCAGATGGTGTACAGCCGGATCGTACGCCGTTTGCGGTCGCTGAATCTGAACAGCTTTCAGCAATACCTGTTTTATTTGGACGATCATCCGAATGAAATTGAGCTGTTCATCAACGCCCTGACAACGAATCTGACGTCGTTCTTTCGCGAGC
This sequence comes from Saccharospirillum mangrovi, assembly GCF_003367315.1. Lineage (GTDB taxonomy): Bacteria > Pseudomonadota > Gammaproteobacteria > Pseudomonadales > Natronospirillaceae > Saccharospirillum > Saccharospirillum mangrovi. The sequence goes on from NZ_CP031415.1 coordinate 131,171, forward strand.
CGCATCACTTCAAAGCGCTGAACCAGATTTTGTTGGAGCGCTATCAAGGTGGAGGCCGTGCGTTGCGCATCTGGTGTGCCGCCGCCAGTACCGGCGAAGAGCCCTACTCCATTGCGATGACGGCCTGCCAGACCTTTGAAAGCCTCACCCCGCCGGTGCAGATTCTGGCAACCGACATCGACAGCCAGGTATTGAGAACCGCGCAGATGGGTGTGTACCCGGAAAGCCGCATTAAAGATCTCGACCCGACGTTGAAGCGGGCTTATTTGCTCAGAGGCAAAGGTGATAAGTCGGGCATGGTTCGGATGCGGCCGGAGCTGGGTCGGTTGATCCGTTTCCAACGGCTGAATTTACTGGACCGGCAATGGGATGTGAAACCGGGCCTGGATGTTATTTTTTGCCGCAATGTGATGATTTATTTTGATAAATCTACCCAGATGAGTTTGTTGGATCGGATGGTGCCTTTGCTGTCGGACGACGGTTATTACATCGCCGGGCATTCCGAAACCATAGACCGAAATTTCCGCGCTCTGCGCCTGGTCGGGAAGACCTTGTATCAGCGTCAAGCCTAGGAGGCGAAGTGAGCTATAACGGCACCACTCACAGCGGCGATTCACGTCAGCACCATAACGTCGAACTGGCACCCAACCGTTACTACGATCGGCATTTCCAACGCGAAGCGGTGAAAATTCTGCCCGGTGAATATTACGTGGCGCAACCGGGAAAACTGATCGTTACGGTGCTCGGTTCGTGTGTGGCCGCCTGCATTCGCGATCGAAAATTAGGGCTGGCGGGCATGAACCATTTCCTGTTGCCGGCGGATGAATCGATGGACGGTTTAACCTCATTCAAGTCGGCTCGTTACGGCGCGTATGCGATGGAGTTGGTGATCAACGAATTGATTAAAATGGGCGCCAACCGTAACAACCTGGAAGCAAAAGTCTTTGGTGGTGGCAATGTGTTGGCGGCGATTACCAGCCAGAGCGTGGGCCAGAAAAATTCCGACTTTGTGTTGAAGTATTTGTCGGATGAAAACATTCCGGTGATGGCGCAGGATTTGTTGTCGCCGTTCCCGCGTAAGGTGTATTTCTTCACCGAATCCGGCCAGGTGTTGGTGAAGAAGCTCAAACAGATGCACAACGACACCATTCTCAAACGTGAGGATCAATACATGCATCGCCTCAACGACGCGCGACCTGAAGGCGATATTGAATTGTTTGATGTCTGATTCATCATCGGAGGCGCTGTGATTAAAGTTCTGGTGATAGACGATTCCGCTTTGATTCGTCAGGTGCTGACGGAATTGATAAACCGCGCACCGGATATGACCGTTATCGGTGCTGTTGGCGACGCCTATGCCGCTCGCGATTTCATCCGTAAATCTCCGCCGGATGTGTTAACGCTCGACATCGAAATGCCGCGCATGGATGGCCTGACGTTTTTGCAAAAACTGATGAAGGCACACCCCATGCCGGTGGTGATGGTATCCACGCTGACCGAGACCGGCGCTGAGGCCACCTTGCAAGCATTGGACATCGGCGCGGTCGATTTTATTGCCAAACCCAAGCTGGATATTCGCCGTGAAATGGTTGAATACCAGAATGTGATTCACGATAAGCTGCGCGCGGCCGCGGCGGTTAAACGGTTTCGTGCGCAGCCACGCAATGCAACGCGCAAACCGGTACCGACTCTGGGCATCAGTACCGAACACATTCTTGCCATTGGCGCGTCGACTGGCGGCACCGAAGCGATCAAAGCGGTATTGGAATCGCTGCCGGGTGATTCCCCCGGCGTGGTTATCACCCAACACATGCCACCGGGCTTTACCCGTACCTTTGCCGAACGTCTGAATAAACACTGTGCGCTGGAAGTGCGTGAGGCACGCGGTAACGAGCGCATTTTACCGGGCCAGGCGTTTTTGGCGCCGGGTCATTTGCATTTAACGGTGGTGCGTTCGGGTTCGGATTTTCAGACCCGGCTGGTCGATTCACCCGAGGTGCAAGGGCATCGGCCGTCGGTGGATGTGTTGTTTGAATCGGTAGCGCAAGCCTGCGGCGCTAACGCGGTCGGCGTGATTCTGACCGGCATGGGTAAAGACGGCGCCGCCGGCATGTTGTCGATGTACCAGGCCGGTTGTTTTACTTTGGCGCAAGATGAAGCCAGCTGTGTCGTGTTTGGCATGCCCAAGGTGGCGCTGGAATTAGGCGGCGTGGCGGAAGTGCAGTCGTTGGATGTGATTGGGGATCGCCTGGTGCAGCACTGGCGTTCGGTCGGTGCGGGTCATCGTATTTAGCTTTTTATTACACATCGTATTGAACGGTCAGTGCGGCTAACTTTGAGCTTCGCCGGCCAGGCCAAGCATACCAAGTTTGCGTTGGTAGTCGTCGTTCTCGGTATTGCCTTTTACCCGATCTACCGCCACCGACATCAGCACCAATTCGGGCCGTTCTTCTTCGTCGGCCAGTTCGTGTGCTGCGGCAAAACGGTCGCGTAATTCCTGCGGCAATTTCCACAGTTGTTGTAGCGCCTGGTGGTATTTCCAGCCCAGTTTTTCCAGCATGGTTTCCATTTCAGCGTTGTTTAATTCGCCGCCCTGGTCGAGATAACTTTGCATTAATTGCAGCAACGCTAAATCGCCCAAGGGGTACAGCAAACCAGCGGTGTAACTCTGCGCTAAATTTACCTGCTTTTGCTTGGCAAGCGTGGCCGCCGTGGCGGCAATTTTTTCCGCTTCCTGGCAGCGTAAGATGGACAGTTGCGCCAGTGCCGGATGCGACAATTGGTCGCGTTGATCGAGCGATAACGCCAGCGCCTGTTGCAGTGCCATGGTGACGCCCATGCTGTTGATGGCGTCGATCAGGTTGTTCACGCTTTTGCCGTAGCGCTTGAACATGCCGCTGTTGGCGACGTTGATCAGGCGGATGGTGATGGCCTGGCTGGAGCGCCAGCGTTTGGCGAGGTCTTGCACGCTGGGCGGTTCGCTGGCGTTGAGTTGCGTCACGATGTCGCGCGTGCCGCCCAGCGTTGGTGGTGGCGTCATCCGGGCTTTGATGTCTTGCAGCCAGGACGATACGGCGGGCAATTCTGGTTTTTCGGGTGCTTCGGCGGCGGCTTGTTTTTCCAGGTAACTTTTTAACCGATCGCCAAGAATGATCGGATCAAAGGGTTTGCGGAAAAATTCGGTGACGCCCTGCTGGCGGCTGCTGACCACGGTCTGGCGGTCGCTGCGTCCGCTGATCATCAAAATGGGGGTGTCGGCGTCTTGTTGCCGTATGAATTTGACCAACGCCAAGCCGTTGTCCTGGTCGGCCAAAGTCCAGTCACACAGCACCAGCGTTGGCTGATGTTGTTGAAACAGTGCGCGCCCTTGGGCGTAGGTTTCGGCTTCCAATACATCGATGTTCATGTTCAGACCATAGAGCACGGTTTTCAGTAACTCGCGCGCCATGATGTCGTCTTCCAGAACCAGCACGTGCATAACCGATTGACACTCCCGACTCAGGTTCCAAAGGTACACAACTCGACAGAACAGTTTAGTCAAGCCTGGTTAATTTGCCGGAAGAAATTGGCGATAAAAAAAGGCGCCCTCAGGCGCCTTGATATGAAATACGACAGTTCGATTACAGCAGCTCGATTACAACAGCCGGGGCTGACCACCGGCCATCAGGGCTTCGATGTCGTCCGGGTGTTTTGGTACGTCGGCGCTGAGGATGTCGCAGCCGTCGCGGGTGACTACCACGTCGTCTTCGATGCGAATGCCGATGCCGCGCCAGCGTGCGTCCACATCGGTGTTGGTCGGCGCAATGTACAAACCCGGTTCGATGGTCAGCACCATGCCCGGTTCCAGTACGCGCCATTCACCGCCGACTTTGTAGTCGCCGACGTCGTGCACGTCCATTCCCAGCCAGTGTCCGGTTTTGTGCATGTAAAACGGTTTGATGGCGTTGGCTTCGATCAGTGTATCGATGTCGCCTTCGAGCAGACCGAGTTCGACCAGACCTTCGGTTAACACCCGTACGGTGGCCTCGTGCGGGGCAATCCAGGACGCGCCCGGCTTAACCGCTTCGATGGACGCCAATTGAGCACGCAACACCAACTCATAGAGCGTGCGCTGCTCGGCGCTGAAGCGGCCGTTGGCGGGGAAGGTGCGGGTGATGTCGGAGGCGTAAAATTCCAGCTCGCCGCCGGCGTCGATCAACACCAGATCGCCGTCTTTGATGGTGGCGGAGTTTTCCACGTAGTGCAGCACGCAAGCGTGATCACCGGCACCGACGATGGCCGGATACGCCGGCCACGGGCTGCCGCCCATCATGCATTCGTGTTCGATTTCCGCCTGCAACTGGTATTCCTTCATGCCCGGTTTGCAGGCGACCATGGCGCGTTTGTGCGCGCGGGCGCTGAGCTGGGCGGCATCGCGCATGATGGCGACTTCCTGTTTCGACTTGATCAGCCGTTGGTCGTGCAGCAGGTGGGCGATGTCGGAAAAATCGTCCGGCGGCTGGGCGCCGAGGCGCACCCGGGCGCGAATCTGATTCACCCAGGCCATCAATTGATGATCGAAACCGGCGTCGACACCCATGTGCGAATAGACGCGGGTGCGGCCTTCCATCAGGCCGGGCAGGATGTCGTCGATGTCGTCGATCGGGAAGGCGTCGTCGGCATCAAAGTCGGCTACGGCACCGTCCGGGCCGGCGCGGTAGCCGTCCCAGATTTCCCGTTCCGGGTCTTTGTCGCGCACGAACAGAATGTATTGCGCGGCTTCGCGGCCGGGAATCAGCACGGCGACGGCGTCCGGTTCGGCAAAGCCGGTCAGGTACATGAAGTCGCTGTTCTGGCGAAACGGATGGTGGACGTCGTTGTTGCGGATGGTTTCGGTGGCGGCGGGAATAATGGCGATGCTGCCCGGTGCCAGTTGTTCCATCAGGCGTTGCCGGCGTTCGGTGAATTCACTGCGGCTGATCTGTTTCATCGTGTCTATTACTCCGCTCAATGAACGGTCGGGGCGGGTTTGCCGTCGGCCGCCGGTTGATTGTATTCCAGGTACAGATTCAGCACGCCCATGCGCACGTGTTCGCTGATGGCGGTGAAGTCTTCTTCGGCCTGGGCGTCGCTGTCTTGTTCGGTGTCGACCTGGGCGATGGCCGACAGGTCTTCGAGAATTTCTTCAATTTCTTCCGGAAGCGCTTTGTCTTCGGCAACCACACCGACGGTGCCGAACGCGCCGAGGAAGGAGCCGCACCAGTCGCTCAGCGCTTCCAGGCGTTCGCTCAATGGGCTGTCGTCAGCGGGCAGCAGCGGACGAAAACTCATGTTGGCGTCGTCCAGAGCATTCAGTGTTGTCGCGTATAACGCTTTGATCACGGCCTGGTGATCGGCGGTGACTATTTCGCTCGGGCCCATCATATCGGTGGCCCATTCGACCCAGTCGTTGGGTTCCATGCGATGGCCGGCCGCCAATACGCCGGTCAGTGAGGCGTGCAAGGCGGTCGGGCTCTGGCCGGAACCGAGCAGTTCGAAGAAACGCACCAGATCCTGATGGCGCATCTGGGGCAGGTTTGTTGTTGAATCGGACATGCAGTCTCCGCAGGTGGGCAGTGGGGTATCGCGGCTCTCGGCCACCCTAGGTGGGGTTTGATCGGCAAAATGCTACCATTGTTGGCACTGTGACCGCAGTCGTTGACCCTGCTTTAAAGCAGTCTATATAGTGCTGCGGTTTTCCACCCCTTCTTTTCAGGCCAGCGCGGTATGTCCGATCCCACTCTGAAGCAGCTCGAACACAAGGTTGAAACGCTGATCGAGCACTATCAGCAATTGCAGCAGGAAATTCGACTGCTCAAAGCCGAACGCACGGCCTGGCAGGGCGAGCGCGCCAAGCTGATCAAGCAGAACGAACTGGCCCGGGATCGCGTTGAGGCGATGATCGAACGCCTGAAGTCGATGGAGCAATCCGGATGAGCCAGCAAAATACTCTGACCGTCACCATTTTAGAACGTGAATACCGCGTTGCCTGCCCGCCGGGTCAGGAAGTCAAATTGGAACAGGCCGCCGCGTCGCTGGATCGCAAGATGAAGGAAATTCGCACCACCGGCAAGGTGTTCGGTATTGAACGCATAGCGGTGATGGCGGCGCTGAATCTGACCCGCGAATTGCTGGATCGCCAGCCGGGCGATAACAGCGAAGACCAGGCCATGGCCGAGCGTCTGCTGCGTCGGCTCGATGAGGTGTTACCGGCCGAAACGTCGTCAATGTCGCTGGATCTGGGTACCGACGATAGCCGCTGAGGCGAGGCTGTAAAATCGCTTCGTCTGCCTCGAAAAGAGCGCTGTCAAGACCTGTCATTCCAGGCATTTTCATTATAATTAGCGCTGTCCCTGGGCTATGCGCCAGTCGTGCACAGTCCTCGAGCCGATACTTTGAATACAGGTGTCCCTTAGTCGGCGTTGTGAGCATGTCCGCTTGTCGGAAAGCCTAATTCGCTGCGTGGGGCGCCGCCTTGGACTTCACGGTTCAAGGTCTCCCACGGCAGCGGTAGTCTGGGGCATTTCCTGCTAATTTCTCCTGCCAATGTCAGGTCTGAGTCGGGGGCTCAATGGCAACAGCCAATGCGCAACTCAAACAGACCCTGCGTCGTGAGCTTCGCGCCCGCCGACGCGCTTTGTCTTCCCATCAACAACGTCTGGCTGCACAGCGTCTGATTCGTCAGGTGGTCCGTCTGCCTGGCTACGCCCGCGTCCGTTCAATCGCACTGTATTGGGCGATGGACGGCGAAATCGACGTGACGCCTTTGATGCATCGCTTAATGCGCGATGGCAAAACCGTCTATCTGCCGGTGTTGCAGCCACAGCGGTTAGCACTTTGGTTCAGGCCTTGGCAGCCGACTTCATTCATGCGCGACAACCGTTTTGGTATCCCCGAGCCGCAACAGGGCCGACGCCTGGCGCCTTGGGCACTTGATTGGGTGTTGTTACCGCTGGTGGGGTTTGACGATCTGGGTGGGCGTTTGGGTATGGGTGGCGGTTTCTACGACCGGACCTTCGCCGCACGGGCGCGCTGGCCGCGACAGCCGCGATTGATCGGTGTGGCACATCAGTGCCAGCAGGTGGAACCTATACCGCTGGAGAGTTGGGATATACCGTTGGCGGCCGTGGTTACCGATGCACAACGCTATGAATGGGATTTGCCATCCCTGGCCGGATGATCAGTAAGAGGTACTGCTGTTGATCATCACACCTGAGGCTTTGGCGTTATAACCGGTCTTGCGGGCATCGTCGTCGCCTTGGCTCAAGGTCGACAGCGTAACGCCCAGGCCGAGCATAAAGGCCAGTGCGATCAAAATATCGGGCTTACGACGTTTCATCAGTGTACATCCTTGCCGGAATCTTGACGGTTTTGCGTCTTTCCGAATCAACAGTGTTTGAAAAGTCATTTACTTGACGTTAAATGTCGCTAAAAGCGCCCAACTTTACGCCGGCCTTTCAATTTGGCATAGAACGTCGAAAAAGCAAATATTAAATTGTGTCCAAAATGGTGCGGGGTGGGATATGGCGAACTGGTTAGCAAAATCTGAGCCGGATGAGTTTTCACTGGACGATCTGGCGGCACGCGGCGAGGCGGGTGAACCCTGGAACGGTATCCGCAATTATCAGGCGCGCAATCACTTGCGGGCGATGCAGCCGGGCGACCGGGTGTTGATCTACCATTCAGCCTGCGCTGAGCCGGCGGTTATGGGCGAAGCGGAAGTGATCAGCGAGCCCTACCCGGACCCGGATGCGCTGAACCCAGAATCGCGTTACTTCGACCCGAAAAGCAGCGCCGATAATCCGCGCTGGACGGTGGTCAAACTCGCCTTTCGCAAACGCTGGCCGGCGCCAGTGCCGTTGAAGCAAATCAAGCAGACGCCGGAATTGGCGGAAATGGCGTTGTTGCGTCAATCGCGGTTGTCGGTCAGCCCGGTAACGGATGCGCAGTGGGCCGTGCTGGAACGGTTGTCGAATCAGTCGGCCAGCCGGTAAACCAGCCAGCCCAAGTATTCGTGCAGTGCGAGGTTTGAATTGCTCAGCGCGTTGGCGTTAGGCACCCAGGCGAGCACGGCCGATTCGGTGTGGTCGAGCGGTGCCGTCGGCGCGGCCACGACGCTGAAACCGACCCGTTTAAACGCCATCACCGCGCGCGGCATGTGAAAGGCTTCGGTGATCAGCACGATCCGATCGATGCCCTGGCTTGCCAAAATCTCCGCGCTGTAGCGCGCGTTTTCATCGGTGTTGCGGCTTTCGGTTTCAAACCAGCGCACCGGCACCCGGAAATGTTCTTCCAGATCGGCCGCCATAACGTTCGCCAAGGTCAGTGAACTTTTGCTGAGCACTAACCCGCCGGACACCAGAATCGGCAAGCCGGTCTGGCGTTGGGCGAAGGCGGTGTAGCGCAGCCTCAGCAAGGTATGGTCGCTGGCGCTGGGCCGGCCGAACTCGGTGCCGGTCGGGTCCAATCCTGCCGAAATCACCACAATCGCCTCGGCGTTGCTGGCGATCAGTTCCGCCGGCGTCAGCAGCGGATATTGCTGTTCCAAGCCGGCAATCAACCAGCCGCTGATGCGCGGCGTCGCTAAGGCCCACAGGCTGACCACCGACAACACCGCCAGCGTTTTTGCCAGACGCGGCAGGCGACGCCACAACAAGGCGGCGATGACCAGCCCCAGCAATTGAGCCAGCGGTGGCAGCAGCAGAAATTTCAGCAGATAGCGCAGTGTCATTCAGTCGTGATCCTGAACAGCGCGCTGGCACCGGGTTGTTCGGCGCTAAAGCGCAGATGGCGGCGAATCAACGCCGGTTGTTCGTCGTCGCGATGGCTGACGAACAACAAGGTTGTCGGCCCGGCCTCAAGAATGCGTTCCACCGCCGCCAGTACCCGGAAGCGATTCACATCGTCCAGGCCTTGCGTTGGTTCATCCAGAATCAACAACGGCGGCTGTTTGATCAAGGCGCGGGCGATCAGCACCAGCCGTTGTTCGCCGGTCGATAATCGCTTGAACGCTTCGCCGGCCTTATCGGCCAGGCCCAGCAAGTCGAGCCACTGCCGTGCCAACTGGGCTTCGTGCGCGCCGGTGTCTTTATAGACGCCAATCGAATCGGTCAGGCCCGACACCACCGCCGTTAACGCATTGCCGGCGACGCGGTAGTCGCGGTGCAGATGGCCGGACACCAACCCCAAGTGCTTTTTAATGTCCCAGATGCTTTCGCCCTGGCCGCGACGGTAGCCAAACACCGTTAAATTGTTGGCGTAACATTGCGGATGATCGCAGCTGACCAGGCTCAATAAGGTCGATTTACCGCAGCCGTTTGGCCCGTGAATCTGGGTGTGTTCGCCCGGACGCAGTTGCCAGTCGAGGCCTTCAAACTGCACGCCGGTGGCGTATTCGACGCGGCCGTTGTGCAGCTCGACCAGAGGTTTATCGGCCGGCCAGTCGGGCAGTTGAAAGTCAGATTGGCGTTCGGGTAAGTCGAAGCTTTCTCGCGCCGACAAATCCAGCGCCGCCGTCCAGTCCGGATGATTCAGCACCGCATCGGCGGTGCCTTGCAGCATCAACTGACCGCGATCGAGTAACGCCAGATGCGTCGCCCAGGGCGGTACGTCCTGGCGTTGGCCGATCAACATCATCAGCCACTGGCCGCCGTTGGCGAGTTCGCCCAGAACGTCGATCAAATCGAGCCGGGCCTGGCGGTCGAGGCCTTCGAAGGGTTCGTCGAGCAGCAGTAAATCGGGCCGGTCGAGTACCGCACGCGCCAACATCACCTTGCGGCCTTCGCCGCTGCTGAGCAGTCGATAGCCGCGATCCAGCAAGGGCGCGAGCTTCAACAAAGCAACCAGACGGTCGTGTGCTTCGTCCCAGGGGCGGATTTCTTCGAGCAGTTCGCGCACCGACGTGCCGGGATCGAGGTGATCGGAAAAGTCGGTTTCGTCGCGGTAGAGTTCGCGTTCGTACAACGCCTGTTGGCTTTCCAGCGACAGCCAATGCACGCGCGCCGGCCGGTCGCGAAACTCACCGCGTGCCAGTGGCAAGTCGCCGTTCAGTAATCGCGCCAGGGCGCTTTTGCCGCTGCCGTTGCCACCGAGAATCACCCAGCTTTGATTCGGCTCGAGCTGCCATTGGTCCAGGCGCAACGTCGGGCCGTGGCGCGGTTCGACTTCTACCTGATGAAACTGCATCGGCTCGTCACTTCGTAAATTAAGACGCTCGAACGTTATGCGCCGCTGTGTGTGCAATCAACGGCGGTTTTGCCAAGAAAATGTTGCGTCGGGCGCCGCTCTTTTGTTCAAACCGAGCGTCGCCGCACCATCACGGTGGCGCGATAGCGCTGTGAGCCGTAGCGCGTCAGGGCGTCGAGTTCGTCCAGCCGCACCGGCATAAAGCGGTTGTCGAGATCGCGGCGGTCGTATTCTTCGTCGGTGTCCGGGTCGTTCAGATAGGCGTGCTGTTCGTCCATTTCCACCAGCCAGACCCAATGCGGCGCTTTGTTGCGGTTCAGCCGCCAGGTGCTGATCAACACCAGCAGTGCCCAGCCGTCGTCTAGCAGTTGGCGGGCGTCGGCCAGCGTCAGTTCGCGTTCGGTCAGCGCAACATTCAATGTCGCGCAATCCTGCAAAAAGCCGTCGTGCACCAGACTCATCACGCCGCGTTTGTGCGCCGAACGCACCGACGGCATAAACGGTACGTCCAGATGGCTGGCCCAAACCGCCGCTTCGAAACCGCGCCGGGCCGCCGCCGTCGCCAGGCCAAACGGCGATGTGCCGCCCAGGCCGGTGGTCATGTAAACGGTAGTGGCTTCGCGCCACAGCTGAATTTCTTCGGATCTGTCTAACGGCCGGCTTTTGTCTTGATGGTGCAACGCCATCATCAGCGCCGACGGGCCGCAGGTGAAGGGTGTGGTCTGGCTGAAAAACGGCAGATTGGCCGGTTGCGGGTGCGCCGGGTGCAGGCGTTTTTCCAACTGCAACGCATCGCCGCCGTCTTCGTAGTAACCGCGACGTTTGCCGATGGTTTTGTAGCCGCCGTTTTTGTACAGCGCGATGGCCGCCGGGTTGTCGGTGCGCACTTCCAGGCGAATAAAGCGACGCTCAGCGGCTTCGGCGGCCACTTCCAGTTCCGCCATCAACGCTTTGCCCAAACCCTGCCCCTGCGCTTGCGGCGACACCGCCAACGAATACAGCCGTGCCAGGCTGGTGCCTTTGTGGCACAGCAACAGGCCGTAGCCGAGCACGGTGCCGTCTTGTTCGGCGACGCGGAAGATGGGTGAGTTGCGTTTGAGGAAACGACGCATGGAGCGTTGGCTGATGCGATCGGTGTCGAAACACTCGCGTTCCAGCCGGGTCAGAGCGTCCAGATCGGCCAGGACAGCGGGCCTGAGTTGCATGGCAATATCTCGTTGGCAAGGGGCAAAAAAATCGAGCGCACTGTTAAAAATGTCGAACGCACTATAGGGCCAGCTTGGCAAAAAACATACTGGCGCGGCGTTGTTTTTTCGACCAGATTGATAACACTATAGCCGCCCATTTCAGGCAGCCTTGCCTAAGGATTTATTGCGTGTCGCGACTGAGCATCATCGTCGATCAAACCGTTGACTGGAAAGCCTACCACCCCACCGAAGACCTGCATTCTGCCCAGGCGTATCTGGACGGCGCGGACCTGGAACCGCAGCGCGTCATCAACCTGTGCCGGTCGTATAAATACCTCAGTCGTGGTTACTACGTGTCGTTGCTCGCCGAGGCGCGGGGCCACAAAGTCATACCGTCGGTGAAGGCGCTGACCGACCTGTCGCAACCGGCCATTTACGGTGTGTTCGATCAGTCAATTAACAAGATGCTCGACAAGGTTGCTTTGGACGCGCGCAAGCTCAGTTGGCGCATCTATTTTGGCGAAGCCGAACAGGAAGATTTGGCGGAAGTGTCGCGGCAACTGTTCGAGCGTTTTCCGGTGCCGATTCTGGAAGTGCGGTTTCAAAAGAAAACCGATTGGCAATTGGCGTCGGTGCGCGCCGTCGGTTTGACCAAACTGATCGAAACCGAAGAAAGTTTTTTTGCCGACAGCCTGGAACGGTTCTCCAAGAAAGTCTGGCGGGCGCCGCGCGCCAAGCGCAATTACCGATACGACCTGGCGATTCTGGTCAACAAAGACGAAGCGCTGCCACCGAGCGACAAAGCCGCGCTGCGTAAATTTGAACGCGCCGCCAAACGCCAGGGCATGGACGTTGAATTCATTCAGCCGAGCGACTATTTCCGCCTGGCCGAATTCGATGCGTTGTTCATTCGCGAAACCACCAACGTCAATCACCACACCTATCGTTTTTCGCGCAAGGCCGCGCACGAAGGCATGGTGGTGATGGACGATCCGGATTCGATTTTGCGCTGCACCAACAAGATCTATCTGTCCGACTTAATTCACAACCGTCGCTTGCCGGCACCGACCAGCCGCGCCATCACCCAAATCAACAATGCAGTGATTGATGAGTTGGAAGCCGACTTGGGTTATCCGTTGGTGCTGAAAATTCCCGATGGTTCGTTTTCTCGTGGCGTGGTGAAAGTGGGCGACGCCGCTGCGCTGCGCCAGACCGCGCACGATTTGCTGGCGCAAAGCGCCATCATTCTGGCCCAGGCCTATGTACCGACCGACTACGATTGGCGCATCGGCGTGCTCGGCGGCCGGGCGATTTACGCCTGTCGTTATTTCATGGCGAAAGGCCATTGGCAGATTTACAACCACGCCGCCAAACCCAGCCAGCAAAGCGGCGGTTTTGAAACCGTGCCGACGCACGAAGCGCCGCGCGCGGTGATCAAAGCCGCGCTCGATGTCGCCAGTGCGTTTGGCGATGGTTTGTATGGCGTCGATTTAAAACAGAAAGGCGATGAGGTTTACATCATCGAGGTGAACGACAACCCGTCCATCGACGGTGGCGTGGAAGACGCCTGGGCTGGCGACGGTTTGTACGATGCGATTATGGAGACGTTTCGTCAGCGTCTGGATCGACGCTAGTCGCGCTCAGGTAAGGCGACACCACGCAATCAAGGTTGCGCAGCCGGAAGGGTTTGGATAGGAAGTCGACCATGCCGGCCTGCAGGCATTCCTGGCGCGCTTCCAAGGTGGCGTTGGCGGTCAGCGCGATGATTGGCGTGCGGTAGCCTTTGGCGCGCAGTTTGCGCGAGACTTCCAGACCGTCCATTTCCGGCATTTGCACATCCATTAATACCAGATCGTACTGGCCGGCTTTTGCCATCTCGTAGGCTTGCTGGCCGTTGTTGGCGATGTCTACCTCGGCGCCGAGTTTTTCCAGCATGCGCCGCGCAATCACCTGATTGATGGTGTTGTCTTCGGCCACTAACACCCGGCCGTGCAAACGATGATCGCCGTACAGTTTGGGTTTCTGGTCGGCGGTTTTTACCGTCGCCGGTGCCCGCCGCATCGGCAGGCAAATGCGAAACTCGCTGCCGCGACCCAACTGACTTTCCAGTTCCAGATAACCGCCCATTAACTCCGCCAGTTGACGACTGATCGCCAGCCCCAAACCGCTGCCGCCGTTCTGTTTTTGCAACCGGCTGTGGGCTTGATTGAACGGCTGGAACAGATGCTCGCTTTCGTCGGTGGCGATGCCGACGCCGCTGTCGCGTACGCCCAACACCACCCAGAGTTGATCGTCGCCTTCGTCGCGTACTTTCAGGCTGACCAGAATACTGCCGCTGTCGGTGAACTTGACGGCGTTGCCGATCAGGTTGAGCAGAATCTGGCGGATTTTGGCGTCATCGCCGCGCACCCACAGGCTGTCGTCCTGGCTGTGTTGAAAACTCAGCGCCAGGTTTTTGGCCTTGGCCTGCGGCACGAACACGGCCACGGAATGCGCAATTAACTCGATCAGATCGAAACGCACGATGTCGACTTTGTGCTGGCCGGATTCCAACCGGCTGTAATCGAGAATGTCGTTGATTTGCGCCAGCAAGGCATCGGATGCCTGATGCAGAGTGTCGATCAGATTGTCGAATTCAGAATCGTCTTTGGCCTGCTCAAGCAATTGAATGGAACCGATGATGCCGTTCAGCGGGGTGCGAATTTCGTGGCTCATGCGCGCCAGAAAATTCGCCTGCATTTGTCGGTTGCGTTCGGCCTGCAAGCGCAACCGGCGCGTGCGCAATAAGGCGATCAACATGGCGAGCATTGCCAGGGTGCCGAGCGTGCCGAGCAAAATCAGAACATCGCGAATGCTGTGGTAGGTCGATTGCACCGTCTGGCTGCGGTGCACGGCTTCAACGTAGCCGTCTTCGTACAAGCGGATGGTGCGGAACAGGAAGCCGTCGATCCATTTTTGCAATTGGCTGCGGAAGGCTTCGGCGTCGTCGATCGACATGCGGTCAACCTCGGCCTGGTGCATTTCCATATAGCGGATCATGGCGCTGACGCGGGCGTACAGTTCAGGGTCGACGTTTTGGGTGGACTCGCCAGTGCGACCTTCAGTCAGCAGTGTGGCGCGGCTCCAGAAAATTTCGCTGTGCAGCGTGGCGCGTTCGCGGTGTTCTTCGGTGGGCGCCGCCAGATACAAATCGAGCGAGCCGCGCATGCGTTCCATCTCCACTTGCAGGCGGGAGATGTGCCAGGGGCGTTCGTCGCGCAGTTGGACATCGAAGCGATGAATCTCGCGGGAAATGTTCACCACCAGGGCGCACAGCCAGATCAGCAGAACCAGAAACGCCAGTAGCCAAAGCACAAGGAATCCATAGCGTTTCATGCGTTGGCTACTCCACGGGGCCTAGATGCTGCAATTGCCAGATGGACCAGGAACGCACGTCGCGGTCCAGCAGATCAGGCCGATCGGACCAGGGAAAGACGATCCAGAACGGGCCTTTATCGCGCACCCGCATCCAGTCGCCATCGATGCGGACGGCAACAAAAGCGCCTTCGTCGATGGCGGTTTGTACCGGAATCACCACGGTGTAGTCGTTCAGGGCTTTGGCCAGCAATTGGTCGGCATCAACCCCGGCATCGGCGAGCACCGCGGCCAGGCTTGCGCCTTCAAAATGCAGCGAACCATCGGTCCAGGGGGTTTCGGTGTCGAGGCTGCTTGGGTCGAGCGCCAGGATGTCGCTTTGGCTGTAGTGAACACTGCCGTGGTCGGTGACCACTTCCAGATCGTAAGCCGAGACGGTGCCTGCCAGGCACGCCGAAGCCAGTCCAAGGCGGATTCCGTGGTGGGCAAGGCGTTGAAAAAGCCGTTCCAAGCGCATCTCTGCGGACTCAGGGTCAGAAACAAACGCTTACAATAAAGGAATGAGTCGCTCGGGCCAATTACCCGATTAAATAATTATTTACCACCGACCATGTATCAAATTTCGCGTTTGCTGTCAGGCTGGCGTGGGCCGGGCTGGTAGATGGCAGTCGGGTCAGCGGCAAGGCCGCAAACGACGGCGCCAAACGCGGAATCACGTGCTTGCGATAGCTGTCATACGCCTTGGTGCCGTTGCAGAAAACTGCCTTGGTATGCGGGTGACGTTCGAACCAGGCCGGAAAGTCGTTGGGCACAATGGAGGATTCGATGATGTCCGAATCCAGGCTCGATTCGCGTGTGCAGGCTGCCAACACATCCCAAAGGCCGACACCGGCCGCCTGCACCGCCGCTACCCGTTGCTCGTACGGCAACTCCGCCGCAAACCCCAACAAACGCGCCATGATCGGCCAGAACGCATTGCGCGGATGGGCGTAATAGCGCTGCGCCCGTAGCGACGCCTTACCGGGCATTGAGCCGAGAATCAGCACTTTGGCGCTGGCCGGTTCGATGGGATCGAAGCTGTGGATGGTGGGCATTTTTTTGTGGGAGACGCTGAACGGGAGACGCAGGGTAGCGGAACTGAGGTGCGATTGGCAGGTTATGGGTTTTGTCTTTAGCGTCTCCCGTCTTCCGTTCAGCGTCTCCCGGAAACCGCCCCGCATTGTTAGACTGAAGTCTCATGCCCACCGGTTTGCCAAAAAAATGTCCTACGCCAGCCTCGAAAAAACCTTCCATCGTCTTGCTCAACTGGAACACGCCCAAGCCATGCTCGGCTGGGACCAGGCGGTGATGATGCCGCCCGGTGGTAACGCCGCGCGCGGCAAAGCCATGGCCGAACTCAGTGTAATGGGCAGTGAGATTCTGCAAGACCCGGCGCTGGCCGATGCCTTCGCGGCCGCCAGCAACGAAACCAACTTAACCGAATGGCAACGCGCCAACCTGCGTGAAATGACGGTGCAATGGAAACAGGCGCTGGCAATTCCCAAAGAACTGGTCGAAGCCCAGGCCATCGCCAGCAACGAATGCGAACACGCCTGGCGAACGCTGCGCCCGGCCAACAACTGGGCCGACTTTGAACCGTTGTTGCAGACAGTGTTCGACCTGGCACGCGAATCGGCCCAGGCATTGAACGCCGCCTTAGCCACCGAACGCGGCTACGCCAACGACTACGATGCGCTGATCGACCTGTACGACCCCGGCAGCAGCATGGCCCGCATCGACCCGGTGTTCGACGAACTCAAAGCCACCTTGCCGGCTTTGTTGCAAAACATCCTCGAACGTCAGAACAGCCGCCCGGCACCCAAACTTCCGATCGGCCCGTTCCCGATTGAAAAACAGGACGCCCTGGCACGCGAACTGATGGGCAAACTCGGCTTCGATTTCAACGCCGGCCGGCTCGACCAGACCGCCCACCCGTTCAGCGGCGGCGTACCGGAAGACGCCCGCATCACCACCCGTTACGACGTCAACAACGTCATCGAAGGTCTGATGGGCGTGATCCACGAAACCGGCCACGCCCGCTATGAAATGGGTCGCCCCAAAGACTGGCTCAGCCAACCGGTCGGCCGCGCCATGGGCATGGGCGTGCACGAAAGCCAGAGTCTGTTTTTTGAAATGCAGCTCGGTCGTTCGCGCCCGTTTATCGAAGCGTTGGCACCGCTGTTGCGCAAACACCTGGGCAACGACCCTGCGTTCGATGCCGACAATCTGCACGCCTTATACACCCAGGTAAAACCTGGCCTGATTCGCGTCAACGCCGACGAAGTGACCTACCCCATGCACGTGATCCTGCGTTACGAACTCGAGCGTGACATCACCCTTGGCCGCGCCCAAGTCAGCGACATTCCCGAACGCTGGAATGAAGCCATGGAAACATACCTCGGCCTGGATACCCGCGGTAATTACAAAGACGGCCCGATGCAAGACATCCACTGGCCGTCTGGTGCCGTGGGTTATTTCCCGTCTTACACCCTGGGCGCGATGAACGCCGCGCAGTTGTATCAATCAATGATCAAACAGATTCCAGGCGCGGCTGATGGCGTAGGCGACTGGGCGTTACAGCCGATTTTTAATTGGCTGAGCGAGAACGTTTGGTCGCAGGGTCGGTTTATGGGGTATGACGACTTGCTGCAAAGCGCTACCGGCGAGACGTTGAATTCCAGCTATTTCCTGGGTCATCTGAAAGCGAGGTATATGGTTTGAACGCCAGTACAAACCTCGACCCGGTGAACGACATTCAGCTTCGCCCGGCGGTAATGGCGGATAAGCCGGCCTTGTTAGCACTGGAGCAGGCCCTGGTGAAAGCCGAGCGGCCGTTTAACTCATGGTTTATAGACGGCCAGATTTTCTATTACGACCTGGACCATTTCATTCAACACGACCAAACCCAACTGCTGGTCGCCGAAGCTGGTGGCGAAATTATCGCAACGGGATACCTGCAAATCCGTACATCTAAACCGTCACTGCGACATGATCGCGAAGGCTACCTGGGTTTTATGTACGTGACCGATGCGTACCGCGGTAAAGGCGTGAATAAAATGATCATGCACGAACTGATGGACTGGGCAAAAGCACAAGGCGTGCGCGACTTTTATCTGGATGTATACGCACAAAACCAAACGGCAATTCGCGCTTATGAAAAGCTGGGTTTTGAAGCGTCTTTGGTGAATATGAAGTTGTCATCCGGGTAAAGGGGCAGCTGTATGGCGATGATTGTTCGTGAGGCAAAGCTCAGCGATGCAGAGCGACTGGCAGAACTAATGCCGCAACTGGGGTATTCCATAGAGCCTTCTGTATTGGCGGATAAGATTTCCAGCTTCAATAACGGCTATGGCGATGCCGTTTTTGTCGCCGAACTGAATAACAATATTGTCGGTTTTATTTCCTGCCATATTACAAATTTACTCCATCAACCGGGAAGCAGCGGCCGCATCACCAGTTTGCTGGTCGATCATGAGGTAAGAGGCAATGGCATTGGTAAAAAATTGGTCGCAACAGCGGAAGATTTTTTTACTCGTCGGCAGTGCGAGAAATTCGAAGTAACCAGTGGCTTGGAGCGTTCCGATGCTCACCGGTTCTATCAGTCGTTGGGTTATCAAGCGAATAATTTGCGCTTTATTAAGGCTGTAGTCGTTGAATAGAAAACTCAACCTTATCGCTGATCTAATGGAAAGAACCTCGTCATGTTAGTGCAATACCGAAAGGCTCAGAGCGCTGATGTAGACCGGCTATTTTTCATTCGTGCCAATACTCGCGATAACCCCATCCCCACCGAACAGTTAGAGCCGATGGGCATTACGCCAACATCAATACGCCAGGGTTTTGAGCAAGAACAACTGTGCGGTTGGGTTTGTCTGGCTGGCGATGTGATTGTGGGTTTTTGCAATGGTGACCTGAACACAGGCGAAGTCCTGGTATTGGCGCTGTTGCCAGAGTTCGAAGGCCAGGGCATAGGCCGACAGTTGTTGGGGCATGTTGTAACCGAACTCAAACAGCAGGGTGTGAATACCATTTGGCTCGCTGCGGATAGCAACTCAGAGGTACGGGCGCATGGTTTTTATCGCAAGCTGGGTTGGGTACCTACCGGAGAGCGGTTGGAGAACGGTGATGAGATTCTGATTTTGCAATCTTAGCCCGCCGCGCCTGTTCCCCGATTCGCCGCAAGTGATACTATAGTGGCACTCCAGAAGCCGGTACCGAAGTCATGAAAGTCGAACTGGTCACCAACCTCAAACGCCAGGCCACCAAGATCCTGGCGGATCTCCATTCATCTAAAGAGCCGGTGTTGATCACTGAACATGGCCAGCCCTCCGCCTATCTGGTTGACGTTCAGGATTATGAATTGATGCAGCGCCGCTTGGCGCTTTTGGATGGATTATCTCGTGGCGAACGTGCCGCTATGGAAGGCCGCACACTGAACCAAACAGAAGCCAGGGAGAAAATGGCTAAATGGCTGAAATAGTCTGGACGGAACCCGCGCTTCAACAATTGGACGACATCGCAGAATACATCGCACTGGATAAACCTAACGCGGCCGGCCAATTGGTTGCCTCAGTTTTTGAAGAAGTGGAACGCCTGGCAGGTTTCCCACAATCGGGCCGAATACCGCCCGAGCTGCCGGGTTCGGTATATAGGGAAGTGGTTGTGCCGCCTTGTCGTGTGTTTTATCGAATTGAAGCTACAACGGTTATTATTCTGTTGGTGATCAGGGAGGAGCAGTTATTTCGTCGATTCATGCTCGACAATTAGAAGCATGACATTCAAAAACTCCACATCACTTTCCCGCTAACACCATCGTTTTAACCTTCACCGCCTTCTCAAAATGATCCAATTGATGCGTTTGAATCCACCAGGTAGCAGCTTCCATCAGTAGGCTCGGATCGTCATTTTTGTTAGCGAAAAAGGCGTAGAACGATAAACCAACGTTGTCACCTTTGGCGGCAATCTTTTGGTCACAAACCTGGATGATTTTTTCGCGAAGTTTTGGGCGCATTGAGTGCTCTTAAATGTATGAAGCCGTTATAGTTTATGTGATTAAAAATGCATGGAGAGGCAAGATGGATCTAAGTGAACATCTGGTTGCGCTTGAGAAAGCCTTGCTGACTTTTGAAGTACGGCACAACGAAGAAAAGCTGGAACAGCTGATTGCACCTGAGTTTAGAGAAATAGGTGCGTCGGGTGCGTATTTCGGGCTCACTGAAATTTTGCAGCGTTTACCCGAAGAACAAAACTGGACCGCCAGAGTGCAAGATTTTGAATGTTATTCGCTGGGTAAGGGCATTTGTCAGCTGGTATTTAAAGCATTTATCAAGCATCACGATTCTGACTCAGGAACATTTTCCCTTCGAAGCAGCATTTGGCGGCAGTTTGGTGATGACTGGAAAGTGGTCTTTCATCAGGGCACTTTGGTGCCGCCATTCAACTTGGCAGATTAGCTTCAAATCACTTCCAACTTCGCATACTGCATCATCAACCAGCGCTCGCTGCCATCATCAAACGCCACCTGAACCCGCGCTTGCGCGCCACCGCCTTCGGCATTGATTAAAGTGCCTTCACCAAACATCGGGTGCAGCACGCGTTGGCCCAAACTGAAGCCACCGGCTTCCATCGCCATGTCTTCTTGCAAGCCGAAACTGACCGGGCGTGATACCGATGAGCGCAGCCGCACTTCGTTCATTAGTTCCGCTGGGATTTCTTTGATAAAGCGCGACACCGAGTTGAATTGTTCCGAGCCGTATAAACGTCGGCTTTCGGCGTAAGTCAGCGTCAGATTTTTGCGGGCGCGGGTGATGCCGACGTAGGCGAGGCGGCGTTCTTCTTGCAGGCCGCCGGCGTCGTCCATCGACATTTTGTGTGGGAATAAGCCCTCTTCCATGCCGACCAGAAAGACGTGTTCGAATTCCAGACCTTTGGCTGAGTGCAGCGTCATTAAGTTTACGCTGTCTTCGAATTCGTCGGCTTGGCGGTCGCCGGCGTCGAGTGAGGCTTCGCCCAAAAATTGCGCCAGTAGTTGCATCGGGGTTTCGGCGTCTTCGTCGCCGGCAAAACTTTGGGCGGCGGTGACCAGTTCTTGCAGGTTTTCGATGCGGGCGCGGCCTTTTTCGCCTTTTTCTTTTTCGTGGTGTTCGATCAGGCCGGAGGCGTCGTTGATTTTTTCGACCATCTTGCCGAGTTCTTCTTGTTCGCTGATCAAGGCTTCAAGGTCGGCGATTAACAGCATGAAGTCGCTTAGGGCGTTGGCGGCGCGTGTGGACAGCACTTTGTTTTCGATGGCGTTGGCGCTGGCTTCCCACAGGGAGCTGCCTTGGTCGCGCGCGATGATGCGGATGGTTTCGACGGTTTTGCCGCCGATGCCGCGTGTCGGTACGTTGTGAATGCGTTCGAAGGCGGCGTCGTCCTGGCGGTTCAGCACCAGGCGCAGGTAGGCGACGCTGTTGCGGATTTCCAGGCGTTCGTAGAAACGCTGGCCGCCGTAAATGCGGTACGGAATCTGGCTGTGAATCAGTGCTTCTTCCAGTACCCGGCTTTGGGCGTTGGAGCGGTACAGCACGGCGATGTCGGTGGCGTTGGTGCCGCTGTCCATCAGGCGGTTGATTTCGTCGGCGAGGTAACGCGCTTCATCTTGTTCGTTGAAGGCGGCGTAGAGGCGAATGGGGTCGCCTTTGTCGCCTTCGGTCCACAGGTTTTTGCCCAGGCGTGCCGGGTTGCGGGCGATGACGGCGTTGGCGGCGTCGAGAATGGTCGAGGTGGAGCGGTAGTTTTGTTCCAGCCGCACGATGTGGGTGCCGGGGAAGTCGTGTTCGAAGGTCTGGATGGTTTCGACTTTGGCGCCGCGCCAGCCGTAAATGGATTGGTCGTCGTCGCCGACGATGGTCAGGCTGAGACGTTCGCCGGCCAGTACGCGCAGCCAGGCGTATTGGATGGTGTTGATGTCCTGGAATTCGTCGACCAGTAAGTGGGTAAAGCGTTGTTGGTAGTGCGCCAGGATGTCGGGTTGGTTGAGCCAGAGTTCGTGGGCGCGCAGCAGCAGTTCGCCGAAATCGACCAGGCCGGAGCGTTCGCACAGTTCTTCGTAGTCGCGGTAGATCTGCAACAGGGAATCGCCGAACCAGTCGCCGTTGCTGTGTGAATGTTGGGCGCGGATGCCTTCGTCTTTCTGGCGGTTGATGTAGCCCTGGGCTTGTTTGGGCGGCACTCGGTCGTCGGGAATGCCGCGTTCGGTCATGACGCGTTTGATCAGCCGCAGTTGATCGTCGCTGTCCATTACCTGGAAGTTTTCCGGCAAGCCAGCGGCGGCGGTGTGGGCTTTTAACAGTCGATGCGCCAGGCCGTGAAAAGTGCCCAGCCATAAGCCGGTGCTGGGTGTTTCCAGCAGCTCTTCGACCCGGCCGCGCATTTCGCGTGCGGCTTTGTTGGTGAAGGTGACCGACAGTACGGAGTATGGCGATGCCAAACCTGCGGCAATCAGCCAGGCGATGCGATGGGTCAGCACTCTCGTTTTGCCACTGCCGGCGCCGGCGAGTACCAGCAAGTGCTGGGCGTCGCTTTCTACGGCCTGGCGTTGTTCGGGGTTCAGTTGGTCGAGCAGGGCGTTGAGGTCCATCGGCATCAATAGCTGTACAAAAAAACAGGGAATGGAGTGTACCAGAAGGATGGCTGGGCTGGGGATGGGCTATTGCTGGCTAGGCATCTTCGCTGGTGGCGTTGGTCAGTAGCGCGACTTGGATGATGGGTAGGATGTCGGCTTCGTCGAGGTGGTCGATGTCGATGGTGCCGGCCATTTTCAGCAGGCCAAGCAGGCGCAAGGTTGCGGTCAGGATGGCTTGGCGTTCTTCGGGGGTTTTGCCCAGATCGTGCAGCGGTTTCACCATTTTGGCGTAGACCTCGACGGGCAGGTGATCGATGGCGTCGGTGCTTTGCAGGGTGTAGACGCTGCCCTTTTCGGCGATGCGCGGCCAGCTGTTCAGTTCCATGCGGCCTTCGCCGGCGGCCAACCAGCCGACGGAAACCTGTGCGGCTTCGGCCAGTTGCAGCAGGTGTTTTCGATTAGGTTCGGATTGGCCGGTGCGCCACTTACGGAGCACTGAGCTTGATACGCCGGCTTGTTTGGACATGGCTGTGGCGCCGCCGGCACGTTCGACCGCTATGATCAGACGCTCTGCAAATGCCATTGCCGTGGCGTCGGCTGCTTGTGTCTTGTGATCAGTCGAAGTTCGATCTTTCATGGTTCACCATAACTCATTGAATTTATTGTAACTTTTGTTTATTAAGCACGTTCGTACTGGTTTCTTGTTCGGTTGCGCCATAAAAGCGTTTGAACATCGTTCTATGCGTGTGCATTATGTTTGCGTATCGCAACAAGTATGGCACTCGGCTTTTGTTTCATGACTACACACTGTGACGCTAAAAAAACCAGCCCTGAAGACTGGCATCGTGCAGACATCGTTGCTGCGGTGCGCAAGGCCGGCTGGAGCCTGCGCCGACTGGCGAAACATCATGGCTATGCCTCACCCAATACGCTGACCAACGCTCTGGCCAGGCACTGGCCGAAAGGTGAGCGTATTATTGCTGCCGCTATAGGCGTGGCGCCAGAGGAAATCTGGCCCAGCCGATACGCGGACAAGAATAACACCAGCGGTTCCAACCTCCGAGTCTAGGTCGCATAAGTGTGACGTTATTGGGGTCTGATTGTCGGTTGGGTGGTGTTGTGGTGTTTCCGGTTGAGGCATTTGGGCGGTCAGTATTCCGCCGTTGACGATCAATCGTTGTCGTTAATGAGTTATGGAGAACTCATGGTACGAATGGAGCTCGGCAGACGCCGAACGGTGTTATCGGCATTGGCCGGTAAATCGCGAGAACTGCACTATACTGACGCGGGTCATTTTCATTTCGGCCCGTACCCCGGCCCTGGCGACGTTCTCATGTACCAACCCCAAGATACGCTGCGTTTTCTGCGCCATTCGTTGATGCTGCGCTACAGCTTGCTGTTGTGGGTGTGTTCATTTCTGTTGGCGTTGGTGTGTCTGTGGGTGCGCGGTGCGTTGCTGTCGAGCATGGAGCTGCCGTTAATGGCATTGCTCAGCGGTGCGGGCATGGCGTTGTCGCACTGGGGTGGCATGCACTTGAAGATGCGGCCGAGCTGGAAGCCGGATGTCTGGATCGACAGTTTGGCGTTGGTGCACGGTCTTTATTGGGGCTGGCAGGCGAGTGCTGGCGGTTTGTGCCTGACGCTCGGAATCGCTTACGCCGTGGCCTCCTGCATTGCGCTGATTCCTCAGTGGCGCAGCCAGTTGGTGGCCTGTCTGCCGGTGTTGTTGGTCCCGGTGCTGGCAAACCCTGGGCTGCCGACGCAAACCTTGGTTGAACTGCATCTGCCGTTGATGTCGCTGATTTTGCTGGCCTCCTGGCAGGCCAGCAACATGGCGTATCGGAACCTGGAGAGTTTGATCGATAAGCGTCGGTTGACGACGCAGTTGTCGCGCCATCGCGATCAGTTGGAAAGCATTGTCAGTCGTCGCACCTCGGAACTGGAAGCGGCTAACAAGCGGTTGAACGATGAAGTCTATCTGCGTCAGCAGGTCAATCAGACGCTGCTGAAAAGCGAAGAACAGATGAACATGGCGATGGCCGCCAGTGGCATCGGCTTCTGGGACTGGGACATCGCCGGGCGGCGCGTCTACCACTCCGATCAGCAACGCTTTTTCGGCCAGGTGACCGACGTGACCGATTACATCGATCTTGAAGCCTGGGTGGATGTCGCCGACCGCGCGCTGGTGCGTCGCGCCCTGCGCGCCCATTTGAAAGGCCGAACCCGGTTTTATCACGCCCGGTACCGGTTGCACCGGCCCGACGCCGACCGGCCCATCTGGCTTGAAGACAGCGGCCGCGTTATCACTCGCGATGCCCAGGGCCGGCCGTTGCGCATGGTCGGCACCCGCCGCGACATTTCCAAAGACATGCGTTTGCAAGAAGAACTGCGGCTGTCGTCATCGCTGTTCAACAACAGCCCCGACGGCGTGTTCGTGCTCGACGCCAGCCAGCGCTTGCGCACTTGCAACCGGGTGTTCAGCCAGGTAATCGGGCGGCAGAAAAGCCAGTTGGTGGGCAACGCCCTGTTTGATGTGATTCGTACCGAACAGCGCAACCGCATCGCCCAGGGCATGGTGAATAACGGCCGTTGGCAAGGCGACATCATCGCGCTGCGCGACGGTCATCATCGCTTCCCGATGCGGCTGACGTTGAGCGCCATTCGCGGCACCGATGGCCGCACCAGCCATTTTTTAGGCATCGTGCGCGATCTGACCGAGCAGCAACACACCGCGCTGGAACTCGATTATCTGCACAACTACGACAAGCTGACCGGCTTGTTCAACCGCGCGTATTTCCACCAGTTGCTCAAGCAGTTCGAGACCCACGAACCCTTGATGTCGAACCAATACGCGGTGGCGGTGCTGAACCTCGACCGCTTCAAGGCGATTAACGAAAGCCTGGGCCAGGACATTGGCGACCAACTGCTGCGCGATGTATCGGCACGGTTGAACAACCTGCAAGACCCGGTGCGCTCTGTAGCCCGGTTGGGCGGCGATGAATTCGCGCTGCTGTTCGACTACGGCGGCGACCGCCAGGCGCTGGACAATGCCTTGTCGGCGGCGCTGGAAGAGGTCAGCCGGCTGAGCCTGATTGATGAGCATGAGTTGATCGTCACCGCCAGCATGGGCGTGTGTCTGGTGCATCGCGACAACCTGCACCAATTGCTGAATCAGGCGATTACAGCTATGGGTCAGGCGCGTCAGCGCGGCGGCAACAAGTGGCTGTACTATCGCCAGGCCTTGAGCGACAAACCGGCGGAGCGGCGCCAGTTGGTGGCCGACCTGAGCGCTGCAACCACCACCTCGCAACTGAGCGTCGATTACCAACCCAAGCTGAACCTCAGCACCGGCCTGATCGATTCAGTCGAAGCCTTGGTGCGTTGGCAGCATCCGGAACGCGGCCCCATCGAGCCGGAAGATTTCCTGCCACTGGCCGAGGAAGCCGGGTTGATTGGCCGCATCAGCGACGCCGTGCTGCAACGCGCCTGTCTGGATGCCGCGCGTTGGCAACGTCAGGGCTTGGGCGACATAGCGGTGTCGGTGAATCTGTCGGCCAGCCAGGTGTACCGCAGCGACCTGTACGACCGCGTTGCCATGGCACTCAAACAAAGTGGGTTGGAGGCGAAATATCTGGAGCTGGAAGTCACCGAAGCCATGCTGATGGAAGACGCCAACCACGCTCAGGATTTCCTCAACCAATTGCGTTCCCTGGGCGTGCGGCTGACGCTGGACGACTTCGGCACCGGCTTTACCTCGCTGAACTATCTCAAGCGTTTCCCGATTCAGACGCTGAAAATTGACCGGTCATTCATACAGGAATGGCGTCCGGGTGAAAGCAGCCCGGTGATCGAGGCCATCATGGCGATGGCCGACAGCCTGAAAATGGAAGTGGTGGCCGAGGGCGTGGAAAGCCGTGAACAGTTGAGCTACCTGAAACGGCTCGGTTGCGGCCATGCGCAGGGCTATCTGATCAGCCGTCCGCTGCCAGCAACCGAATTACTGACGTTGATCCAGCACGCGAACCTGCCGCAGCTTTACGATCACGCCAACCGCATCCATTAATGCGCGCCATTGCCCGGCCGCAAAAATTCCACGCGGCTGAGAACCCTTCTCGTGTGGGCACAGTTCCTGCTTATAGGTTTCTCAATCGGCCTTGGCTGAGTGCGAAACGCAGGCCGTTTCGGCGGTCACAGTTTTGCCACAGCCACTGGCTAGACTCGGTTTTCCCGTTCGGGCACCAGGCAGTGCCTGGCGCTGATGAACTGAAAAAAGAACAAGAAACGGCAGTCGCCACTTAAAGGAGCTGATCTCATGTCTGTGAATCTGTTTGATTTGGAACTGGCTAATATCGAGGACAATCAACTGCACAAACCGGCGGATACCAGCGAATCCAAGCGTTCCACCAACCATCGTAGATTGGCGGCACGCCGCGCGATTGAAGATCATCTGGAGCAGCAAAAGCTGCGTAAAGACCTGGACGATCTGGATCTGGAACTGTTCTAAAACGGTCGTTCCGGCCGTTAAAAAAGCGCCTTCGGGCGCTTTTTTTATGCCTGTGGGACGGGTGGTCTGCTGTTACACAAGCTCACACCTGGGTGTTACCAAGCGTTACCCAACCGACACGGTTGCACCGATGGCGATTCGCTTTCGATGCACAAGCGGACAGGTTCGACACCTGTCCGCATTAATAGACGCCGTTCAGGGTGTCGGCAATTGCTGGCGCAGATCGCTCAGGTCGGTCGGTGCGAAGGCGACCGGCGTCAGCAGGCTGAGCAATGCGGCGCGGGCGGAGGCGTTGGACTGGCGCATCTGGGCGTCGAGATCGCGCGCCCAGCCGTTCAGATGTTCGCTGACAACTAAACGTTGTTCTTCGGTCAGTCGTGCCAGAGCGCGTTCCGGCAGAATCAAAATGCCCCAGGTGTAGACCACCGGCTGGTCGGTCAGATAGTCGAGCCGGCTGTGCCAGTTCAGCGTTAGAGCGGCCGCTGGTGGTGCAATCAGCGCGTCCACTGCACCGGTTTCGAGCGCCGCCAACACATCCCCGATGCCCAAGACGGCGAAATCGATGTCCACGCTGCGGCTGAGGTCGCGCACGCTTGGCGTGTCTGGCAGCCAGAGTTTGCTGGCGTGCAAGCCGGCCATGCCGTTGACCGGCTGTTGCGACATCAGATAGGCAAAACCGCCGTCGAGCGGGCCAAAGCCGTACCAGCCGTGTTCGGCCAGGCGGGCGCGAATGGTCGGGTCGAACTCAATCCGGGCGGCATCGACGGCCTCCAGCGAATCGAACTGGAACGGCTGGCTGATGCCTTCGGCCGGAATGTCGAGCAACGTCAGCGTGCTGCTCGATACCAAAGCGCCCTGCAACTGGCCGACGCGAATCTTGCGCAGCACGGTGGCGTCGTTACCCATCACGCCGCTGGGGTACAGCTTCAGATCCAGCGCGCCATCGGTGGCGGCCGCCAATTCAGCCGACAGCGCCTGCAAGCTGGAAACAGCGGCAGAACCGGGTGGGTATTGGGTGGCAATTTTCAGAGACTCGGCCTGGGCGGTCAGGCTCAAACCCAGAACCAGACTGGCTATCAGCCAGTGGCGAAACAGAATGCGCATCGTCATAACAACCTTGAACGTTTGACCGTTCAGTATGTCGAGCGGTGATGACAAGCCGATGTCGGCGGAGCGTGTGAGTGAGTTTGGGAAGGGGAAGAAACGAACCTCAGTCCCTGAGGCCTATGAAGAACTCGAACCCTGTCTTAGCTTGGATTAAACCTTGTAGTGCGCCAGTTGGCGTTGCAGGCCTTCGGCCAGGCGGATCATTGATTCGCTGGCGCTGCGGGTCTGGTTGGCCTGGTCGGCGGTGTCCTGAGCGTTGCTGTGAATGCGCTCCAAGGTGGTGTTGATGTCTTCAGCCACCCGGCTTTGCTCTTCGGCTGCGCTGGCGATGTCGGCGTTGCGCTCGGTGATGCTGCCCACGGCCTGGCGCATCTGGTTGATCGCCAGACCGGATTCCTCGGCTTTGGCGGTCAGGCTGTCGGCCAGTTCCTGAGTGGACGCCATCATGCGAGCGGTGGACTTGGCGCCGTTCTGCAACTGTTCGATCTGGCTGCGAATGGAGTCGATCGAATCCTGGGTGCGGTTCGCCAACATGCGCACTTCGTCGGCCACCACGGCAAAGCCACGGCCCTGTTCACCGGCGCGGGCGGCTTCGATGGCGGCGTTCAACGCCAGCAAGTTGGTTTGTTCGGCGATGCCATGAATCACTTCCAGCACGCCGCTGATGGCGTCGCTGTTCTGGTCCAGCTCTTCAACGGCGCGGGCGCAATCGGCAATCGTCTTGGCCTGCTGTTCGATGATGTGGATGGTTTGCTGCACCAGTTCGTGGCCGCTGTGCGCCTGTCCATCGGCGGAGCGGGCGGCCGATTCAGCAGCACTGGCGCTTTCGGCGACGTTCTGAGCGGTCATCGACATTTCCTGCATAGACGTCGCGACCTGTTCGGTGTCGGCGGTCTGACGGCCGATCGACTGGCTCGATTGCTCGGCCACCGTGCGCAGGCCCTGAGCGGCGGTCAACACTTCGTTCGACGACTGGCCGACGCTGCGAATGGTGTCTTGCACCTTAGCCAGCAGTTTGTCGAAGCCATTCGCCATCTGGCCGAATTCGTCGCGGCTGTTGGAACTGAAGCGGGCGGTCAAGTCGCCCTCACCTTCGGCGATGTCGTTCACCAGCCGGATCATGCGGGTCATCGGCCGGGTTACGACGGTCGACAGCAACAGATTGATGGCAACGATCAACACCGCGCCAATCACGATGATGGCACCGGCGATCAACAACGAATCGGACAGAATGATGTCGCTGAGCTCATCGCGCGAATAGGCCGAGACCACCTTGTAGCCCCAATTGTCGAAACTGGTTTCGGTAAACGCCCAGTGGTCCTGGTCACCCGCCAGGGCCGCTTCAACGGTGGCGGTGTCCTGATTGGACGAATGCATGCGCAGGCGGCCTTTGTCGTCCACCAGAGCGGTGAAGCCGTCGTTCAGTACCGTGGCTTCGGCAATGGACGCATCCAGCACACTCATATCGGCCGAGTAGCCAACGTACCAGATGCCAACCACGGCACCGTTGGCGTCGAACATCGGCGCGTAACCGGTCAGGTAGGGTTTGCCCAGAATGTCGACCTGGCCGTAAAACGCCTGGCCGGATTCAATGGCGCGGAAAGCAGCGCCGCCGGGGGTCAGAATGGTGCCGGTGGCGCGTTTGCCTTCGTTCTGAACGTTGGTGGACACGCGCACGTAATTTTCGCCATCGAAGACGAACAGCGTGGCGGTGCCGCCCATGTCGGCGGTCAGTTCATCGACCAGATCATAACGATTGGCTTGCGGGTCGTTACCGAGCCACAGTTGCGGCACGTTGCGCTCGCCAACCTGAGTGCGACCGGCCAGGCGCGGCGTGCCGATGGCTTCGCCACGTTTAATCAACACCGCCATGCTGCTTTGCACCCGCGCCGACATAATGCTGTCGGTCACCGACAGCAAACGCACCATCCGGCTGCCCGCTTGGGCGGCCTGATTTTCGGCGGTTTGAGTGAGTTCGTGGTCGCGTGAAATGACGGTAAAAATCGCCGTCAACGCAATCACCAGAGAAATCATCAGCGTCACCGCCAACGAGAATTTTTTTCTGACTGACATAGGCATCCGCTCCTATAAAAAAGCCATAAAGACCCTGGGCCGGGCCAACAATGGACCAGCCAATTGATGAAAAAATATCCCCTGCACGGACGAGTGCAGGCCATCACGAACCCCCACCTGGGTGGCCGGGGTACCGCTGTGATATCGATGCGATGGGAACGTCAATCGACCCTATGCTGAGCCGTTGCACTGTTATTTAGACGCCACTTATATAGCTGTCAAATACTGACCACTGCTAGATTTTCGAGCGATTTGAAATGCGATTTATTCTCCGTAATTCGCGCCAAAAAAGAATTGGCGCAGCGCGAATAAAACGCGGTGAAACGCCCGGAATATCGGGCTGAAAACGAGGCGGTTTGAGCGGGGAAATAACGGCGGGAAAACTTGAACGCTGATTGGTGAAATCGTCCGTCGAATGGAACGCTTGGTTACCATCGACGGACTGGCGCATACGCCAAAGTTGGACACGTGCCTTACATCAATAAACGGCGCTTACACCTGAAAACGGGCGACGACCGCGTTCATCGTTGCGGCCAGCTGTGCCAGATCGTCGCTGGACTGCCGCACCTGTTGCGAGCCTTCGGCGGTCTGGTTGCTCAGGTCGCGCAGTGTGACCAGATTGCGATCGACTTCCTTGGCAACCGATGCCTGCTGTTCCGCTGCGCTGGCAGACGCCATGTTGCGGTCGTTGATGTCGCTGATCAGCGTGGCAATGGTCGATAACGCCTCGGCCGCTTCGCGTCCACTGGTTAGGGTGTGGGTCGCTTTGTCGTTGTTGTCGCGCATGGCGCCAACGGCCGTGGCCGTGCCGCTTTGCACCGCCTGAATGATGTTTTCGATCTCGGCAATGGAATCGGCCGTCCGCTGCGCCAGGCCGCGTACTTCCTCAGCAACGACGGCAAAGCCACGGCCGTGCTCGCCCGCCCGGGCCGCTTCGATGGCGGCGTTCAGCGCCAGCAGGTTGGTCTGGTCGGCAATCTCACCGATCACTTCCAACACCGAGCCGACGTCGGTTACCCGTCCGGCCAGCGTTTCCATGCTCTCGGCGTTGCTTTGCACGCTGCTGACCAGGCTTTCGATGGCGTTCAGGGTGGCATCTACTTTAGCCAGCCCGAAGCGGGTGCGTTCGTCGGCCTGGCGCGATTGATCGGCGGTGTTGTTGGCGTTGCCGGCCACTTCCTCGATGGCGGCGGTGAGTTCGGTGACGGCCGTGGCGGCCATTTCAATTTCTTCCGACTGCCGCTGGGCGCTGCGCGTGGCTTCGTGCGTGACATCGCTCAGTGCGTCGGACGCCATGCTCAGTTGTTTCGACGACGCCGACAGGCTGGCTAAGGTGTCGCGCAGATTGCTCTGCATCCGCGCCAGCGCACGCATCAGTTCGGTGGCTTCGTCGCGACCGCTGAACTGAATATCGCTGGTCAGATCATTACCGGCGATGGCGTTTGCCACCTGCACCGCTTCGCGCAGCGGCCCGGTCACCGAGCGTGTCAGCCGCCACGACAGCCCGACAATCAACACCGCCATCACTGCGAGCAGCGCCCAGGTGGTGAGTCGCGTCAGTTGATAATTGCTGTTGGCGTTACCGGCGACCTGGGTAATGCCGGCCTGCTGCGCGGCAATGGTCGCCTGAATGCGTTCGTTAATGGCGTCGGCCAGCGGTGCGGCATCTTCGTCGAGCAGATCGCGCGCGCCGATGTTGTCGAAGCCGGCCACCATCTGCCAGACCTGATCGTTCAACTGCCAATAGCTGTCGAGGTCGGCTTCGATCTCAGCCAGTGTCGTTTGCGCCGCTTCCGACACAATCAACTCGGCGTAGCGAGCCTTGGCTTGGTTCAATTCGTCGCGCGACTGATCGAGTTTGGTGCGAAACAGCTCGCGCTGACTCGACGTCAGCGCCGACATCAGGTTCGCCGTCTCAGTGCGGACCTGCATAAAGGCGGTGTCGAGATTGCTCACAGCGATCAGCGTCGGCACGTTCAAAGCATCGATCTGTGCCAGGTCGTCGTTCAGCTGGCTCAGGCGTTTCAGGCCGTACAGGCCCAACCCGAACAGCAATACCAGGGTGGTGCCGAGAATCAGCGTCAGTCGTAATCCAATATTGAGGCGGCGCAACATGCGATTTCTCCAAACCCTTACTGCGAGCACGGTGGCTGCGGAATAAGAGAAACGGGTGGATTGTCGCAATCATCACGCAAGAGCGAGGCCAGATGAAGCTCAGTCGCGGCCGTTAGCCGACGTTTGACGAACCAAAAACGACAACCGCGCCGGGCGGTTGTCGTTTGGATTCACAGCCGGTGTTTTAGAGCTGGAAACGGCCGACCAGTTTATTCAGCTCTTCCGCCAATCGCGCCAGTTCCTGGCTGGACGAACTGGCCTGTTCGGCGCCAGCGGCGGTTTGGGTGGCAAGATCGCGCACGGTAATCAGGTTGCGGTCAACTTCACGCGCCACCTGCGCCTGCTGTTCAGCGGCACTGGCTGAGGCGGTGTTGTGGTTGCTGATGCTGCCGATCAGGGTAGCGATGGTGTGCAAGGCCTCGCCCGCCTGGCGGCCGGTATCGAGCGTGCTGGTGGCGCTGTCGTTGCTGGTGCGCATGGCACCCACGGCGCGCTCGGAGCCCTGCTCCACCGCTTCGATGATGCGTTCGATTTCGTGCGTGGAATCGGCGGTGCGCTGCGCCAGGCTGCGCACTTCGTCGGCCACAACGGCAAAGCCACGGCCGTGCTCGCCGGCCCGGGCGGCCTCAATAGCAGCGTTCAGCGCCAGCAGGTTGGTTTGCTCGGCAATGCCACGAATCACATCCAGAACCGAGGTTACATCGGCAATTTTGGTCGACAGATCTTCGATGTCGCCGGCGGTGTTCTGGATCACCGACACCAGGCTTTCAATCGAGGTAATGGTGCGATTGACCTGTTCCAGACCGTAGCGGGAACGCTCTTCGGCCTGTTGCGATTCCTGAGCGGTTTCATTGGCGTTGCTGGCGACTTCCTCGATGGCCGCAGTCATCTCAGTAACGGCCGTTGCCGCCTGATCCAGCTCTTCCGACTGTTGCTGCAAGCCTTTGGTGGATTCACGGCTGACCGCGCTGAGCTCTTCCGACGCCGAGGCCAACTGATCCGACGAGTGGTTGATGCTCATCAGGGTGTCACGCAGGTTCGTTTTCATACGTTGCAGCGCGCTGAGCATTTGCGCGGCTTCGTCGCGGCCGATGATGTCGATGTCGCCGGTCAGATCGTTATCGGCGACCACATTGGCAACGCTGATCGCCTGGCGAATCGGCCCGACAATGCTGCGCGTCAGCCAGATGGCGCACAGCA
This sequence comes from Saccharospirillum mangrovi, assembly GCF_003367315.1. Taxonomy (GTDB): domain Bacteria; phylum Pseudomonadota; class Gammaproteobacteria; order Pseudomonadales; family Natronospirillaceae; genus Saccharospirillum; species Saccharospirillum mangrovi. The sequence goes on from NZ_CP031415.1 coordinate 164,559, forward strand.
CCACCAGCACAATCACCACGCCAATGGCACCGAGAATGGTCATCCGCGCCATGTTGAAGGTTTGCTGGGCGGTGGTGGCGGAATCGCGGATGCGTTGCTTCTGGAATTCCACCAGATCGTCGATTTCGCGGGTGATGCTGGCCGCCAGCGGTGCTAACTGATCACCCAGTATCGCTTCAGCGTCTTCTTCGCGACCGGTCTTGGCTAACTGCTGCACTTGATCGTTCAGCGGCCAGTACTGGTTAAAGCTCTGGATCAAACGGCCGTAGATTTCGATGGCGGCTGGTGCACGCATCAAACCTTCAAATTCAATTTCTGCCTCTTCCAGCTCGGCCCGCGCAGCGGTGACGTTCGCAGCGTAGCGATTGATCTCTGCCGCCTCGCCAGTAGTCAGCATATTGGCGGTGTGAACCCGCACCAGCAAAAAGCTGCTGTTGATATTTTCGACGGCTTCCAGGCTGGGCAGGCGATGAATGTCGATAGTGACGATTTCATCATTCAGAAAACGCAATTGGTTGAGCGCAAAGCCGCCCAGACCAATCAGAAACAGCACTATGACGCCAAAAAAAAGCCCCAGTCGGGGGCCAATTGTAATCTGTCGAAGCATGGACGATTCCTCCTTGGCGATATTTCCCAAGAAATGCCTTTCCCGGTCTATGAATTGGTTGCAAAGGTTATCGACCTTAACACCTTGCCCTTTAATGACGACAGCCAGGGCCAATGCGGCTAAACATTAGTCGAACCCATACCAAAGTATAAGCGCTAGGGGTGGGGGCAGGTGTTAGGTTGCTATCGCTCGCAACTGCCTTTAGCCGTCCCGTCCGGTGGCAGTACAACAACAACAAGATGGAGGAAATCTCGATGAGCTTCGAGAGCAAAGAACACGCCGTCCAGTACTGGCGTGAAAATGTGCGTCTGTTGCTCACACTGCTGGTGATCTGGTTTGTCGTTTCTTACGGCGCCGGAATTCTGCTGGTAGATGTGTTGAATGAAATTAAATTCTTTGGGTTCAAGTTGGGCTTCTGGTTTGCCCAGCAAGGCTCGATCTACGCCTTCATTGTGTTGATCTTCGTCTACGTGAAGAAGATGAACACTCTGGACCGCAAGTACAACGTCCACGAAGACGACTGAGGAGCCGACCCATGGATATTCAAACCTTAAGTTATCTGTTCGTCGGCGCGACCTTTGCGCTGTACATCGGCATCGCGATCTGGTCGCGTGCCGGCTCCACCACCGACTTCTACGTTGCTGGCGGTGGTGTTCCTGCGGTGGCCAACGGTATGGCGACAGCGGCTGACTGGATGTCAGCGGCATCGTTCATCTCCATGGCCGGTATCATTTCCTTCGCAGGTTATGACGGCTCGGTTTACCTGATGGGCTGGACCGGCGGTTACGTGCTGCTGGCCCTGTGTCTGGCGCCTTACTTGCGCAAGTTCGGCAAGTTCACCGTGCCGGACTTCATCGGTGACCGTTACTACAGCCAGGCCGCTCGCGTGATTGCGGTCATCTGCGCCATCTTCGTGTCGTTCACTTATGTGGCCGGCCAGATGCGCGGTGTGGGCGTGGTGTTCTCGCGCTTCCTGGAAGTGGGTGTGAACACCGGTGTGGTCATCGGTATGTTCATCGTCTTCTTCTACGCCGTACTCGGCGGCATGAAGGGCATTACCTACACCCAGGTGGCTCAGTACTGCGTGATGATCTTCGCCTACATCGTACCGGCGATCTTCATCTCCCTGCTGATGACCGGCAACATCATCCCGCAGCTGGGTTTTGGTGGCAGCGTCGCCGATGGCACCTCCTTGCTGACGAAACTGGATGGTCTGTCGACCGAACTGGGCTTCGCGCAATACACCGAAGGCTCCAAGCCGATGATCGACATCTTCGCCATTACCTGTGCGCTGATGGTCGGTACCGCTGGTCTGCCGCACGTGATTGTGCGTTTCTTCACTGTACCTAAGGTGTCTGATGCTCGCCGTTCAGCCGGTTGGGCGTTGGTGTTCATCGCCATCTTGTACACCACTGCGCCGGCCGTTGCGGCTTTCGCTCGGGTGAACATGATCAACACCATCAACGGTGAAGACGGTCAGGGCACCATGTACGACCACGCCCCGAGCTGGATCAGCAACTGGGAAACCACCGGTCTGATCAAGTGGACCGACAAGAACAATGATGGCCGGATGTTCTACGCTGCCGACGAGCGCAACGAAATGAGCATCGACCGCGACATCATGGTTCTGGCCAACCCGGAAATTGCTGAACTGCCAAACTGGGTGGTTGCGCTGGTCGCAGCCGGTGGTATGGCGGCAGCTCTGTCCACAGCGGCCGGTCTGTTGCTGGTGATCTCGACCTCGATTTCGCACGACTTGCTCAAACGAAATCTGATGCCGGACATCACCGATAAACAGGAATTGATGTACGCCCGATTGGCAGCTGCTGTTGCTGTGATCGTTGCCGGTTACCTGGGTATCAACCCGCCCGGCTTCGTGGCACAGGTGGTGGCCTTCGCCTTCGGTCTGGCGGCGTCGAGCTTCTTCCCAGCCATCATTCTGGGCATCTTCCACAAGCGGATGAACAAAGAAGGCGCGCTGTCTGGCATGGTCGTTGGTATCACCTTCACCGCCGCTTACATCATCTACTTCAAGTTCATCAACCCGGGCGCCAACGTTGCTGACAACTGGCTGTTTGGTATCTCGCCGGAAGGCATTGGTACCGTGGGTATGATCCTGAACTTCGTGGTTGCCTTCGTGGTTCACAAAATCACTGGCGATGCACCGGATGAAGTTCAAGACGTGGTCGAGAACATCCGTTTCCCGAAAGGGTCGGGTGCCGCTCAGGCTCACTGATCGACTTGATGCAAGACTGAAAACCGGGGCAAATGCCCCGGTTTTTTTATGCAGCGGGCTGCTAAGCTGATAGAAAACAGGAGACTTCGATGAGCAACGCCGACGATCTCAAAGATGTCATCGATTTTCTCGCCGAAACCCTGCCGTTTTCGGCGCTACCTGCCGACAGCCGGTTGGAGGTGGCGCAAAAACTGAGCGTTGATTACATCCCGCGTCACGCCAACCAACCGCTGGCATTGGCGCCGACGCTCTACATCATTCGCACTGGCGCTTTCGAATTGCGTTCAGCCGACGGTGAATTGCTCGACCGCTTGGGTGAACACGATTTATTCGGCATCAATACCTTGCTTAACGGCAACCCGGAAGGCTTGACCGTTTATCCGATTGAAGACGCGCTGGTGTACAAACTCAGTGCCGATTCAGTGAAAGCGTTCAGCGCCCAATTCGAACCCATGGGCGATTTTTTCCAGCAGGTCAGCAGCCAGCGAAATCGACTGAATCGACTGGCGCGCAATCGGCAAGCGAAGCCGAAGCTGGAAACGCAATTAACCCAGAGCGTGCGTGACGTTATTACTGCCGATGCCGCGCCTGTTGCCTGTTCACCCGGCACGCCGATTCAACAGGCGGCGCAGTTGATGCGCGACCAACGAGTGTCGTCATTAATGCTGCTTGATGGCGATACGCTGGGCGGTATTGTCACCGACCGCGACATTCGTAATCGCGTTGTCGCTGAAGGGCTGGATTTGCAATTACCCGTCGCAAAAATTGCCACCACCGACCCGATTTTTATCGACGCTGGCGCGCTGTTGTTCGATGCGCAAAAAATGATGAGCCAGCATCGTGTTCACCATTTGCCGGTGATGGAGCAAGGCCGGGTAATCGGCATGATTACGGCGACGGATTTGGTGCGTGCGCAACAAGTTTCGCCGCTGTTTTTGATCGACGATATTCAGCGTCAACACGATTTAGACAGCCTGGCCGAATTGCGCCACCGCGTGCCCGCTTTAATTCACAACTGGGTGCAGGCCGACATCAGCCCGGTGGAAATGGGCCGCGTTCTGGCCGCCATTGGCGATGCCTTTGTGCAGCGCTGCATCGCACTGGCGCAACAGGAATTGGGCGAGGCGCCGATGCGCTTTGCCTGGCTGGCGTTCGGCTCGCAAGCGCGCATGGACCAGACTTTCGCGTCGGATCAGGACAACGCCCTCATTCTTGAACGTGAACCCAACCAACCCGAAGCCGATTATTTCCGCCACCTGGCAAACTGGGTATGCCCGGCGTTGGCGAAATGCGGCTACGTGCTGTGCCCCGGCGATATCATGGCGAGCAATCCAAATTGGCGAATGTCAGTTGCCGGCTGGCAAGCGCGGTTTAATGAATGGATTGATGAGGCGTCGCCCAAATCGTTGCTTAACAGCAGCATTTTTTTTGATTTACGAGTGATCGATGGCGACGCCGATTTACTCACGCCGGTGCAAAAAAATTTGCTGGCGCGCACGCCCAAAGCGGATTTGTTTTTGGCGTTGATGACGCAAACCGCCGTGCGTAATCGCCCACCGTTGGGGTTCTTCCGGCGCTTTGTGGTGGAGAGCGGCGGTGCGCACGAAGACGCCTTGGATTTGAAGCATCGCGGCGTCGCCTTGATCAACGATTTAGCGCGCATTCATGCCTTGGCCGGTGGCATTTCCGCCGTCGGTACGCACGCTCGATTGCAAGCGGCAATGGACGCCGGCGTGCTCGAAGCCGACGTTGCCCACAGCCTGATGGAAGCCTGGCATTTGATTGCGGCGTTGCGCATTGAAGAGCAAAGCGAAGCGGTACGTCGCGGCGAAACGCCGACCAGTTTTCTCGATCCGGATGCGCTCAGTCCGCTGACGCGTGCGCATTTAAAAGACGCCTTCGGCACCATTCAGGAAGCGCAGCAAATGGCGCTGCAACGTTATGCCCGAGGCCAATATGGCTAAAGCCGTGTGGAGTGAGCGACGGTTCTGGGTTTTAGATTTGGAATTGACCGGGCTGGATTCGTCGGAAGGCCATATTCTGAGCGCGGGTTGGGTCGCCATCGAGGGTGGTGAAATTCAACTTAGCCAGGCCGGCCATTGTTTGTTTCGGCAAAGCGCGCTGATGGGAGACGACGTGCTCGACAGCGCGCATCTGCATCACATTACCGATCAACAACGCGAAGACGGCGTGGAATTATCTGGCTGGCTAGCGCAAGCAATTGACGAACATGCCGACGATCTTTGGGTGTTCCACCACGCGCCACTCGACTCGGCATTTTTGCAGGAAAGCTGTCGTCGTTTTCAACTCAAATGGCCGAAGCCGCAAACGCTCGACACCATGGCGTTCGAGCATCGTCGCCTGCCGCGCGATGTGCCGCCGGGCTATCGCGACCTGACGCTGAATGCCTGTCGGCGACGTTACGGCTTGCCGGTGTATCGCGCGCATCACGCGCTCAGCGATGCGCTCGGTACGGCGGAATTATTGCTGGCGCAAATTCGTTCGCGGGTCGGGCCGCAGGCATCGCAGCGTGATTTATTGCGCGCTTATCGCACCCGTTGAGCCGGCGATTTCGGCACGTCGTGAACGTCGTGCAGACACAAGGCGTGGTTGCTGAGCACTTCGATGACTTTGCAGTTCGCCACCCGGCCATCGGTGCAATGGCCCACCATCGCTTCCAGTTCCTGTTCCAACGCTTGCAACCGGGCGATGCGCGAACGCACTTCGCTTAATTGCTGTGCCGCCAATTGATCGGCTTGCTGACAGGGTTCATCAACGTGATTCGACAACTGCAACAAATCGCCGATGGCGTCGAGTGAAAAACCCAACTCGCGCGCGTGGCGGATGAAGGTTAATCGCTGCAAATCAACCGGCCGATAACGCCGCTGCTGACCTTCGGTGCGCGGTGGTGGCTGAATCAAACCGAGCTGCTCGTAGTGTCGTAACGTCTGGGCTGTGCAACCCAACCGTTTGGCAACCTGACCGATGCTGTAATCCATCTTCGCCACCCTGTTCATTCCGATGTGATTCAGGGTGGCGCTTGCCCGACGGTAAAACAAGACGGTGTTATTGGGCGCCGTTACTGAGCGGTATAGCCACCATCAATCGGCAAGGTGACGCCGTTGATGTGTGGCACGCTGCCAAGCAACAAAAAGCACACCGTCTTGGCAACTTCGCCGGGCGTGCCAAAGCGTTGTTGCGGAATAGCGGCTTCGTTACGCGCCACGATGTCCGGGTGCATTTCGCGGTAAGCGGCGACCATCGGCGTTTCGGTGGCACCGGGCGCGACGGCGTTGATGCGAATACCACGTGCAGCGTATTCCACCGCCAGCGTTTTGGTAATGCCGGTCAGGCCGTGTTTGGTCGCTGAATAAACGCCGACGCCTTCGATGCCAACCAAGCCAGCCGACGACGACATATTCACGATGCTGCCACTGCCCTGTTTCAGCATGGCATCCAGCACGAATTTCAAACCGTAGAGCGCGCCGCGCAAATTGGTGTCGAGCACGGCGTCGATTTGCTCAACGCTGTTGTCGGCGAACGGCGTGCCCGGTCCGGAAATGCCGGCGTTGTTAACGAAATAATCGATGCGGCCAAAGCGTTCCAGCGCGACATCAACGTAATGTTTCACCTGTTCAGCCTGGCTGACGTCGGCTTCGACAAACGCAACGGTGGCACCCAACTGTTCCAGTTCGGCTTGGGTTTCACGGCCGATTTCGGCGTTGATATCAGCAATCACCAGTTGCATGGATTGCTCGGCCAGTTGCAAGGCAATGGCCTTGCCCAGGCCACTGGCGCCGCCGGTGATTACGGCGACGGCTGGGGATGTGGCAGTCATCGGACGCTCCTTTGAATGGGAAAATTCCCTGGCCGTTAGCCATATCCAAAGGCGATGACAAAGACAAGGAAAGAGGGCGCTTAGCTGTCCGCCAGCAGTTGTTTCATCAGCGCTTTGTAGGCCTGCCAACCCTGGCTTTCGGGGTTGCGGTCACCCAAGGGCACGCCCAGGCGGGCGGCATCGCGGAAGCCGGTATCGACCGGAATCGGGTGCGGCCAGAGCCGATCCGGATAGTCGCGTTTGAGGCTTTGCAGACACAGTTGTGACGACCGGGTGCGCGGGTCGAACAGCGTCGGCACCAGGGTATCGGGCAGCGGGCGATGAATGGACGACCGCAGTCGGTTCAAGGTTGCTGTCATACCAAGCAGGCTCGACAGCGCCATCGGGTCGGTCTGCACCGGAATAATCAGCCGATGCGCTGCGGCCAGGGCGTTGATCAGCAGCAGGCCAATTAACGGCGGGGTATCGATCAGCACATGGTCGTAATCGTTGCTCAGCAATTTCAGCGCCTGGCTCACGGTCTGGCCCATGCCGGCCTGGCGCGTCAGGTTTTTCTCCAAGGTGGCGAGTGCGGTGCGGCCGGGAATCAGCGTCAAATTGGGCAAGCCGGTTTCGGTCAACAAACTGACCGGATGTGGCCGCGTTTCCGGCGGCTGAAACAGGTGATAACTACCGGGCTGGGGCGATTCGGGGTCGTCTTTGAAATAGCTGGTCAAACTGCCTTGCGGGTCGAGGTCGAGCAGCAGTACGCGCTTACCCTGCTCCGCCAACAACGCGCCCAGACTGACCACAGTGGTGGTCTTACCCACACCGCCTTTTTGATTCGCCACGGACCAGATGACCATGGGTAGGGTTCCTTTCGATTCTGATTCTACGTTTGGTTTATAGCCGCCGATTGGCGACGATCTTTAGCAACAGTATATCGGATAACTCATATTCTGCTGTTTCATGCCAGACAGGCCGTTCAAAAAAGCTCAATTAAAAAAAAGACTTGAACAGTCTCATTTGTCGCTGCAACTTAATCCGCTGTTTGTCGGGTTCAAAAAAATTTCAGTACCGCGCAATTAATACCGACCCAGAAGTTTCGCAAATAATAATAGTTACCAGGGTGTCGTAATGATGGCTAAGAGGAGTCCAGCCGAGAGGCTGAGTGTGCTAGCCGGCGTTGAAGTAGCTGTACCAGGAATCGTTGGGATGGGCTTGTTATATCTAGGTAACACGCCCGTTTTCTGGCAAATCGGTATGTTGATAGTGACTGCTATTTGCGTTTTTTTCTCACGTCGAAAGTCCCGTTCAACACGTTCAACTATTAATCCGACGCTGGAACACATCGTTCCAAAAACTCCAAGTTCCGATGTCGCCTTGGCCGCTGTAATAGCGTCGTTGCCGGTATGGAAACGTCACATTGAAACAGCCGAAAAACAAACCGAAACCGCTGTCCGAAGTTTGTCGGAAACGTTCAGCAGTCTGGCGCGCCGCCTGAGCCAAACCACAGCCAGCAGTAACGATTCCGGCGACCAGAAATCCATGATGCAGGCCTTTGGCAACAGCCAGAATGAATTAACGCGAGTGATGCAGGGGCTCAAGCAAACCGAGCATACCCGGACAGAAATTCGTGCCGGTGTTCAGGCGTTGACGGGCTACACCCAAGAGCTCAGCGAGCTGGCAAAAGAAGTGGTGGGTATCGCCGATCAAACCAATTTACTGGCGTTAAATGCGGCCATTGAATCGGCGCGTGCCGGCGAAGCCGGGCGAGGTTTTTCGGTGGTCGCTGACGAGGTTCGCAAGCTGGCGCAGCGGTCGCGGGAAACCGCAGAAAATATGTCCGCCAAGGTCAACGCTGCCAACGCCGATATTCACGAAACCTACTCGCTGGCTGAAACCTTGATGCGTACCGAAGCCGATGCGCAGGAGCGCGCGCAACGGGAGCTTTCGGGTGTGCTGACCTCGTTGTCGGCTATGGCGCGTGATATGGACGCATCCAGCGAACAATTGCGTGAAGAGGCGGTGCGCACTCGCGCGGATATCGATCAGGTTTTGGTTGAACTGCAATTCCAGGATCGCACCAGTCAGATTCTGAATCAGGTCGGTAATACGCTGTTGGAATTAGAAGACAGACTGAAAAATCTGGACGATGAAAGCGTTCAGCAGGAACTGCAAGTGGACCGTTGGCTGGAAAAAATGGCCAATGGTTATGCGATGTTTGAGCAACATCTGAATCATGAAGGCAATGCGGCCAAAAGGTCGGCAGCCGAAGACGGTGACATCACCTTTTTTTAAGGAGAGAGCAGTATGAGTAAGATCATTCTCGTAGTCGATGATTCCGCATCTTTGCGTCAAGTTGTATGTACCGCCTTGCGCGATGAAGGTTACCAAACCGTTGAAGCCAGCGATGGCAAAGACGCCTTGAGTAAGTTGGAAGGTCAGCGCATTAATTTAGTCATCAGTGACGTCAACATGCCCAACATGGATGGCATCACTTTCCTCAAAGAACTCAAGCAGTTGCCCAATTACAAATTCACCCCGGTGATCATGCTGACCACCGAATCGCAGGAAAGCAAAAAAGCCGAGGGCAAGGCTGCCGGAGCAAAAGCCTGGGTCGTTAAACCGTTTCAGCCACAGCAATTAATTACCGCAGTGAATAAATTAATTAGCTGAGCGGAGCACGGCCATGGTGTCCTATCAAGTTGTCGAAAACGTCAGTCGCGTACTGATTGAAGGCGATATGACGATCTATACCGCCAGTGAAATAAAAACACCCCTGTGGGAAGCCGTGCAGGCGGCGCCTGTTGTAGAAGTGGACCTGAGCCAGGTGGCGGAACTTGATAGCGCCGGCCTGCAATTGCTGGTGCTGATCAAAAAACATCTGCCCGACGGCAGCAAGGTGACATTCGTCAATCACAGTCAGGTGGTTATCGACGTCATCGAGCTGATGCAACTGGCGGCTTATTTCAACGACCCCCTGGTGTTGTCGGGTCGGTCGACATTGAACTGAGGGGAAGCTTGTTGTGAATCTCGACTCAGCACTGCAAACCTATCTGGAAGAAAGCCGCGAGCTACTGGTTGATATCGATCAGGGATTGCTGGCGTTGGAAGCCGATGAAGGCGATACCGCCGAACATCTGAATGCCATTTTTCGCGCGGCGCACACGATCAAAGGGTCGGCTGGCCTGTTTGGGCTGAACGATATCGTCAGCTTCACTCACGTGGTCGAAAACGTGTTGGACCTGATGCGTGAAGGCAAGGTCACCATTCACAGCGATTTGATCAGCGCTTTGTTTCGTTGTCGCGACTGCCTGGCTGAGTTGGTCGAAACCGTTGTCGCGGCCGGCGAAAGCGAAGCCAGCAGTGAACTTAAGGCGCAATGCGACCAAGCCAATCAGGCGTTGAAAAAAGCGGCGGGTCTGAGCGATGAGGAAACGCCATCGGCGGTGGCGGCCGTTGAAGTAGAACCCCAGACCGAACTGTCGGATGAAGCCAATGGCGATAACCCGTTCAATGATTATCTGGTCGGTTTTTTTGGCGAGAATTTAGAATCAACACGGGCGCAAACACCGCGCTGGCATCTGTCTTTACGATTTGGCCCTAACTCTTTGCGTGACGGCATGGACCCTTTGTCGTTTTTACGCTTCCTGCAGACGTTGGGTGAAATAGAGAATGTCATCGTTGTCGATACCGATCTGCCTGCCATTGACGACTTCGATCCGGAAACGTTGTATCTGGGTTACGAGGTAGGGCTGTACAGCCAGGCCAGCAAAGAAGCGTTGGAAGACGTGTTCGAATTTGTCTGGGAAGACAGCCAGATTCACATTATCCCGCCCAAGAGTTTGTTGTCCGACTATATCCGTCTGATTAAGGAAGCGCCGGAAGCGGACCAGCGTCTGGGCGAAATTCTGGTCGCTTGCGGTTCACTGACGCAGCGCGAACTCGACGCCACCTTAGCCGCACAAAAAGCCATTTCCGAACAGGGTGGCAATGCCAGGCCGTTGGGTGAAATGTTGGTTGAGCAGGGTCACACGGCCAAGCCCGTGGTCGAAGCAGCGGTCGAGAAACAAACCGAAGTGCGCGAGAAAGTGGGCCGCGAACAACAGTCGATTCGGGTTGATGCGCGACGCCTGGACGAGTTGATCAATCTGGTCGGCGAATTGGTCACTCTCGGTGCCGGTGCGGTGCTGAATGCTCGCGCCAGCGGCGATGCCAATGTCATCGAGTCGATGAGCAACCTCACCGGCCTGGTTGAGGAAGTGCGCGAATCGGCGCTGCGTTTGCGCATGGTTCCGATCGGCAACACCTTCGAACGTTTCAAGCGCGTTGTGCGTGATTTGTCGATCGAATTGGACAAGCGTATCCAGTTGCGTCTGGAAGGTGGCGATACCGAACTTGATAAAACCGTCGTGGAAAAAATCAACGATCCATTGATGCATTTGGTGCGCAACGCCATCGACCACGGCATCGAACCGGAATCGCAACGGCTGGCTAATGGCAAGCCCGCTGAAGGCACGGTACGGCTTAACGCCTATCACGATTCGGGCAGCATCGTCATTGAAGTTTCAGATGACGGCGGCGGCTTAAATGCTGAGCGGATTCGCGCCAAAGCCGTAGAGAAAGGTCTGATTGCCGAAAGCCAGGTGCTGGAAGATCACGAACTCTACAACCTGATTTTCGAACCGGGATTTTCCACCGCAGAAAAAGTAACCAATGTTTCCGGCCGGGGTGTGGGCATGGACGTGGTGCGCAGCAATATCGAGGAGCTGGGCGGACGCATCCAGGTCGACAGCCGCGCCGGCAGCGGCTCGGTATTCCGCATTAATATGCCGCTGACATTAGCCATTATCGATGGCTTCCTGGTGCAGGTGGGTGAGTCGTATTTTGTCATCCCACTGGAATCGATTCTGGAATGTGTTGAGTTAGATCGCAGTCAGATTCAAGTGGAATCTAACCGCCGCTACATCAACCTTCGGGAAGAGGTACTGCCGTTTATTTCATTGCACGATTTATTTGGCATCAGCAGCCAAAAAATCGAACGGGAAAATATTGTGGTGGTGCGTTCGGGGCATCAGAAAGTGGGGCTGGTTGTTGATCAATTACATGGCGAATTCCAGACGGTTATTAAACCGCTGGGGCCGATATTCAATCAGCTCTCGGGCATCAGTGGCTCCACCATCATGGGTAATGGTGGTGTTGCACTGATCGTCGATGTTAACGCACTAATTTCGCGCGTGATCAGTCGTGAATACCAGACCGTATCCGGGCGACTGAAGGTTTATCAGTAAATAATAAAAATTTCGACACTTTGCTAATCAGTATACGGCAGGTGGCGTGCAAGCGCTGTGTCCAGGTGGACCCGGCATAATTCAGCAGAGGATGTTGTCATGCTTAAGAACCTAAAGATCGGCGTCAAATTGGGGCTGGGGTTCGGTATTGTAACCTTGCTACTTTTCGTGGTCGCCTTGATGGGAATTCGCTATATGGCGCAGATCAACGGCGAACTGGATTTGATCGCCAACGATCGCTATTCCAATACCGTCAACGCCAACGTCATGATGGACGTGACCAACAAAATCGCTCTTCGTTTGCGGCTGATGCCGTTTGTCAGTCTGTCGGAACGACACGCCATGGTAGACGAGATTCGCGAGCTTCAAGGCGAGTCAGTGGCCGAATTTGAAGATATGAAAAGCCGAGTCATTACCGAGAACGGCTTGCGGTTGATGAGCGAAATCACCACGACCCGCGCCGCCTTTGTGCGTGAAGTCGATGTGTTTTTGAATCTGATCATGCAAAGCGACGAAAACCCGCAGGCCATTCGTCACATGACAGGGCCACTGCTTAGTACCTTCAACACCTACGATCTGGCGCTGGATGAAATGATTGCTCACCAGGATCGTCTGCTGAAGGCGAACGAAGCCAATGCCAAAGAAGCCTATAGTGTGGCTCGGTTGCTGATGATCCTGCTGACGGTGGTGGCGGTTCTGATGTCGCTGGGTCTGGCCTGGGTTATTACTCGCGGTATTACCTTGCCGGTCGGGCGCGCCCGAGACGCCATGGATAAGTTGGCGGATGGCGATTTGACGGTCTCGCTTGATTACGATGCCAAAGACGAAGTCGGCCAGCTGTTGAACGGCATGCGCGCCATGGTGGCTCAGTTGCGTCAGATCATTGGTGATGTCAGTGGTTCGGCTGAGGCGCTGGCATCGGCCTCGGAAGAAGTGTCGTCCACCGCTCAGAGCCTGAGTCAGGGTTCCAGTGAACAAGCGTCCAGCGTTGAAGAAGCCACCTCCTCGATTGAAGAGATGTCGGCGTCCATTCGCCAGAATACCGAAAACGCCCGGGTGACCGACGACATGGCATCCAAGGCTGCACGCGAAGCCGAAGAAGGTGGCAAGGCTGTCGGTGAAACCGTGGCGGCGATGAAGTCCATTGCCGCGAAGATCGGCATCATCGATGACATTGCCTACCAGACCAACCTGCTGGCGTTGAACGCAGCCATCGAAGCCGCCCGGGCCGGTGATCACGGCAAGGGGTTTGCGGTGGTGGCGGCCGAAGTTCGCAAATTGGCTGAACGCAGCCAGGTGGCCGCTCAGGAAATCAGTGAAGTGGCCGGTAGCAGCGTTCAGTTGGCTGAGCGGGCCGGTCAATTGCTGGATGAAATTGTGCCGTCCATTCAGAAAACGTCTGATCTGGTGCAGGAAATCAGCGCCGCTTCAGAAGAGCAAAGCACGGGCGCGTTGCAGATTAACGACGCCATGGAGCAGCTCAACAGCGTGACTCAACAAAGTGCGTCGTCATCCGAGGAATTGGCTGCAACCGCTGAAGAAATGAGCAGCCAGGCAGAACAGCTGCAACGGTTGATGACCTTCTTCCGTCTTGACGAAAGCCTGTTGGGTGACGAGGACGAAACTCCCAGCAAGGCCGCCGTATTGCCAGCCAAACAGCGAGCGCGTGCAACTCATTCGGCAACCGCTGTAAAACCGGCAGCCAAGCGTTCGGCGGCGGCATCGGTTAAGGAAAGCGTTGACGAGTCTGACTACGTCAGATTCTAGGAGGTCGCATGAATTTTCCGGTCACTCAAAGCGACACCAAACAGCGCACGGATCAATCCGATGCGAAAACGTCGGGTCAATATCTGACGTTTCAATTGAGCCAGGAAATGTTCGCCATCAACATCCTGCGCATTAAGGAAATTCTGGAGTATGGCGGGCTGAGCAAGGTTCCGATGATGCCGCCGTTTATCCGCGGCGTGATCAACCTGCGCGGTGCCGTGGTGCCGGTGATCGACTTGAAAGTGCGCTTTGGCGGTACGGTCAATCAGGCCACCAAGCGCAGCTGCATTGTCATCATCGAAATCACCAATGAAGATCGCAGCCATGACATTGGCATCATGGTGGATTCGGTCTCGGAAGTGTTGGAAATTCCAGCCTCCGAAATCGAGCCGCCGCCCTCCTTCGGCGCTCATATTCGTGCCGATTTCATGGCCGCTATGGGCAAGGTGGATGGCGAGTTCGTCATCATTCTGGATGTCGATTCCGTGTTGTCTACTCAGGAACTGGCCTTGGTCGGTGACATGCCGGCGCTCAATGGCTCGGCTGATACCGAGTGAAGGTTCAGAGCCTGATATGAGGGAGCTGTCTTGCAACCGGTTCTATCTGTAGAAGAATTCCGGCTGTTTGTGCGCTTTATGTACGAAGCGGCCGGTATTCATTTACCTGAAGCCAAGCTGACGCTGGTGAGCGGTCGTTTGTTGAAACGTTTGAAGTTACTGGGCCTGGAAACCTATCAGGCCTATTACGATTACGTGGCGCCGCGCACCAGCGACCCTCAGCAACATTCCGAGCGGCAGATGGCTATTGATCTGCTGACCACCAACGAAACCTATTTTTACCGCGAACCGGCGCATTTCGATTTTGTGCGTAAGAGTTTTTTAACCGGGCTGAAAACGTCTGAAATTCGTTGCTGGAGTGCGGCCTGTTCTTCCGGTGAAGAAGCTTACACCCTGGCGATGGTTCTGGCTGAACACAGCCCGGTGGAGCGTTGGCGTATTGATGGCACCGATGTCAGTTCGCGCATGGTCGAAGCCGCGCGTCGGGCGGTTTATCCGATGTCCCGGGCGCAACGGTTGCCGGAGCATTATTTAAAACGTTATTGCCTGAAAGGGATTAATAACGGCGCTGGAACGCTGTTGATTGATCGGCCACTGCGTCAGCGAGTGAATTTTCAACATGGCAATCTGTTGGAAATTCAGATTGAGCCAGCCGCCTACGATCTGATTTTTCTGCGTAATGTCATGATTTATTTTGATCGCGACACCAAAGCACGCATCTTGACGCGGTTACGCCAATGCCTGAAACCGAATGGCTATTTGCTGGTGGGTCATTCCGAGAGTTTGTTCGGTTTGGCCGACGGTTATCAGATGGTGCACCCCTCCGTTTATCGAGCACAGTGATGTTGAAACGCTACAAGGACACGGATGCACCAGTGGTGTTCCTCTCGCCGGGGGATATCTGGTTTGGCGGCGGCCATAAAGTGGTGCGTACGCTGTTGGGATCCTGTATCTCCATTACCTTGTGGAACCGGGCACACGGGCTTGGTGGTATGTGTCATTACTTGCTGCCCGAGCAGTGCGATAAACCCCATCGCCATTTGGATCGGCCGGGCTATTACGGCTCGCAGGCGCTGGCCTATTTCGAGCGCGAGGCCAATCTGCTGGGGCTGTCGGTGAGTTCGTTTCAGGCGAAGATTTTTGGCGGCGGCAATATGTTCTACGGCATTGAACGTAAGGCGGGCTCGGTCAACATTTCGGCGCGCAATATTGAGTGGGCCAGGCAGGCGTTGGCGCAACGCAATGTCAAAGTGGTGGCTGAGGATGTGGGTGGGCATGTGCACCGCACGCTCTTTATGGAAATGTGGTCTGGCGATGTCTGGGTTCGGCAGGGCGACGCGCCTAAAAGCCATTAACAGGAAGAAATAAGACGTGGGCCAGACGATAAAAGTTTTGATCGTGGACGATTCAGCGGTCGTCAGACAGGTGTTAACCGGCCTGTTTAATGACACGCCAGGGTTCAGTGTGTTGGCGGCGGTATCGGACCCGGTGTTTGCCGAGCAACGCATGCAGCAAAGCTGGCCGGATGTGATCGTGCTGGATGTGGAAATGCCACGCATGGATGGCATTACCTTCCTCAAGCAACTGATGGCAAAACGACCGGTGCCGGTGGTGATCTGTTCATCGCTGACCGAAAGCGGCAGCGCCACCGCCATGGAAGCCATGGCCGCTGGCGCAGTCAGCATTGTTACCAAGCCCAAACTGGGGCTGAAGAAATTCCTCGAAGACGATAGCGGCGACATTCTGCAAGCGGTTCGCGGTGCGGCCCAGGCGCGGCTGTCCAACATCATGCCGGTGCCGGAGCGTTTGCCGGTGGTGCCTCAGGCCACTGGCGCCATGGTTACCACGACTGATCGGGTGGTGGTGATTGGCACCTCGACCGGAGGCACCCAGGCATTGGAGCGCATTTTCCGAGTGTTGCCGGCGACTGCGCCGGGCATTGCCGTGGTGCAACACATGCCCGAGCGCTTCACCGCGCAATTCGCCGAGCGGCTCGACAAACTCTGCGCCATGCGCGTTAAAGAGGCGGAAGATGGCGACCGGATATTGCCCGGCCAGGTGTTGATCGCACCCGGCGGCCGACATCTGCGTATGTTGCGCAGCGGTGCGCAGTATCGGGTCGAGGTGTTTGATGGGCCTTTGGTCAGTCGCCATCGGCCGTCCGTCGATGTGCTGTTTCGTTCAGCGGCGCGCTGGGCCGGTCGTAACGCTACGGGTATTTTGCTGACCGGAATGGGCGATGACGGCGCCCGTGGTCTTAAAGAAATGCGCGACGCCGGTGCCCGGACTCTGGTGCAGGACGAAGCCAGCAGCGTGGTGTTCGGTATGCCCAAAGAAGCGTTGGCAATGGGCGCGTCGGATCGCGCCATCCCGCTTGATGCGGTGCCGGCAGAGATTATGCGGGTGCTGGTTTAGCCGGCAAGCGGGTTTAATCGCGACGCTGTAACTGCTGCTGAATCTGCTCCAACTGCGCCTGCATCTGCCGCAACTGCCCGGACATATCCTGACGTTCCTGTTGCGCCTGCTGACGGCTGTCGGCTTCCTGCTCGGCCTGCATCACTTCCAGAATGGCACCGACCATCATGTTCAGAAACACGAAGGCGGTGAGGAAGATAAAGGTCAGATAATAAATCCAGCTGAGCGGATGCACTTCCATGGTTTCGTACATCACGTCGGTCCAGTCTTCAAAGGTGGCGACGCGGAACAGCGTCAGCATGGAAATCGATACATCGCCCCACAGCGTTTCGTTGATGCGATGAAAAAACAGCGAACCGACGGCGCCGTAAATATAAAAAATCACAAACATCAGCAGCGCGATGTAACCCATGCGCGGAATGGCTTTGAGCAAGGCGTTGATCAGGGAACGCAGCTCGGGCACTACCGATACCAGACGCAACACCCGGAACACCCGCAGCAAGCGGCCGAGTAAAATAACGTCGGCGTTGTCGAGCGGAATCAGACTGCCGATCACCACCAGCGAATCGAATAAATTCCAGCCGTCGAGGAAGAAGCGTTTGCGATTGTCGTGCGCCAGAAAACGCAACAGAATTTCCGCCAGGAAAAACAGCGTGATGGCGTTGTCGAGTACCGACAGACTGTGTTCAACCACCGCCGGAATGTCGTAGGTTTTGGCGCCGATGGTCAGCGCCGACAAGATAATGATGGCAATGACCACGCCCTGAAACAGCGAACTGGATTCGATGCGTTTCAGCCGGGCGGCGACGTTTTTAGGGGCCGAGGACGTCATGCTTGTCTCCACTAAGTTGCCGGCGGAGTTTACCCCGACTGAGGCTTTTGCACAGCCGCCACAACTGAACTAAAAATAAGCCATGAAACTGGTTTTTACCCATCCGCATCATTTCGCCGTAGCCAACGTGCGCAATCAGTTGGCGCAGCGCGGTATTGCCTGCGAACTGCGCAACGAATTCGCCGCTGGCGCGCTGGGCGAACTGGCGCCGATTGATGTCTGGCCCGAGCTTTGGGTGTTGGACGATCGTGACTACGACATCGCCCAACGCTGGATCGAAGCCGACCAGACCCAGGCCAACGGCCGCGATTGGTATTGCGGCCAGTGTGGCGAACTCAACGCCGCCAGTTTCGACCATTGCTGGGCCTGCCAGCGCGAGCGCCGGCTGGACTGAGGTCTGTCACCCCAAGCTGCCAGTTGGGCGTTAAGAAAGTCGGCAGAATGTGACGAATGAGGGCGGTTGCTGACCGGCTTTTGGGCTATCCTTGGCGGCCCTGTCGTTGGTCACCCGAGGACTGCATGCTCGCCTTTTTTGAACGTCTGATTCCCGCTTTTCCGCCCGAAGAACCCATTCAACCGCCCGCAACCCTGATGGCGTTTTTGCGCCACTACACACGCGGCATGGGCCCGACGCTGTTGTTGATGTCGGTGCTGACGGCGACGCTGGCGATTTTGGAAGTCCAGTTGTTTGGCTTTCTCGGCCAATTAGTCGATTGGCTGGCCGATCACGATCGCGCCACTTTTTTGCAACAGGAAGGCGGCCGTTTGCTGATCATGGCGCTGATCACGCTGGTCGCCTTGCCGCTGGTGGTGTTGATGCAAACCACGGTGATTCACCAGGCGTTATTGGGTAATTTCCCGATGGCGATTCGCTGGATGGCGCACCGCTATCTGCTCAAACAAAGCCTCGGTTTTTATCAGAACGATTTCGCCGGCCGCATCGCCACCAAGGTGTTGCAAACGTCGCTGGCGGCACGCGAATCGGTGATGAAAACGCTCGATGTCATGGTTTATGTGCTGGTCTATTTCAGCACCATGGCGGTGATGCTGGTGCGCGCCGATGTCCGGTTGCTGGTGCCGTTGGCGCTGTGGTTTTGCTGCTACGTCGGCGTGATGGCGTTTTTTGTGCCCAGGCTGCGCAAAGTGTCCACCTTACAGGCCGATGCGCGTGCGGCCATGACCGGCCGCATTGTCGACAGTTACACCAACATCGCGACGGTGAAATTGTTTTCCCATTCCGCCCGCGAAGCCGACTACGCCAAGTCCGGCATGGGCGGATTTCTGGACACGGTTTATCGGCAGATGCGCTTGGTCACCGGCTTTAATTTCAGCGTCAGCCTGCTGAATTATTTGCTGGTGTTTTCGGTGGCGGCGTTGTGCATTGCTTTGTGGATGGGCGAGGCGGTCACCGTCGGCGCTATGGCGATTGCCGTGGGCCTGGCGTTGCGTCTGAACGGCCAGGCGCAGTGGATTATGTGGGAAGTCGGTGCCTTGTTTGAAAACATCGGCACCGTGTCGGACGGCATCACCACGCTGTCGAAACCGCATGAAATTGTTGACCGCGATGGCGCGCCGGAAATCACCGTGCCGCACGGCGAGATTCAATTCGACGCCGTTAAATTTCACTACGGCAAAGACAAAGGCGTTTTCGAGGAACTGAATTTAGTCATCAAGCCGGGCGAGAAAATCGGTCTGGTGGGTCGCAGTGGTGCCGGTAAATCGACGCTGGTGAATTTGCTGCTGCGTTTTCACGATGTTGAAGGCGGCGCCATTCGGATCGATGGGCAGGATTTGCGCGAGGTCACGCAGGAAAGTCTGCGCGCCAACATCGGCATGGTGACGCAGGATACCTCGCTGCTGCACCGCTCGGTGCGCGAAAACATTCTCTACGGCCGGCCCGATGCCAGTGAGGACATGCTGCTGGCGGCTACGCGTCAGGCCGAGGCGCACGAGTTTATTCAGGGGTTGACCGATCCGTACGGCAACACCGCTTACGATGCGCAGGTTGGTGAGCGCGGCGTGAAGTTATCCGGCGGGCAACGGCAGCGCATCGCCATCGCCCGGGTGTTGCTGAAAAACGCGCCGATTCTGATTCTCGACGAAGCCACTTCGGCGCTGGATTCGGAAGTCGAAGCCGCCATTCAGCACAGCCTGAATACTTTGATGGCGGGTAAAACGGTGATCGCCATTGCGCATCGGCTATCGACCATCGCGTCGATGGATCGGTTGATCGTTATGGATCAGGGCTGCATCGTCGAGCAGGGCACGCACGCCGAATTAATCGCCAGCGGCGGCATCTATGCCCAGTTGTGGGCGCACCAGACCGGCGGTTTTTTGGGGCTGGATGCCGAGATGGTGGCGGAAACTGAGACACCATAGATGGTTCCGGCACGGCGCCTTGAGGTAAGTTGGCGGCTGTTGTTTCGCTGAGGATGTTGCCGTGACGTTGTCTTCCGGCGCCACCGCCCCTTTGAACCTGAATGCCCGCCCGGCCACCACGCCGTTGACCGGCCGCATCGACGCCATCGACCTGGCGCGCGGTGTGGCCGTTGGGTTGATGATTCTGAGCCACGGCATCAAAGGTCTGCTCGATTTCGATCAGTTCGCGCCCTGGGGCATTGTGCCGCTGCACCTGATCACCAAGTTTTCCTCCTCGCTGTTTATTCTGGTGTTCGGCATCGCCCTCGGTGCCGCCTTTCTGCCGCGCGTCGGCACCGCCGACTGGCCGCGTTACCGACTCAAACTCTTCCTCACCGGTTTCAAAGTTCTGTTCTGGTACAAGGTGCTGACGGTGGTGGAGCTGTTCGCCACCGTTGATCCGTCGTTAATCGTCGGCGCGTTGTTGTACGAGCTGTTTCCGTCCTTTGTCGAAGTACTGGGCTTCTACGCCATTGCGTTGCTCTGGGTGCCGTTCTTTTTGTCGCTGTGGGCGCAGATGCCACTGTGGCTGCGCTTGCTCAGCCCGGTGTTGATGGTGGTGGCCGCCGAATCGCTGCGCGCCTGGAATGGCATTCACAGCCTGCCGCTCAAAGCCATTCTGATCGAAGACGAAGGCGTTTATACCTGGGGCCAACTGACTCGCGGGCCGCTGGTGCTGGTCGGGCTGTTGATTGGCGAAGGCCTGCGCGTCAGCCAGGAAAACTGGCGCTTGCGGCTGCGCTTAATCGCCACCTTGGGCGGGGTGTCCGTGGTCTGCGCTCTGGTGTTCGTTGCGCTGGCCTGGCCGAATTTTCAACGCACCTTTTATAACCTGGCGTACAACGTCGGCAAGCACCCGCCGCAAGCGACCTTTATGGCGTTCAGTCTGGCCGGTGCCTTTGCCATTCTGGCGCTGTCGTTGTTTGGTGGTCGGGCGCTGGCGTTGCTGTTGCGGCCGGTCAGCATCATCGGCAGCAACTCGTTGCAGGCGTTTATTTTTCACATCGTGGTGATCTTTGTCGGTTTCCGTTTCCTGCTCGGTCTCGACGATACGATCAGCTACGGCCAGGCCTTGACGCTCACTCTTGGACTCATTGTTGCCACTGCCTTATGGATCAAATTGATCGACCTTTTCCGTCGTTATTCCTAACGCTCCTCGTTGTTGTTGTCTGCCTCGCGCCCGGTCGGGCGCTGTCTGCCGAAGGCGCGAGCTGGACGACGTCACTCAACGCCCGCCTGCTGCAAATCGACGCCGACTTTCCCGGCGAGTTGGGCGTCTATGTGAAGGATTTACGCACTGGCGAATCCGTCGGTCTGCGCGAAATGGAGCCCTGGTATCTGGCATCGACGGTCAAAATCGCCGTCGCCATTACCTTGCTGGAAGCCGTCGATGCGGGTCAGTTGACGCTGGATCAGCGCGTTGAATTGCAGCCGTTGGATTACGTCGATGGTGCTGGCGACACCAATCGGCTGACGCCCGGCACCGATGTCAGCGTGCGTTATCTGTTTGAACAAATGCTGATCCACAGCGACAACACCGCCACCGATGTGCTGCTGCGTTTGCTCGGCACCGATGCGGTGAATGTGCAGGTGGCGCGCAGCGTCGGTTTCGGTGTCGGCCGCATCACCACCTTGGCGGATGTGCGCCGCTACGCCTACAGTGAATTTCACCCCAGTGCGATGTCGCTGACGCCGCGCGGTTTCTTTGCCATCAAAGGCGCTGGCGAAGGCGATGCGCGGGTGGATGCGCTGGCCGAGGTATTGAACATGAACCGGGCCGACTTCTATGTGCCGGATCTGGACGCCGCCTTCGAGCGTTATTACGCCACCGGTTTGAACTCGGCACCTTTGGATCAATACAGCGGTCTGCTGGAATCGGTGGCGCGCGGCGAGGTGCTGAGTCCGGCCAGTGGAGCCTTGTTATTGGCGACGCTGACGCGGGTCGAAACCGGGGTCCAGCGCGTTAAAGCCGGCTTGCCCGCCTCGGTACGCTTTGCGCATAAAACCGGCACTCAACACCGCCGCGCTTGTGACATGGGCATCGCCATTCCCACCGGCCGGGTACCGGCGGAAGGCGTCTTGATCGCGGTCTGCGCCCGCGGCAGTGACGACCTGGCCGCCGCCGAAGCCGCGATGCGTGCACTGGGGGATGCCGTCACGGAGTCGGGTGTGCTTCACTGAACGGCCCCTACCCACCGATTACCATTAAGGAAACCCCTCAATGACGCTTGATGAATTATTGGCGGCAGCGCTCGCCTGTGGCACCCAAGGCCAGGTGTCGGTACCCGACAGCTGGGGCCAGGGTCGATCCGTGCTCGGCGGCCTGTCGGCGGCGATGGCCTTTGCCATACTGCGCGAACAGATACCGGCGCAACGGCCGTTGCGGGCGCTGAGTGTCAGCTTCGTTGGCCCGCTGGCGACCGAGCAGGACTTCGGTTTTCAGACGCAGGTGCTGCGCTCGGGTAAAAACGTCACTCAGGCCGAGGCGAAAATTGTTCAGGGCGGCCAGGTGTGCGTCGCCCTGCTGGCAAGTTTTGGCGATGCCCGCGACAGCGTAACCGGCGTAACAGCGACCGACGCCATACCGTTCGACATGCCCGCCAAGCCGAATTTTCTCCCCCACATTCCCGGCGTCACACCGCAGTTTTTTCAGCACCTGGACATGACCATGCTCGACGGCGGCTTCCCGTTCAGTGGCAGCAAAACATCGCACGAAGGCGGCTTTATGCGCTTCAAAGCCGCGCCCAAAATCTGGACCGAAGCGCACCTGATCGCGCTGATCGACACCTGGCCGCCCACGCTGCTGCAACAACTGAAAAAACCGGCGCCCGCCAGCACCCTGACCTGGAACCTGGAATTCTTGCACCCACACCGGCCAGTGGCATCCGACGCCTGGTTTGCGTACCGCTCGATCACTCGTCAGGCCGGCGAAGGCTACGGCCACACCGACGCCAACGTCTGGGACGAGCACGGCGAACTGATCGTACTCAGTCGCCAAACCATCACCGTCTTTGCCTGATCTGTTAGGCTGTCAGCCGACTTTTATCTGCGGAGCACAACAACACCATGACTTATACCGCTGCGGAAAACCGCTACGAATCGATGCTCTACAACCGCTGCGGCCGCAGCGGCTTGAAACTGCCGGCCATCTCACTCGGCCTGTGGCACAACTTTGGCGACAACGTACCCTTCGACAACGCCCAGGCGATCTGTCGCCGCGCCTTCGACCTGGGCATTACCCATTTCGATCTGGCGAATAATTACGGCCCACCGCCGGGTTCAGCCGAACGCAATTTCGGCCAGATTTTGAAAACCGATTTCGCGCCCTACCGCGACGAATTGGTGATCTCCACCAAAGCCGGTTACGACATGTGGCCCGGCCCGTACGGCAGTTGGGGCAGCCGCAAATACTTGTTGGCGAGTCTCGACCAAAGTCTGGAACGGATGGGGCTGGATTATGTCGATATTTTCTATTCGCACCGCGTCGACCCGGACACCCCGCTGGAAGAAACCATGCAAGCGCTCGACAGCGCCGTGCGCCAGGGCAAAGCGTTGTACGTTGGCATCTCTTCCTACGGCCCGGAAAAAACCCGCCAGGCCGCCGCCATTCTGAAAGACCTCGGCACGCCCTGCCTGATTCATCAGCCGAGCTATTCCATGCTCAACCGCTGGATCGAAAATGAAGGTTTGCTGCCGGTGCTCGAAGACGAAGGCATCGGCTGCATTGCGTTTTCGGTGTTGGCGCAAGGCATGCTGTCGGGCAAATACCTGAACGGCATTCCCGAAGGCAGCCGCGCCACCGCGAATTCATCGCTGAACCCGGCGCTGATCAGCGACGACAATATTGCCAAAATTCGTGGCCTCAACGACATCGCCCAAGCGCGCGGCCAGACGCTGCCACAAATGGCGATAGCCTGGGCGCTGCGCAACCCAGGCGTCACCACCGCCCTGATCGGCGCCAGCAAAGTCGCGCAAATCGACGATTGTGTGAAGGCGTTGGACAAGCTCGAATTCAGCGCAGATGAATTGGCGAAAATCGATCAGCTCGCCACCGACGGCGGCATTAATTTGTGGGCGGAATCGAGTGGGCGCGGTTAACGCGCACCACTCGAATTGCTGACACCCAACCATTTTGGGGTTTGTTTATGTCCGGTTTTGAAAGTTCCGACCGTTACATCGCCAGCGATGAGTTACGCCTCGCGGTAAACGCGGCCATCACATTGGAACGCCCGCTGTTAGTGAAAGGCGAACCCGGCACCGGCAAGACGATGCTGGCCGAAGAAATCGCCGCTGGTTTGGGCATGCCGCTGGTGCAATGGCATATTAAATCGACCACGCGCGCGCAGCAGGGTTTGTACGAATACGATGCGGTGTCGCGCTTGCGCGACAGCCAGTTGGGCGATGACCGGGTGCACGATATTCGTCACTACATTAAGCCGGGCAAACTTTGGGAAGCCTTTACCGGCGAGCAGCGCGCGGTGTTGTTGATCGACGAAATCGATAAAGCCGACATCGAATTTCCCAACGATCTTTTAGTCGAACTCGACCGCATGGAATTCCATGTCTATGAAACCGGCGAGACGATTAAAGCGACTCAACGGCCGGTGGTAATCATCACCTCGAATAACGAAAAAGAACTGCCGGATGCGTTTCTGCGGCGCTGCTTTTTCCATTACATCCAATTCCCCGATGCCGAAACATTGAAGGCGATTGTTGAAGTGCATTTCCCCAACATCGAAGCGGAATTGATGCACGATGCGCTGGAAGTCTTTTTCGAGGTGCGTGACGTTCCAGGTTTGAAAAAACGGCCCTCGACTTCGGAATTGATCGATTGGCTGAAACTTCTGGTCAGTGATCGTCTGGCGGCGCAGGCGTTAAAAGGCGGTGATATTCGCGAAGCCTTGCCGCCACTTTATGGCGCGCTGCTGAAAAACGAAGCCGATGTGCACATGCTTGAGCGGTTGGCGTTTATGAGTCGGCGTTAGTTTTGGAGGCTGGTGGGGGTGCTCAGTGGTTGTGGTGAGATCCCGGATATCGCTGACGCGATTACGCTGGGCCGGCACACCGGGATGACGATTTGTGTCTTTGCTAAGTAGTAACTTTCAAGCACAACAATAGACTTGTCATCCCGGAATCGCGCTAGCGATATCCGGGATCTCGCCAATCGCAGTTCACGAACCAATGCCGCCTGTCTGGAAGGTACTAGTTCATGCTGATCCGTTTCTTCTCCACGCTGCGCCAACACGGGCTCAAGGTCACGCCGAAAGAATTGCTGGTGTTGATTGAAGCCATGCAAGCCAACCTGGCGGGCTTTGATCTGGACGATTTTTATCAACTGGCGCGGCTGACGTTGATCAAAGACGAAACCCAATACGATCGCTTCGACCGCGCCTTTACGCATTTCGCCGAAGGCCTGGAGGCGTTGCCGAATCCGTTTGGCGATGAGGTGCCGGACGATTGGTTGCGGCTGGAATTGCAGCGGCAATTCAGCGCCGAGGAACGCGCAGCGATTGAAGCAATGGGTGGCATTGAGGCTTTGATGCAGGCGTTGGAAGAACGCCTGAACGAACAGCGCGAACGGCACCAGGGCGGCAACCGTTGGATTGGTACTGGCGGTTCCAGCCCGTTCGGCCATGGCGGTTATAACCCGGAAGGCGTGCGTGTTGGCGGTGCTGGCGGGCAGCGCGGGGCGGTGAAACTGTGGCAGCAGCGGCAGTACAAAAATCTCGATGACAGCGTTGAACTGGGCACGCGCAATTTGAAAATGGCGCTGCGTAAATTGCGACGTTTTGCGCGCACCGGCGCGCAGCAGGAATTGGCGCTGGACGACACCATTCGTTCAACGGCGCGCAACGCCGGTCTGCTTGACATCAAATTGCGCGCCGAACGCCACAACGCCGTGAAGGTGTTGTTGTTTGTCGATATTGGCGGATCGATGGACGAGCACGTGCAGGTGTGTGAAGCCTTATTCAGTGCTTGCCGTTCTGAATTCAAACAACTGAAGCATTTTTATTTTCACAATTTTATTTACGACCATGTCTGGACTGATAACAAACTGAACCGTCAGGCCGTGACATCGTTGGATGAGATTCTGCGTACCTACGGACCGGACTACAAAGTCATCTTCGTTGGTGATGCGGCCATGGCGCCATACGAAATTGCCGCCGCTTACGGCAGCATCGACTTTATGAATGTGGAACCGGGCGAGGCCAGTTTTGGTCGGCTGGCGCAGCACTTTCAACGGCTGGTGTGGCTGAATCCGTTTCCGGAACGGTTTTGGGGCCACACTCAAAGCATTGGCATGGTGCGTGAGTTGTGCGCCGAGCGGATGTTTCCGCTCAGCGTTAATGGATTAGACGCAGCCATTGCCAGTCTGCAAGGGCGGCGCTGATTACAGCCTGTTCAAACCCGCGTAACCGCGATCGAAATACACCAGGCCGTCTTTGCTGCTCGGTGCGGTTACCGACAACACTTCGCAAAACAGCGTGTCGTGCGTGCCCAGGCTGACGCGTTTGACGATGCGGCAGTCAAAACTCACCAAGGCGTTTTCCAGTATCGGCGCACCGCTGTCGCCCAGTTGCCAGGCGGCCGCTGCAAAGCGTTCGTCCATGTCGGTTTTACCGCCAAACAGATTCGATAACGCCATCTGATCGGCAGTCAGGGTGTTGACGCACAACGCCTGGTTGGCGTCGAACATAGGGAACGCCGAGGCGCTGCGATTCAGACACACCAACAAGGTTGGTGGCTGGTCGCTGACGCTGCACACGGCGGTGGCGGTGAAGCCAGCGCGCCCGCCGGGGCCATCGGTGGTGACGATGTTCACCGCTGCGGCCAGACCCGACATAGCATCGCGGTAGCTTTGAGAGTTCAGCTCGGGTGTTATTTCAGTCGCAGCAGCGGCAGGCGCGTTCATGGCGTTCTCCTTTCCTTTCTTGATTCGTTTCAGCAGAAATCGCAGACGTCGTCGATGCTCAGACGCGGCAGGCGATCGTGCAGTTTTTCCGGTTGGCCGTAGCCGAGGTTGATCAGGAAATTCACGGTCCAGTCGCGGCCATCAAGAAATTCGGCTTTGACTTTGGCGGCATCGAAACCGGACATCGGGCCGGCATCCAGACCCAGCGAGCGCGCTGCCATAATCAGATAGGCCGCTTGCAGCGAGCCGTTACGCAGTGCGGTTTGTTGGGCGAAGGCTTCGTTGCCGGTGAACCAGGAACGGGCGTCGGTGTGCGGAAACAACGTCGGCAGATGCTCGTAGAACTGGTTGTCGTAAGCGGCGATCACGGTGACCGGCGCTTTCATGGTTTTTTCCATATTGCCCGCCGACATTGCCGGCTTCAGGCGCTCTTTGCCTTCGGGCGTGCGCACGAAAATAAACCGCGCCGGGCTACAGTTGGCCGAGGTCGGGCCGAACTTGGTCAATTCGTAGAGTTCTTTCAGCACGCTGTCGGCAATGGGTTTGTCTTGCCAGTAGCTGTAGGTGCGCGCTTCGGTGAACAGTTGTTTCAGGGCAGCGGAATCGATGGAGCTGGACATAACAATCCTTAGGTAACGTTAAACGGAAGCACGGAAAATCGGGTCAAATGTTCAACAAGCAAGGTGTTGGTTTGTTCCGCCTGGGTAACGCTGCTGGCATGGCCGCCGAATTCGAGCATTGCCAGGCGGGCACGCGGCAGCCGTTGTTCCAGTTGTTGCGAGCAGGTCCAGGGCACCAGCAGGTCGTCGCGATTGGCGATTAACAGCGTCGGCGCTTCGATCTGCGCCAGCTCGGCGTCGCTCATCGCAAAACCCTGTACCGCCTCCAGGCGACGACGCAGATTGTCGGGCGGCGGGAAATGCGACAACACCTGCTGGTCTTCCCCGGCCAGTTCGGCGGCGTGCTGGTGTATCCAGGTTGGTGGATACAAAAACAGCGCCTGGGCTTCCACGTAGGCCGCCGGGCCAATGTGATCGAGCAATTGCCGGCGCACCGAAAAACAACGCTGGGTGTGCGGGCTGAGTTGGTGCCAGCCGTTGATAATCACCAACGAGCGCAGGCGCTGCGGTTGCTGCAACGCCATGGTCAGACCGATGTGGCCGCCCAGGGCGTGGCCGATCAGATGGCAATCATCAACGCCTACGGCATCTAACGCTTCGAACAACTCCTGCGCCATGTCGGCGATGCGGTAGCCGGCCGGCAAGTCTGCCGGGCTGCGGCCGGTGCCTAACTGGTCGTACAACACCACGCGATAATGCGGCGTCAGCGCAGCCAACTGCGGTTGCCAAAAACGCGCCGAACCACCGAGACCGGAGCTGAGCACCACGGTGTGTTCTGCGTTTAACTGACCGACCACTTCCACGTGCATGCGAAACGTCCGTGCGGTTACAGGTGCGCGATGCTGGCGATTTCGACCAGCGCCTCGGGTTTCACCAGGCCGCACTGAATGCAGTAGCGCGCCGGTTTTTCACCCGCGAAGAATTCCGCGTACACCTTGTTGACGGCGCCGTAGTCGGCCCAGTCTTTAACGAAAATCATGTTGAAGACGACGTCGTCCATGGTGCCGCCGGCGGTTTCCACCACGCCTTTGATGGTGGTCAGCACATGGCGGGTCTGGGCTTCGGCATCGCCGACGTGAACGACGTTGTTGTCTTTGTCGAACGGCAAGGTGCCGGATACATACAGCACGTTGTTGGCCACGGTGCCGGGAACAAAGGGCGCGATGGGGACGCCGGTACCGGCGGGAATCACAGCTTTCTTAGGCATGGCAGTTTCCTCGTTCAGACAGTGGCGGCAGTCGCCGGTTGGGTGGATTCGGTGGCAAAGGTGTCGCAGAAGGTTGTTACGTCCGACACCCAGCCAAAGAAGGTTTCGATGTTGTACAGCGAGGCCGCCTGGATCGAATCCGGCCCGGCCTGGTGCGTAGCGTCGGCCAGCACCACGCCAAAATATTCCAGGAAGAAACCGTCGCGCAGCGTCGATTCCACACAGACGTTGGTGGCGATGCCGGTGAACACCAGATTGCGAATGCCACGCGCGCGCAGCAGAGAATCCAGCGGGGTGTTGTAGAAACCGCTGTAACGGGTTTTGCCCAGCACCAGATCGCTCGGTTCGGGTTTCAGTGCATCCACCAGTTGGTAATCCCAACCGCCGCGCGACAACAAAGTGCCCGCCAGTTCCGGTTGGCGACGCATGGTTTTCAGCGCGTTCGATTTGTACCAGTTGGGCGAGCCGGGGCCGCCGGCTTCGCGGTATTCCGGGTCCCAGCCGTTCTGGAAAAACACCACTGGCATGCCCGCGCTGCGTGCGGTTTTCAGCACCTTGTTGATGTTGGCGATCACCGGGCCGGTGTGTGACACATCAAAACCGGCGCGGTCGAGATAGCCGTCTTTGCTGGCGTAGGCGTTCTGCATGTCGATGACGATGACTGCCGTTTCGCTCGCCTTCAGTTGAATCGGCTCCGGCTTGGCGACGAGCGTGATGGCGTCTTCGCCGCTGCTGCTTAACGCATAGCCGCTGACGTTGGCGTCGATGCTCATGCCGTGGCCTCCGCTGCGACGTCGATGTGTTCGCGGCACTTCATCAACGGTTGAATGCGCTGGCCGAACAGTTCGACTCCTTTAACAAAATCGTCGAACGTCAGCATCACGCCTTCGGTACCGGGCACCTCGGCAATTTCATCGAGCATGGCAGCGACGGTCTCAAAAGAGCCGACCAGCGTGCCCATGTTGATGTTCACCGCCGACGTCGGGTCGGCCATCTGGCGTACGTTGGTGTCGCCTTTGGATTTGGTGTCGGCCGCGCCCTGAACGCCGAGCCAGGCGACGGCTTCTTCATCGACGCCTTCTTTATAGAACTCCCACTTGGCGCGTGCGGCTTCGTCGGTTTCGTCGGCGATGATCATAAACAGCGGGCAGGCTTTAACGTCGCGGCCGGTTTCTTCGGTGGCTTTGAGCAGGCGCTCGGCGGTGGGTGCGAAGGCCGTCGGGGTGTTTACGCCTTTACCGAAACAGAAGGCGTAATTGGCGTATTTGGCGGTGAAGGCGAGGCCGGCGTCACTCTGGCCGGCGCAGATGATTTGCAGCGGGCCTTTGGGTTTCGGGCTGACGCGGCAATCGTCCATCTGGAAGTAATCGCCTTTCAGGTCGCTGCGGCCGGTCTGCCACAGTTCGGTGAGAATTTCGGCGTACTCGGTTAAGTAGTCGTAGCGGTAGGCGAAGAATTCGTCGCCCGGCCACAAGCCCATTTGCGAGTATTCAGGTTTCTGCCAGCCGGTCACCAGATTAATGCCGAAGCGGCCGTTGGAAATGGAATCGATGGTCGAGGCCATGCGCGCGGCAATGGCCGGCGGCACCGTTAAAGTGGCAGCGGTGGCAAACAGTTGAATCTTGCTGGTCACAGCGGCGAGGCCGGCCATCAGCGTGAAGGATTCCAGGTTGTGGTCCCAGAACTCGGTTTCACCGCCAAAGCCGCGCAGCTTGATCATCGACAGCGCGAAATCGAAACCGTAGTGCTCGGCGCGCTGGGTGATGGTTTTGTTCAGTTCGAAGCTCGGCATGTATTGCGGCGCGTTTTTGGAAATCAGCCAGCCGTTGTTGCCGATGGGAATGAATACACCCACTTTCATCTGTTGCGTCCTCGTCTGGGCGCCGTTCGAATCTGGCGCAGTTGGGCTAGCACATTGCAGAAAGTCGGCCAATTCTGATTTATTGATACAAATCAATTGGTTAGAAAATAAGCGCAAAAATAATCGGACCAAATGGTCTAGTTTAGAGCACATGGTTTGTGCACGCAGACGCGCGACGAACCACGGCGGTGCAGCAATCGCGGTGCTGGCCGGGTGTTGGGGTGTCGGTGCTAGAATGGGCGCGCTGAAAATGGCAGGAGACGGAGTTGAACGACAAAACCCGCTTGGCGTCGGCCGAAGTTGCCAACCGCTCCAAGCGCACCCCGACCCCGGCGTCGCTGAAGCGTCGTCAACGCAATCAGGAAAAGAAACGCGCGGCGATTCTGGAAGCCTCGTTACGCACCTTTTCGCAGTTCGGTCTGCACGGTGCCAGCCTCGATCAAATCGCGGCGGAAGCGGACGTCTCCAAAACCAATTTGCTGTATTACTTTCCCACCAAAGAAGCGCTTTATGTGCAGGTGATGCGCGAATTACTCAGCCTGTGGCTGATGCCGTTGAGCGGTTTTAATGAAGATCAGAATCCGCTCGAAGCGCTGCGCGAATACATTCGCATCAAGCTGGAATTTTCCCGCGATAACCCGGCCGAATCGCGCCTGTTCTGCATGGAAATTCTGCAAGGCGCGCCGCTGTTGCTGGCCGAGTTGCAGCAGCCGTTGCACGACCGGGTGCAAGCGAAAGTCGCGGTAATTCAAAGCTGGATCGACAGCGGCAAACTCAAACCCATCGATCCGTATCATCTGATTTTTTCCATCTGGGCGACGACGCAGCACTACGCCGATTTTCGTGTGCAGATTGAAGCCGTGGCCGGCCGCACGCTCGACGATCCGGATTTCTTCGCCGACACCCTGCGCAATTTGCAGGCGCTGTTGGTCGACAGTCTGAAGCCGTGATGTTTGATGTTTTATAAGTCGGAAAATTAAATGTCCCTCGCTGGATTTTTACTCGTCTTCTGCGCGGCGCTGTGCCACGCCTTCTGGAATTTTCTGCTCAAACGCATCAACGGTGATGCCAGCCTGACCTGGCTGTTTTCGGCGCTGACGGTGGTGATTTATTTGCCGCTGGCGATTTATTTCGCCTGGGACTGGCGCGGCTGGGGTTGGCTAGAAATCGGTTTTATTGTCGGCAGTGCGGTAATTCACATCGGTTATTTTCTGTTGTTGCAACAGGGATACCGGGTCGGCGATTTGTCGGTCGTTTATCCCACCGCCCGCGCTACCGGCCCGCTGATTTCCACCGTCCTCGCGGTGCTGTTGTTTGGTGAACATCTGAACCACTGGATGGCGGCGGGTATCGCGCTCATTTTGATTGGCGTGCTGAATTTGAGTCGCAAACCCGGCAGCGCTTCGCGCCCGACAATGGCGTCAATGGGCTTTGGCGTGTTGGTGGGTTTGTTGATCGGCACTTACACCCTGTGGGATGCCCACGCAGTAGCGGCCTTGATGATTCCGCCGTTGCTGCTCGATTACGGTTCCAACATCGTGCGCTCTGTGTTGTTGACGCCCTTGGCGATTAAGCGTTGGCCGACGGTGAAACTGGTGTGGCAACAACATCGCTGGAAAGTGTTGGGCATCGCCTTGTTCAGTCCTTTGGCCTACATCCTGGTGCTGACCGCCATGACATTCACGCCGCTGGTGTACGTCGCTCCCACGCGTGAAATCAGCGTGTTGTTCAGTGTCTTGCTCGGCTCATTGTTGTTGGACGAAGGCTATTTGCGCCATCGGCTGAAGTGGGCGCTGGTGATGCTGTTTGGCGTTGTTATCTTGTTGTAAAGCCGGCCGTTGACCGCTCAGTTCGTGCGCTGTGTCGGTCATCGCCAGCGGCAGTCTGTTATGGTGCCGGCCACAGCAAGCATCGAAAAGTGAGTGTGAACATGCGAAACCGCCTCGGCTGGGCGTTAGCAGCGGGGTTATTGGCGTTAGTACCGTCGGTTATGGCGGAAAACATTCCGGCTGAGCCGACCGACTCCGAAAAGCAGGCGAGCGAGGAAACCGAACGCCTGACCGCCTACGAAGCCTGTTTGATCCGGTTGACGCAAAGCGCGTCCAATATTCTCAGCGCCGGTAACGTGCGTAACTTTTGCGCGCGTGAAGTGCGTCAGCAGGGTTTGCCAGCGGGAACCCGCGAAACGCCATTGCAGGAACGCCGCGAAATGGAGCGGCTGGTGTTGAACAATCCGTTCAGTTTGTTGCCGCACCGACCCAACTATTTAATGCCGCTGAATTATTCCGATTTCCGTGACGATTCGTACCTGGCACCGGGCGAAGGCGATTTGCAGCCGGTCGAAATTCAGTTCCAGTTGAGCCTGAAAGTGATTGTGGTCGATGGCTTGATCGGCCGTCACGGCAACCTCGCCTTTGCCTACACCGGCAAGTCGTTCTGGCAGGCGTATAACTTCGATCTGTCGTCGCCGTTTAGGGAAACCAATCACGAGCCGGAATTGATTGTGACCTTCGAAAACGACACGCAATTTCTGGGCTTTCGCAACGTGTCGAATTCAGTCGGTTTGAATCACGAATCCAACGGCCGCAGCGGTGAAGATTCGCGCAGTTGGAATCGGGTGGTGTTTCAGACGCAGTGGGAGCGCGAGCGTATGCACGTGGCGTTGCGCCCCTGGTTGCGCATTCCGGCACCGGAAGAACGCTACGAAGGCGACCCGTTAGGCGACGATAACCCGGACATTCTGGAGTACCTCGGCCATTTTGATCTGACGGTGGGTTACGTCGGCGAATACAACAGCTTCTGGCTGACCGGGCGCAACAACCTCGATCTCGATCACAACCGTGGTGCCATCGACGCCGGTTGGACCTTTCCGCTGTCCGACCACGTGCGTGGCCGGGTGCATTATTTCGATGGCTTCGGCGAAAGCCTGATCGATTACAACAAGCGCTCACGCACGATCGGTCTTGGCTTCCAATTCAGCGGCTGGCTGTAAGCCATCAGGCCGCAGCGAAGGCTTCGCGCGTCAGGTTGCGCATACCGCTTTCAGTGACGACCACGTTGTCTTCAATGCGCACGCCGCCCCAGGGTTGCAGCTCGGCGATGGCGCTTTCGTTCAGGCCCGCCGCTGCGCCCTGCTCTGCGCGCAGTCGATCCAGCAGCATCGGAATGAGGTACAACCCCGGTTCGATGGTCAGCACCATGCCCGGCTGGAGCGTGCGCGTCAGTCGCAAAAACGGCGCGGTGCTGCTCGGCGCCAGCGTGCCGGCGCGATCCTGTTGATGGCCGCCGGCGTCGTGCACCTGCAAGCCGAGTAAATGGCCCAGGCCGTGTGGGAAAAACGCCTGCGGAACCTGGCGCTGAAGTTGTTCTTCAACGTTAAGACGACACAAATCCAAGTCTTTCAGAATGCCCGCGACGCCAACCACGGCCTGCTGATGCAGTTCGGCCATCGGCACGCCCGGGCGCACCGCAGCGCACAGTTGTTGCTCGAAGCCTTCCATTGCCGCCAGCAATTCATCGAACAGGGCCGAGCCCTGGCCGTGGGTTCGGGTGATGTCGCTGGCGTAACCGCCCACCTGCGCGCCGGCGTCGATCAACAGGCTGCGGTGCTGAGTCGGTCTGGTGAACTGGCGACGCTCGTAATGCAAGGTCGCCGCGCCTTCGTTCAGCGCGATGATGCCGGGGTATGGCTCCTGGCTTTCCAGTTGCTGGCTGGCACCGAGAAAGGCGGCGTAGATCTCGGCTTCGCTGGCGCCGGCTAAAAAGGCATCGCGAGCGGCGTGGTGGCCGGGTACGGCTTTCACACTGGCAAGCCACAGTTGTTCGACTTCGAAATCGGTCTTGCAGGCACGGTCAAACGCCAGGTCTGAGCGCAGCTTGGCCGGGTTAATCTCAACTGTCGCGGTTGTGTTTTGCAGCGCGGGCAGTGTCGGCCCGACCCAGGCGAGGCGGCCGGGCAGCGTTGCCAGCCAGTCGTTGTGATCGGCGGCGTGCAATTGCCAGTGTTTGGTCCAGTCGCCGCTGGGTGCCGTCGGCGTGATGTGCCAGAAGTCCGCCTGCGCCGGCCAGAACAGTTGCGGTTTTTCACCCGGACGAATGACCAGACACGTGCCGGGCGTGATCGCCTCGGGCAGCCATTGCTGAGCGAACGCACCGGCGTGATAGGGGTAGGCGTGATCGTCATCGCGCACCTTTTCGGCGACACCGGCGCTGACCACAACGGCGTCGAAACCGCAGCGTTCGAGAGTGGCCTGATAGCGGTGCATTAAGGTGTCGAGGTGGGCGCGATACAGATCGGTCATGGCGGACTCCGCAAAATAAGACAGTCGGATAGGGGCGAAAACGGCGGCCAGCTTAGCGCTCTGGCAAGGGTTTGTCGTCCCTTGCGCGTGGTTGGAGCGCGGGCTTTGTTTTACACTGCCCGGCTCAATCTGCCTCGGAAATCGCCATGCTTTTGCGTCTGGAACAGTTGCAGTGCCGTTACGACGATCAACCGGTGATTCGCGATTTGTCGCTGAACGTCGCCCGAGGCGAACTCTGCGCTCTGCTCGGCCCGAGCGGTTGCGGTAAAAGCACGCTGTTGCACGCCATTGGCGGTTTTATTCAACCGAGCGCCGGCCGCATTGAACTGGACGGCCGCACCATTGCCACCGCCGCCGACGCCGTACCGCCGGAACAACGTGGTATCGGCATGGTGTTTCAGGAATACGCGCTGTTTCCGCATCTGAACGTGGCCGACAACGTTGGCTTTGGCCTGCGTCATCTGAACCGGGCCGAGCGCGCCCGGCGCGTGGCCGATACGCTGGCGCTGGTCAAACTGGCCGGTTTCGGTGAACGCTTCCCGCACGAATTGTCCGGCGGCCAGCAACAGCGCGTGGCGTTGGCGCGCGCGCTGGCACCGCAGCCGGCGTTGCTGTTGATGGACGAACCGTTTTCCAACCTCGACACCGAACTGCGCCGCTCGCTCTCAGCCGAGGTGCGCGAGATTCTGAAAATCGCCGGCACCACGGCCATTTTAGTAACGCACGACCGCGAAGAAGCCTTTGTCATGGCCGACAAACTCGGCGTGCTCAACGGCGGCGTACTGCAACAGTGGGACGCGCCGGATGTGGTTTATCAAAACCCGGCCACGCCAGCGGTGGCGCGGTTTGTCGGCGATGGCGATTTTGTGCCGGGCGAAGTTGTGGCCGCCGGTCGCGTGCGCACGGCCTTGGGTGAACTGACAACAACGGCCGGTTGGCCGGTCGGCACCGAGCTGGATGTTTACGTCCGTCCGGACGAGGTTGAGTTGGTGGACCAGGGCGGCGTGGCGGCGCGTTTAGTCAGCCGTTCGTTTTTGGGTACGCAGATGCGCGTGCGGCTGGCGTTGGCCGATGGCAGCCAGGTGCAGGCGTTGTTGCCGTCTCGTACGCCTATGCCCGATGACAGCGTGCAACTGCGCTTTCAGCCAGCACAGCTGGTCGCCTTTGAACGCGCTCAGGCGGCCAGTCTGGCTTAGTCGTTACGGCGACTGACCGAGCGGCTGAGCAGAATCACCGGTCCCAACCCCACCAGCACGATCAACAAAGCGCCCAAGGCTGAGGCTTCCAGTTTTTCGTCGGACGCGAACTGGAACACGTGCGTCGCCAGCGTATCGAAATTGAACGGCCGCAAGATCAAGGTCGCCGGCAACTCCTTCATGCAATCGACGAACACCACCAGCGCTGCCGTCAGCAAGCCCGGCCGGATTAACGGCAGATGCACCCGCCACAGCGTTTGCAGACTGGACTGGCCGAGCGAGCGCGCCGCGCGATCCATCTCCGGCGTCACCTTGGCGAGGCTCGATTCAACCGCCCCGGCCGCCACCGCCAGAAACCGCACCGAATACGCAAAGATCAACGCCACCACCGTGCCGCTCAGCAACAGGCCGGTGGAAATGCCGAAACTCGCACGCAGCAACGCATCGAGGCTGTTATCGAAGGCCGCCAGCGGAATCATCACGCCGATGGCGAGCACGGTGCCGGGCATGGCGTAACCGAGTTTGGCGAGGCCCACGCCAGCGTTCAGGCCACGGCTGGGAAACAGCCGTTTGCCATACGCCAGCAACACGCCCAAGGCCACCGTCACCAGCGCGGCACTGGCCGACAACAGCAGCGAATTCAGCGATAACTGGAAGAAATCCGGCGTCCAATAAGCGCCGAGATTGCGCAGCGCGTAGAACGCCAACCGACCCGCCGGAACGGCAAACCCCAGCACCAGCGGCAGCGCGCACAGTGTCCAGGCCAGCAATGCGCGGCCGCCGCGCAGCCGGTAGCGATCCGCCTGGCCGGACTGCCCAGCCGGGCTGTAATGCTGTTGGCGACGCCGACCAAAACGCTCCAAGCCGATCAGCACCACCACAAACCCCAACATCAGACTGGCAATCTGCGCCGCCCCGCCCAGGTTCGACTGGTTCAGCCAGGTGTCGTAAATGCCGATGCTCAGCGTGCGCACGGCGAAGTAATCGACGGTGCCGAAATCGTTCAGCGTTTCCATCAAGACCAGCGCCAGGCCGACGGCGATGGCCGGCCGTGCCATCGGCAACGACAAGCGATAGAAACTCTGCCAGGGCGTGCAACCGAGCGAGCGACTGGCGGCAACCATCGACCGCGCCTGATCGACAAAGGTCGCCCGCGCCAGCAAATAAACGTAGGGATAAAGCACCAGCGACAACATGGCGATGGCGCCGCCCATCGAACGAATCTCAGGAAACCAGTAGTCGCGTGCGCTGCGCCAACCGAATGCCTCGCGCAGCGCGCCTTGCAGCGGGCCGGCGAATTCGAGCAAATCGGTGTAGACGAAGGCGATCACATAAGCCGGTACGGCAAAGGGCAGCAACAACGCCCATTCAAACCAGCGCCGGCCGGGAAAATCGCAGGCGGACACCAGCCAGGCCGTGCTGACGCCGATTAAGGTTGCGCACAACCCAACGCCGAGCAGCAGCCGCACGGTGGCGTCGAGATAATAAAACAGCACCGTATCGACCAGATGGCGCCAGATGTTGTGGCTGGGAAACAGCGCCAGATAAAACACCGAGGCGATCGGCAACACCACCAGCGTTGCGGTCAGCAGAACGGCGAAACGCCAGCGCCGCGCCAGTCGGTTTTGGCCGAGGGCGTGGCGGCGTGGCATTGCCAGAGTGGTAACAGCGGTCATCGACGGCGGCGCTTAGAAGTCGTACGCCACCTCGTCGACCAGGCGTGATGCCTCGTCGATGTGATCGGTAATGGTGGTCAGGCTGAGCGGGTCTTCTTTGAAGTCGCCCATGTATTGTTTGATCAAATCTGAACGTTCGATGCCGGGGCGAACCGGGAACTCGAAGTTATCCTGAGCGTACAGATACTGCGCTTCCGGGCTGACCATAAATTCCATCAATGCGATGGCGTTGGCCTGGTTCGGCGCGTATTTCGCCAGCGCGATGCCAGAGATAAACATGTGCGCGCCACGGTCGTCCTGGTTCGGGAAGATCAGGTTCACTGAACGCGCCCAATCCTGCTGTTCCGGCTCTTCTTCGTTGGTCAGCATGGCACCGAAATAGTAGGAATTGCCCAGCGAAATATCGCAGACGCCATCGTGAATGGCCTTCACCTGAGAGCGGTCGTTGCCCTGCGGACGCCGCGCCAGATTGTGCTTCAAACCTTCCATCCATTCGCGGGTATAGGCTTCGCCATGATGCGCGATCATCGAGGCAAACAGCGACAGGTTGTAGCTGTGCTTACCGCTGCGGGTGCAGATACGGCCTTCCCATTCCGGGTCAGCCAGCTGTTCGTAAGTGGTGATTTCACCCGGCGCGACACGTTCTTTGGAGGCGTAGATGATGCGCGCGCGAGTGGTCAGACCGAACCAGTGGTTATCGGCGGCGCGGTATTGGGCCGGGATGTTGTCGAGCAGAATTGAGTCGTTAACGGGTTGCGTCAGGCCTTTGTTGTAGGCGCTCATCAACACCGTGGTGTTGGGTGTGATCAACACATCGACCGGGCTGTTGCGCGCTTCGGTTTCCATGCGTTCAACCAGGCCTTCGCCGTAAACGACGTTGGTCTGAATGCCGGTTTCTGCGGTAAAGGCCTCCAGCAGCGGTTCGATCAAAAAGGGTTGGCGGTAGGAGTAAATGTTCACTTCCTCGGCCCGAACCGAACCGGCGGCGAGACTGGCCGCCAGAGGCAACGCCATTAGGGCGGCCTTAATACGCATCGACATGTGGAATTCCCCGTTGGAAAGTTCGTTTGAAAGTCATTGTGATACGCATTCTCAATTTTTG
Organism: Saccharospirillum mangrovi; assembly: GCF_003367315.1. GTDB lineage: Bacteria > Pseudomonadota > Gammaproteobacteria > Pseudomonadales > Natronospirillaceae > Saccharospirillum > Saccharospirillum mangrovi. The sequence continues at coordinate 203,378 of NZ_CP031415.1, forward strand.
TCGGCCAGAGTCAACTTGGCCGGCCCGAAGTGGCGGCGGATTTACCAAAGCCGGAAGCACAAAAAACCCGGCCAAAGCCGGGTTAGGAAGGCAAACGGAAGGCTCAGTCGCGGATGCGGTAAACAGTGGTGGTGCCGCTGACTTCGTTGGCAACGATCAACAGCGCTTCGCCGATCGGGCTGATGTCGGCCGGTACAAAGGCCATGCCTTCGGGGGCCAGATCGCCTGCATTTGCCAAAGTGGCCTCGGTGACGTCGCCATCGTCGGTGGCTTCGGCGACGTTGAAGTTGCGGTTGTTGATGTAGTCGAGGTACTCGACGTTCATCGGGTCGGTCACGTCGGCGACGATGAATCCGCCCATGCGTTCCAGACCAACAAACGCCAGCGTGCGGTCACCAACGCGACCCAGCGCTAACGCTTCGGGTTCCGGGCCTTTGTTGTCGCTGCGGTTGTCGATTTCCAGGGCGTCTTCATCGGTATTGAAGAATTCCGGGTAGGCCTCGGCGCTGACGCGCTCAAGCAGATCGCCGGAGTCGTACACCTGGCGGCCGTCGGCGGTGTAGATCGAGAACGAACGCGTGCCGTAGGCGTAAACCTTGTCGTAATCCCCGTCGCCATCGGTATCGCCGCGACCGGCGAGAATTTTCAGATCCTTGATGGCGTTCAGGTGCGCGATGGACGGGTCGAGATCAACATCGCCGATTTCGGTTTCATCCAGAAACACCAGGCAGCCGTCGTCTTCGTCGTAGTCGTACAGCGCGTTAGGCAGTGTGCCCTGGCACTCGGCTTCGGAAGCGGCGTCGGAGAAGTATTCGCGGGCGTCGCCTTCGTTGGCGGTGACGAAGTAGTCAACGCCGCCGACGCGGTAGCTGGCAATCGAATCCGGCTGGTAGACGCCCCACAAACCGGGCTGCGGCATCAGTACGGCGGCTTCGTCGTCTTTGTCGGCATCCAGCGCATTCTTAGCCAGGCCGTGATCTTTGAAACCGAGCGGCAGCAGCGCGGTGACACGCGGCGTGCCGTCCAGGCTGATGCGTGCTACGGCGTTGTTTTCCTGCAACGACACAAAAGCGGTGCGGCTGTCTTCACTGACGCTGATGTATTCCGGTTCCAGATCCTGCGAGAAACGGATGACGTTCGGGCGCGGGTTGTTGCCGCTTAAGATGTCGGCCGGGTGGCGGCGGTCGAAAGCGGTGAAGTTCAGTTGAATGCCCAGGTCAGCCGGGGTGCCGTTGGTGATCGGAATCACCGTGACGCTGCCTTCGGGGTCGCGCAGGTAATCGCCACGCGGTTCGCCTTCGTTGGCGGCCAGCGCAAAGCGGCCGTCGGGCGAGAAGGTCACCATGTCGGGCAAAGCGCCGGCCAGCACGCCTTTGACGAACTGGGTGTCGCCGTTGGCGTTGAGTCGATAGAACAGCACCGCGCCGTCCTGGGTTTTGTCGTCGTGTTCGACGGCGATGGCGAGCAAATCGTTTTTCACCGCCAGGCTGTTGGCACCGCCGATGGCAACGGTGCGCACACCGCCGCCCGGGGTGGCGACGCGTACCGATGTCGGCAGGCGGCCGGCGCGGGCGTGCAAATTGTCCAGCCGTATCGGGTCGGCTGCGGCCGTGGTCGGCAAGGTGTTCAGGTTGATGGCGGTGATTTGGCCGGTGGCGCCGTTGGTCATGTAGGCGTAACCGGAGGTCGGGTGAAACGACACAATTTCAGCGGCGCTTTCGGCAAAAATACCGCTGGTGTGGCGGCCGAGAACGTCGATGGTCAAATTGGATTCCGCGCTGACGCTGCCAATAACGGCAGTAGCCAGCAGCGTGGCAGCAAGGCGATGCGAGACGGGCGACATAAGAGTCCTCAATGTTTGGCGATGAATGTTGGGCAATAGGGTCGGCCGGAGCCTAGCGAGCAAAGATGACGCTTCGACGACAAACGGATGACAGCCCGGAGCCAGCGGATGACAGCCAACACAGCGCTGGGTTAGAGTCGCCGCTCATCGTTTGGAGGGCATGCAATGACCTGGGCAACCTGGCTGACCGTTGTCGGAATCTGTGTATTGGGCGCTATGTCGCCGGGGCCGTCGCTGGCGGTGGTATTGCGGCACACGCTGACCGGCGGTCGCCGTAACGGTGTGACGGTGGCGTTATTGCATGGTCTGGGCGTGGGGTTTTATGCACTGCTCAGCATTATTGGGCTGGCTGCGGTGATTACCGCCTCGCCGGTCGCGTTCGGCATTTTGCAGTGGGGCGGCGCGGCTTATCTGATCTGGCTGGGCATTCAGGGCTTGCGCGCCAAGCCGGGTGAAGTGACTGAATCGGAGCACGGCTCGACACGCGCCAGCGCCGCTCGTGACGGTTTTCTGGTGGTGTTTCTGAACCCGAAAATTGCCGTCTTCTTCCTGGCGTTGTTCAGTCAGGTCGTCGGTGTCGATACGTCTTTTGTTGCCAAACTGAGTTACGCCGCCACCGCCATGGTGATCGACGGCGCCTGGTATCTGCTGGTGGTCTGGCTGTTTTCCAACCCGCGTTGGCTCGATGGTTTGCGCCGCAGCAGCGTCTGGCTGGAACGGGTGTTTGGCGGCATTTTGATCGCTTTGGCCGGGCGATTGGTCATTGGCATTTTACGCACTTAACTGCGGCAAGCGGGCCTGCAACGCCCGCAACAAAGCCTGCGCCACCGGCTGGTGATACACCTGCTTGCGGCAGATCAAATACGCCGGGCGGCTCAGCCCGGAATCTCCCAAATCGACACACGCCTGCGCATCGGCCAATAAACGGGCGATGCCACGCGGTGCCAGCGCGTGGCCCCAACCCGACAGCGCCAGCCGCGTCGCCGCCAGTGACGATTCCACCGGCCAATGCGGCTTCAGCCCCAACGCCCGTGCGCGCGATTCGATGCCGCGCCAGGTGTTCGATTTCTCCTCAATGCAAATCACCGGCAGCGGGCGAGTGCTGTTTCGTTCAGACAACAACGCATCGCGATCGCCACCGCGAGCCACCAGCACCATCGGTTCGTCCAACAGCCGTTCGGCCACCAGCCCGGTGTGACTGGGCAGTTCACCGGCGCAGATGCCAAAGGGATAAGTACCGGCCAGCACGCGGTCGACGATGGTCGGCGAGCGGTGGGTGTGCAGAATCAAATCGAGTTCCGGCAGGGCGTCGCGAACTTGCACCAGCAAGGGCGCGCCCCAGGAGCTCAGAATGGCCTCCGATACCGCCATCGACACTTGCTCGCGCGCCTGCGCCTGGCGCTGACTGAGAGCGGTTTTCAGATCGGCCATCAGCGGTGCGACCTGCGCAACCAGAGCTTCGCCTTCGGCCGTGAGCAACGCGCGGCGGCCCTGGCGACGAATCAACGCCTTGCCCAATTGCTGCTCCAATTGGCCGATGCGCTTGCTGACCGCCGACTGGCTGATGCGCAACGACAGCGCCGCCGCGCTCATGGTGCCGTGCTGAACCAACGCCAGCAGCGCTTCCAACTGACTGAACATAACATTCCTAAATGGAAAGTATTTGTCGCCGATTATTCGCTATTTTCCAGTGTGTGCCCAGCCGATACTGGCGCGGTCAGACGCTTTTAAAACAACGAAAACAGACCATTCAGACAGAGGGTTCTCCATGTGGTTAGGCATCGTCGCTGTAATGGCGGCAACCAGTTTCTTGTCCGGCATTCTGGGCATGGGTGGCGGCATTATTCTGATGGGCGTGCTGGTGTTGCTGCTGCCGCTAGCCAGCGCCATGGTGCTGCACGCCTTAACGCAAATTGCCGCCAACGGCAGCCGCGCCTGGCTGCATCGCAAACACATTCACTGGGGCGTGATGCGCTGGTACGTGCTCGGCGGTCTGGTGGTGTTGGGGCTGTTTTTCTTTCTGTGGTTTGAAGTGCCCAAATCCTGGTTCTTTATCGGCCTGGGGACGATGGCGTTGATTGGCAACGTACTGCCCAAGTCGTTGCAGTTGGATGTCACCCGGCCGGCGCAATCGGTGGTCTGTGGCGCGCTGGTGACGGGTGGGCAGTTGTTCGTCGGCGTCGCCGGCAGCCTGCTCGATCTGTTCTTTATCCACGCCAAGCTGAACCGCTATCAGGTAGTGGCTACCAAGGCGGTGACCCAGACCAGCGGTCATTTGATGAAGCTGACCTTCTACGGCTCGCTGGTATTGAGCCAGCCCGAGGCCTTGGGCATTCCGGTCTGGGTGTACGTGGCGGTGATTCCGGCAGCGTTTCTGGGCACGCGGCTCGGTGCTGAAGTGCTGCACCGGCTCGACGACCAACAGTTCCGTCGCTACACCCGCTGGGTGCTCAACGGCGTCGGCGTGGTGTACATCACGCGCGGTGTGTTGATGCTGGTGGGTTAATTGTCGGTCGCGCTGCGTTGCGCCATAACGCGTTCGTAGGCGCGTTGCAGCCGCCGCAGTTTGATCGGATCCGTCTGCGGGTTCATCGCCAGATACATATCGACGGTACGAATGGTCAGCGCCGGTTCGATGTCGGGAAAGCCAGCGGCTTCGGCCAGTTGGTAGGCGCTGGCATCGGACGCGATCCAGACATCAATCTGATCGTGTGCCAGCCGTTGCGGGTTCAGCGAATCGTTGGGCAGCGTTGAGACGGTAAAACCCTGTTCCTGCAAAAACAGCGTTGCGGCGTCGTCTTCGTAGCCGCCGATGCGCAGACCGTTCAGGTCGTCGATGGACTCAATGTTCAGGTCGTTACCGGCGTACTTGAACAGAATCCAGTTGTATTGAGCGATGGGCCCGATCCAGGCAAAGAGGTCTTCGCGTGATTCCGTGCGGGCGGTGGAAAACAGCCCGTAGTTGGGCCGCTCCAGTGTGCGTTCGTAACCGACACTCCAGGTGCGCAAACGCAGCCGGTAACTGAGGCCCGATTCCGCCAGAATGGCTTTCACCAGATCGGTTGAACTGCCACCAATGTCTTCCCGCCAGTGTTCGAAATCGCGTCCGTGCAGCGAGTAGTTATAGCCACCGTAGTTTTCGGTGTAGAGGTAGAGCTCGGCCAGCGTTTCTGCCCGAAGCGACAGGCTCAGCAACCCAAGCAACAAGGTTATGGATACGGCACGCAGAGACTTCATCGACAGACGCCTGTTCAAACGGGCTGAGTGAACTATAGCGGACTGGGCGGCCTTTATCCTTGGGTGCGATCCAAAACAGGCGAATGCCTGTTTATTCCCCACAACACCCGAAGCCCCACCTCGGGTGTTGTGTTTTTTGCGGCCAATCAATCGTTTTCGCGATTATTTTCAATTTTTCCAACGAAACGACCAAAAATCCTACGAACGGTAAAACGATTTCTCAAACGGTCGTCGGTTAGCGTGGTGTTGCCCCCAGCGCTTTGGGGTTTTCATCCAACCGAGGGACCGATCATGCTTCGACCCAACTTTCGTTTTTATCGCACCTTTGTCTGGCTGCTGCTGTGTTTCGCACTCAGCGCCTGTGTTCCCAACCCGTTCGAATTCACCGAACCCGGCACGGCCAGGTTGGTGACCGACGAACGTTTCAATAACCCCGTGCTTTCCCAAGCCGGAATCATCGAATACAGCAGCAGTAATACCGACGTCGCGACTGTAGACGCCAACGGCCTGGTGGTGGCCCTGGCCCCCGGCCAAAGCCAAATCACCGCCACCCAAACGCTGGGCGAGCGCATTCAGAGCATCGATTACAGCGTGGAAGTGATTACCCGCCAGGCCAGCCTCAGCGCCTGGGTGGGGCCGTTGGGCAGTGAGCTGCAACTCTCTGACGGCACCGAAGGGGTGAATTTGTTCACCACCAGCGCGGCCAACTGCAACCCCATTCAATTCGCCAACTGCGCCAACAGCCAAAGCCAGCGCCTGCGCGGCGGCGTGCAGCGATCCACCTCCAGCGCGGCCGTAACGCTGAGCCAGCCGGGCTATGTTCGCTTGCAGCATGGCGAACATGAGTGGTCGGGGATGTTGAGTGCGGATCGGTTTGTGGGGCGGCAGGACCATGCCGTGGCCGCTTTCCAGGGGCGGTTATGGGTGATGGGTGGGGGGCGCCATCAATTTCCTGGCGACATCTGGTCCTCATCCGATGGCACCCACTGGGTGCAGCATGAATGGTCCGAACAGCCACCATTTGGCGCGCGCATCCATGCCGTGGTGTTCAACGATCAGCTCTGGGTGATCGACCCCGATAAAGGCACCGTCTGGTCCACCATCCCCTCGCCCGATCACGACACCGGCTTTGTCTGGCAACGGCAGGGCGACATTAGCCCGGGCTACACCCCTCGCAGCTACAGCCCGGTCATCGTCGCCAACAACGCCGAGGGCGAGCCGCGCATCTGGTTGTTGGGTGGGGGCATTGGTTCAGCGGCCCGCAACGACGTCTGGACGTTCGATGGCACCACTTGGCAAGCGGTGCGAACTGATGGCGCCAGCAACGGCTTTCCCGCTCGCGGCGCGCACCAGGCCGTGGCTTACGATGGCCGGCTTTGGGTGATCGGTGGGAATACTGCAAAAAGCCCAGCCAACAACGACATCTGGTCGTCCGACGATGGCATCACCTGGCGGCCGGACACCGAGCACGCCGAGTTTTCGGCTCGCATCCACCATCGTGTGATGGCCTACAACGACGGCAGCGGGGAACAACTGTGGCTGGTGGGTGGGCAGACACTGTTCGGACATAAAAACGATGTCTGGTCCTCCCGCGATGGCATTCACTGGACGCAGCGTCAGGTCGATGCCGATTTTCCGCCCCGAAACAACCACGCCCTGGCCGTCTTTCAACAGCAGCTTTGGCTGGTAGGGGGGTTTGCTAATAACGACCTGAACGACGTCTGGTCCACCCAAAACGGCGAAGACTGGCAACAACGCACCGCCGAAGCCCCGTTCAGCGGCCGCCAGGGCCACCAAACTGTCGTCTTCGACCATCGGCTTTGGGTGATCGGGGGTAATGAGGGTGGTACTAACTTGCCTTCCTACCAAAACGACCTCTGGTCCAGCAGCGATGGCCTGCACTGGCAACGCCATTTGCGCCATGCCGCTTTCACGGGTCGGAGCGGGCATCAAGTGGTGGCGTTCAACCAACGGCTGTGGCTGGTGGGCGGGCAGGATCGCTACGGGTACCAAAGCGATGTCTGGTCCAGCGCCGATGGCCTTCACTGGGAACGCTTGCTGACACAAGCGCCATTCGCCGGTCGGCGCGGCCACGCCCTGGTGGTGTTCGACCAACGCCTGTGGGTGATTGGCGGCCAATCTGCCGATGGCAACCACAACGACGTCTGGTCGTCCCCCAACGGCATCGACTGGACCGAAGAAACCAGCGCAGCCAGTTTCACCGCCCGGCAGGGCCATCAGGTGGTGGTGTTCAACGGCCAGCTTTGGTTGATCGGTGGTTCAGAAGCAGGTTTCGATTCAAACGGAGGTAACAACGATATCTGGTCCTCCAGCGACGGCCGCCATTGGCAGCTGCGCGTGGACGCGGCTGACTTCGCACCGCGTTTTGGTCATCAGGTGATGGTCACTCAGGAGGCCGGGAGTGAACGGCTTTGGTTGGTGTACGGTGGTAATGGAGGCAGCATCCAAAACGACATCTGGACTTCCCGCGATGGCGTGCACTGGTACAGCGAACTTAAAGATTACGACACACGGTTCTCCGCCCGCACTGGCCACCAGGCCTTGGTCTTCAACCAGGACTTCTGGGTGATTGGCGGGGTAGAAGCGAGGGGCACTAACACCCTAAAACACGACATCTGGCGCTCAGCCGATGGGTTGAGCTGGCAGAAGGGGTTGCAGGTGGACGTTGAGTTCCAGTGAGGTTAACCGAGGTAACGCCTGTGCGGTTCTGAATCAGGCGGGTCGCTGAAACCGGAACCGCTTAAAACGCCCGATGCTTTTTTGCGTTGGGCGTTTTTTTGTTTTGGTGGGAAAGACATTCAGGCACCTTGAGTAAATCCTGTCATCCCGGACGGCGGAAGGACATTCAGGCAGCTAAATAAACCCCGTCATCCCGGACGAAGATCCGGCTGGGCCGGCACACCGGATCTCTAGTGGGGCTGAGAACAGCCATCTAACCGCTAACCCGCAAAGACAAAAAAAGGGAGGCATTTGCCTCCCTTTTAGGTTTTTTGCCGTCTGACTCAGTGGCCGAGAATCTGGCTCAGGAAGAGCTTGGTGCGGTCACTTTGCGGGTTGTTGAAGAACTCGTGCGGTTCGTTTTCTTCGATGATCTGGCCGGCATCCATAAAGATCACCCGGTCGGCCACTTCTTTGGCGAAGCCCATTTCGTGCGTGACACACAACATGGTCATGCCTTCTTTGGCCAGTTCGATCATCACATCGAGTACTTCTTTGATCATTTCCGGGTCGAGCGCCGAGGTCGGCTCATCGAACAGCATGACCTTGGGGTTCATGCACAGCGAGCGGGCAATCGCCACGCGCTGTTGCTGACCGCCCGACAACTGACCCGGGTATTTGTGCGCCTGCTCGGCAATTTTCACCCGCGCCAGGAATTTCATCGCGGTTTCTTCGGCTTCGGCTTTCGGGCGCTTCAGTACGAACATCGGCGCCAGCGTCAGGTTTTCCATCACTGTCAGGTGCGGGAACAGGTTGAAGTGCTGGAACACCATGCCGACATCCTTGCGGATTTCTTCGATGTTCTTAACGTTGTCGGTCAGCGCAATTCCGTTCACGGAAACGTCGCCCTGCTGGTGTTCTTCCAGCCGGTTGAAGCACCGGATCATCGTCGATTTGCCGGAACCGGACGGGCCGCAAATAACGATGCGCTCGCCTTGTTTGACGTCGAGGTTGATGTCGCGCAGTACGTGAAATTCGCCGTACCACTTGTTCATGTTTTTGACCTGAATCACCGATTCGCGATCGGCCAGTTGGCGTTGTTCAGTCATGGTCGAACTCTCCTAGTGAGACATGCCTTTGTGCATTTCGCGATCGAGATAGAGGGCGTAACGCGACATAAAGAAACAGAAGCAGAAATAAATGATGGCGATGAAGACGTAGCCTTCGATGTACTGCTGTCGCCAGGTCGGGTCGTTGATCGCAGCTTTGGTGGCGGCGAGCAAGTCGAACAGACCGATGATGGTGACCAGCGAGGTGTCTTTGAACAGCGAGATGAAGGTACTCATCGTCGGCGGAATCACCAGACGCAGTGCCTGCGGCAGAATGATTTTGCTCATTTTCTGCCAGTAGCTCAGGCCCAGGGCGTCGGCGGCTTCGTACTGACCCGACGGAATCGCCTGCATACCACCACGGAACACTTCAGCCAGATAAGCCGCCTGGAAGAAGATGATGCCCACCTGCGCCCGCAGCATTTTGTTGATCGACACGCCGTCCGGCAGGAACAACGGAAACATCAACGACGCCATGAACAGTACGGAAATCAGCGGTACACCGCGGAAGACTTCAATAAACACCACGCAGATAACGCGCACGAACGGCATTTCCGAGCGACGGCCCAGTGCCAGAATCAGTGCCAGCGGCGCGGCGAAGGCGATGCCGACCACGGCCAGAATCAACGTCAGCGTCAAACCGCCCCAGTTGTTGCTGCTGACCGGGCGCAAGCCCAGCACGCCGCCACCGAGGATGATGTACATGACGAAGAAACCAACCACCCAGGCAACGGCCAGCCAGGGGCTCCAGAAGCGACGGTTCATGCTCACCAGAATGCCGGCCAGCAGCATGAAGATGGCAATCAGCGGGCGCCATTGAGACTCTGCCGGGTAGGTGCCGAACAGCAGGAAGCGGTAGTTGTCGTGGACAAAGGCCCAGCAGGCACCACTGACTTCACCACAGAATTCCTTGCTCGGACTGAAGCTGGCGTGCACCAAACCCCAGCCGACCAGGGCGCTGAGGATTTCCCACAGCACATAGATGCACACCAGGCTGACGATGCTGTTCAGCGGTGTGGAAAACAGATTATTTCTCAGCCAGCGCACGCTGCGTTTCCAGGTGGTGCCACCGGTCGGGCGCGCCTGGCTTGGGATCATGGAAGTCATCTTAACGCTCCACCAGCGCCATGCGCTTGTTGTACCAGTTCATGAACACCGAGATCAGCAAGCTGATGCCCAGGTAGACCGTCATAAAGATCGCCACGCCTTCCACCGCCTGACCCGTCTGGTTCATGGTGGTGTTGGAAATGGAGACCAGCTCGGGGTAGCCGATGGCAACCGCCAGCGAGGAGTTTTTGGTCAGGTTCAGATATTGGTTGGTCAGCGGCGGAATGATGACGCGCAATGCCTGCGGCAAAATGATCAGACGCATCGTCCAGCTCGGTTTCAGGCCCAGCGAGGTTGAGGCTTCGCTCTGGCCTTTGGGCACCGACTGAATACCGGAGCGCACGACTTCGGCGATGTAGGTTGCGGTGTAGACCGTCAAGCCCAGCAGCAGCGTGAAAAACTCCGGCGACATGTTCAGGCCGCCTTTGAAGTTGAAACCCTGCAAGGCCGGAACGTTCATTTCCACCGGCGCGCCGAACAGCAGCCAGGTGAGAATCGGCAGGCCGACAATGATGCCCAGGCCGACGCTCAAGTGCGGGAATACCTGACCAGTCGCTTCGAGCCGTTTGAAACTCCAGCGGCGCAACACGAACGAACCGATGATGCCGACGACAAAGGCGATGAACACCCAGAACCAGGCCGGGTTGTCGGCTGGAATCGGGATGTAGAGGCCGCGATTGGTCAGGAAGGTGCCCGGCAGCGGATTCAACGCCTGACGCACGCCGGGCAGACCGTTGGTGATCAGGGCGTACCAGAAAAACAATTGCAGCAACAAAGGCACGTTGCGGAATAAATCGATGTAAGACTTGCCGATGAAACGCACCAGCCAGTTCTTCGACACCAGGCCAATACCGATCAGGGTACCGATGATCGTCGCCAGAATGATGCCGGTCAGCGACACCTTGATGGTGTTCAGAATGCCAACCGCCAGTGCGCGGCCGTAGTTGTCTTGCGGACTGTAGGAAATGACGCTTTCGCTGATACCGAAGGCGGCTTCGCGATCGAGGAAGCCAAAACCGGTGGCGATGTTTTGTTCATCCAGGTTGGTCTGAACGTTACTGACCAGATACCAGCCAAGAAAGAAGACGCCGCCAAACACCAGAACCTGATAAATGATCGAGCGTACGGTCTTGTCGTAAAGCAAGGCCATCAATGGCCGGGCGGTGTCGCTAGGGTGTTTGGGAGCCATAACCCAAGGTCTCCAATGAGTTGCCCGAGGTTTCCAATAGTGTTTGGAAATACCGTGATTGTCTGAGCGAAACAGCGGGCCTGTGCGGCCCGCTTATAGAAAAGGCCACTCACCAGGAGTGGCCGCGACTCGTCTTAGCGAATCGGATAGGCGTACATCAGGCCGCCGTCTTTCCACAGGGCGTTCAGACCACGGTCCAGACCCAGTTTCTCAGTGACGTTGCGGTCATAAGCTTCGCCGTAGTTACCGACTTGCTTGATGATGTTGTAAGCCCAGTCTTCGTCTACGCCCAGAGCTTCACCCATACCCGGAGTGACGCCCAGGAAACGCTGGATGCCCGGGTTGGTGCTGTCGAGCATGTCGTCAACGTTTTCAGAGGTGATGCCGTACTCTTCGGCTTCAACCATGGCCAGCAGAGACCATTTAACGATGTCGAACCACTCGTCATCGCCGTGACGAACAACAGGACCCAGAGGCTCTTTAGAGATTACTTCCGGCAGAACGACGTAGTCGTCCGGGTTTTCAGCAGAGACCATACGAGCAGACGCCAGACCACCACGGTCAGTGGTGTAAACGTCACAGCGGCCTGAGAAGAAGGCAGCGGTTACTTCAGTGGTGTTTTCGATAACCACCGGCTCGAAGTCCATGCCGTTGGCACGGAAGTAGTCAGCCAGGTTCAGCTCGGTAGTGGTACCCGGCTCAACGCAGACAGCGGCGCCGTCCAGTTGAGTTGCGCTGGTAACACCCAGGTCTTTACGAACCAGGAAGCCTTGACCGTCGTAGTAGTTCACACCGGCGAAGTTCAGACCCAGGCTGGTGTCGCGAGTCAGAGTCCAGGTGGTGACACGAGACAGCATGTCGATTTCACCAGACTGCAGCGCGGTGAAACGCTGGGCAGCGGTCAGCGGGGTGTATTGAACGGCTTCGGAATCACCGAACACGGCGGCTGCAACGGCGCGGCAGACGTCAACGTCCAGACCTTCCCAGGAACCGCTGGCGCTGGAAGCGAAACCAGGCAGTGAAGTGTTTACGCCGCATTTGACGTAGCCTTGGCTCTTAACGGCGTCAACGGTGTCGCCTGCCTGAACACCACCGGCCACCATGGTCAGTGACAGAGCGGCAGCGGCCGTTGTGCTGGTCAGTTTCTTAAGCATCTTACTCTCCGTTTCACATTGCTTTTTTTTATTGCCGAGAGATGAAAGCGTCAGCTCTCGGCCCTACAACCTCGACCACCGATGGCAGCCGGGTTATTCACGATGCCGGACGATCAACGACAGCCCGACGATCCAAATCCTGAGCGACCGCACAGCCGCATTGGCCGACGGGCGCTTTGAGTTTCAACGTCATGACACCAGGCACCAGGCCTGACGGGGCTTACACAGAATTGGGCATCGAGTATCGGGCAAAGCGGCATTGTTATTCTCGTTATGGGGCGATCGTTTTTGCCGCCCGTTTCGCTAGAGCAAGGACAGGGCCAACTTGTATCGATACAAGTTAACTTGTTGATATTAAAGAGATAAAAGTCGATTTCTGGGTTTTTTAAAGCGCCGCTTGACTATAACGAATGGAATAAAGTGGTGCGGTTGACACAACCTTGACCTTGCACTGGCTTGAATCACAGCACCAATTTGGGGCGTTTTGGTGATCGAAAGCAGTGCGTGCCTGAACCGTTTGAACGTTGCTCGATTGGGGATCACAGCGACATTGACCAATCTGCACAGCCGTTGTGCGTGTGACTGAGGTCACAAAGAATCTATAACTTTTGGAATAATTATAACGAAACGAATAACGCCGATTCAGTCGCCAGCGGTCATCTTGCGCGGCTCGCTGTCGCGCTGCCGTTTTAGGCGTTTGCTCAGCGCCGGTTGGGAAATCCCCAGAATGCGCGCGGCGATGGACTGGTTGTTGTCGGCGCGGTGCATGGCTTCAAGGATCAACAGTTCGTCCATTTCACTGAGCGTTGGCAGGCGCGCATCGAGCGGGAACTGCACCAGCGCGCCGCCCTGGCCGGTGTCGATGTTCGGATCGCGGTCCTGTTGCCAGGGCAGATCGCTGGGTTTGAGCGGGCCGTTCGACTGATGCCGACTGACGGCATCGAACGCCATGGCGCGCAGCTCGCGCACGTTGCCGGGGAAATCGTAGTTTTGCAGCACCGCCCAGAGCTCCGGGCTGTAATCCGGAATCGGCCGGCCCAGATCTTCGGCCGCCAGTTCGGCGAAGTAGGTGAACAGCAGGCGGATGTCTTCACGCCGCGAGCGCAACGGCGGAATCTGCACCTGGTGCGTACACAGCCGGTAATAGAGGTCGCGGCGGAATTGACCGGCTTGCTGACGTTCGGCGAGATCCTGATGCGTTGCCACCAGAATGCGCGCCTGGGTGCGTTTGGGGCGGTCGGCACCGATGGGGTAGTACTCGCCTTCTTGCAACAGTCGCAGCAGTTTGATTTGGGCCGGCGGCGGCAGATCGCCAATTTCGTCGAGAAACAGGGTGCCGCCGGAGGCTTCTTCGACCAGACCGGCGCGTTCGGTGTCGGCGCCGGTGAAGGCGCCTTTGCGGTGACCGAACAGGGTGTCGTTGAAGATGTGGTCATCCAGCCCGGCGACGTTCACCGTTACCAGCTTGCCCTGCCGCCCCGACAGCCGATGCACGGCGCGGGCGATCAGCTCTTTGCCGGTGCCGCTTTCGCCACAAATCATCAACGGCTGCGACGACCGGGCCACCGATTCCAGATACTGAAACACCGACGCCATGGCGCGGCTTTGCGTCAAAATGTCGGAGAAGACTTCCGGCGAGTCGAGCCGGCGACTCAGCACCCGATGACGCAGTTCTTCGTTCTCGCGTTTGATTTCCTGCAATTGAATGGCGCGCTTGATGCCTTCGAGCAGCCGCGTTGATTCGGTGGTTTTGACGTAAAAATCGAACGCGCCCATGCGCAGGCATTCCACCGCCGTCTCAACCTGATTCAAGCCACTGATGATGACGATGACGACGTTGGGAAAGGCCTCGCTCATTTCGCGCAGCAACGACTGGCCGGACTGATGCGGCATGTTCAGATCGAGCAGCACCACGCCGATTGGGTGCGTTTCCAGCATCGCCATGGCGTCGCGGCTGTCCTGACAGTAATACAGGTGGTTGATGCCGCCTTTGCGTTCCAGCATCAGCCCCAGGCTGCGGTGGTAAGACGCTTCGTCATCCACCAGCAAAATGCCGAATTCGGGGTAGCGACTGTCGGTCTGAGTGCTGCTTTTATTCATGGACTCGAGTCTCTTCGCTGCTGTTCCAGGGGAAGGTCACTTCAACGCGGGTGCCTTCGCCGGGCTTGGAATAGAAGTTCATTTCGCCGTCGTAGGCTTTGACGATACCGGCCGACACCGACAGCCCCAAGCCGGTGCCGCCGGTTTCCCGCTTGGTGGTGTAGAACGGGTCGGTGAGGTTCGACAGCGCGTCCGCTTCGATGCCGCAGCCTTCATCCTGCACCGTCAGCACCAGCCGCTGGCTGGCGTGGTTGATGCGGGTGTCTACCTTTACCGCACAGCTGTCGTCCGGCAGTGCCTGACAGGCGTTGATGATCAGGTTCACCACCACCTGTTCGATGCGTTGGGCGTTGCCCAGCATGGACGGCAGATAGGGGTCGAGCAACAGCGAAAAATGGCGGGTGTAGCCGCGAATGGTGACGTCGAGCAGGCGCGCGGCGGTGGCGACGACTTCGTTCAGGTTGATCGGTATGGCGGTGTCTTTGGCTTCCTGGCGGGCGAAATCGCGCAGGTCGTTGACGATGCGGCGGATGCGTTGCGCGCCTTCGTTCATCTCGCTGATGACGTAGGGGATTTCACTGCGAATGCGTTGATAATCGAGCCCGGCGATGTCGAAGCGGCCGCTGTCGTACAGCCGATCGAGCAGCGGCAGGGCGTCGTCCCAGGCGTCGCTGAGCATCGGCAGATTGAGCAGTATCAGCCCGGACGGGTTGTTGATTTCGTGCGCCACACCCGACACCAGCGTGCCGAGCGAACTCATCTTGTCGGCCTGAATCAGTTGTTGCTGTTGCTTGCGCACTTCTTCGGTTTGCTGGGCGACGCGGCGCTGCAAGGTGCGGTTCCAGGTGACCACCAGGCCGAGGCCGAACAGCAACAGCGCCGAACTTGCGCCGGTGGCGAGACCGACCAAACGCCAGTCGCGGCTCTGCGGGTTTTCCAGCGAGCCGAGCCATTTGTCGTAAATTGCCTGTTGCTGGCCGGTGTTTTTCAGAATCGCCAGGCCTTCGGAAAACAGCGCCAGTATGTCTTCGTTGCCCTTTTTCACGGCGTAGCCATACGGCTGCGCTTCGACCGGACGCCACACAGCTTCGACGTTCGACAGCCCGTATTCGCGGCTGTAATAAAGGCTCGGCAAGGTGGCGCCGAGCGCGTAGTCGAAGCGGCCAGCGGCGATCTGGCGCAGGGCGTCGTAATGGGTGCGCACCGGCACAATGCGTACGCCTAAATCCCGCTCGCGCAGGTAGTCGTGCATGATGTCTTCGCGCTGCACCACCACGGTCTTGCCGCGAATGTCGACCAGGCTGTTGGGTTGCGGGTCGTCGCTGCGCGCAAAGAAGGAGAAATTCACGATCACCGACGGCGGGCTGAAGGTGTAATCCTTGGCGCGTTCCGGTGAGGCGATCATGCCTTGCAGTACGTCCATCTCGCCGTTATCCAGCGCTGAACGCATCGACGACCAACTGCTCAAGGTGATTTCCACATCCAGGCCCATGACTTCGGCGATGGCGCGCGTCATATCGACGTTGTAGCCGGCGACGCGGCCGTTGTTGTCGATGTATTCGTAGGGCGGAAAGGAATCGTCGCCGCCGACGCGAATCACATCGGCCAACAGGGTTGTCGGCAAGGCAACGCAGGCCAGCAGGGTGGCCAGGGTACGCAGTCTGAACGGGCGGCGGGACAAGAGCATTCCTCGGTAACAGCGGTGCGCGCAGGGTCGGCGCAGTGGCGAGAATATAGCGATTCAAGCAGATCAGGGCAAAAGCCCTTGAGGCGGATGCAAGAGTTGCGATACTGGCGGTCCGTTCTTGCTGGAATCTTGCTGTGTCCCTTGTTGCCCGCGCGTTAACCCCGTCCGATCAGTCCGCTTTAGTCGACTTTTTAATGCACTACCGCGATACCAGCTTGTTCCTGCTCAGCAACCTGGAACGCAGCGGCGTTGTGGCCGGCGATGAACCCTATCAGGGCCATTATTGGGGCGCGTTTGACGGCGATACTCTGGTTGGCGCGCTGGCGCATTACTGGCAAGGCATCGTTATGCCAGCGGCGCCGCAGGGTTTGGACCTGTTAGCGCCTTTGTTGGCCGAACAGGCCGACCGACCGATTCAGGGTTTTATTGGTGTGCGCGATCAGGTCGATTGGCTGAGCGATTTTTTCCAGGTGACGCGTTGGCGCATCGATGCACCCGAGCCGCTGTACACCTTGGAATTGAATCAACTGCGCTGGCCGGATGTGCTGCAACACGGCGATCTGGTGGTGCGTCATGCCACGGCGGCCGATGAAGATCAGCTGGTCGAATGGCGCATTCATTATGTGGGCGAAGCCATGTCCGAGCCGGATAACGCCGAAACCCGCCGTCGTGCGCGCACCTTGATGCAGCAGGAAATCAACGATGGCGATTTGTTTGTGTTGTGCGACGAAGACGAGTTGTTGGCGATGTCAGCATTCAACGCCGTGGCGGCCCAGACGGTTCAGATTGGTGGTGTTTACACGCCGCCGTCGCAGCGTAGTAAGGGTTATGGGCGCGCTGTGGTGGCGGGGTCGTTGGCATTGGCGCGCAGTCAGGGTATGACACGGTCGGTACTGTTTACCGGTCACGATAATCACGCTGCCCAGCGTGCTTATGAATCGCTCGGTTATCAGCGCATCGGCGAGTTCGGTATGAAATTTCTCGACGAACCGTTGCTGGCCGAACGGGCTTAAGCGAAACCGTCGTGAATCAGCTGCCGAATGTTTCGTTAAGTGCCAAATTCCGGCCCCAGTTCTTCGTGGAAACGCTCAACCTGGCTGGCGACGTCTTCCGACATGCCGCGATAACGCGCGATGTGGAACAAGGCATCGCCTTCGTACACCAGCGCTAACTGCGTCAAACCCACCAGAATGCCCGCGCGCGACGACCGCACTTCGGACGCTTCCATGGTGTTCGGGCCAATGATGCGTGCCAGCAATTGATCTTTCTTCACGTAGGTGCCGGGTTTGACCAGACACTGGAACACGCCCGAATCGGCGGCGCGCTCCCAGTAGGAGGTGTCGGCTACGGTCTGGTCGGTGCGTACTTTCAACACGCCGCCGAGCATGCCCAGATGCATCATCACATTGGTGATGCCACGGGTGCCGGCGCGGATGCTGATTTCATCCAGCCGCAAGGCTTCGCCGGCTTCGTACACCAGCACCGGAATGTCGTTGTTGCCGGCCGACTGACGCAGCGAGCCTTCGCGCAGTTCGCTGTTCAAAATCAACGGCACGCCGAAGGCGCGCGCCATGGCTTCGACATCCGGGTTGTTCAGTTCGGCGCGCACCTGCGGCACGTTAAAGCGGTGCAAGGCGGCGGTGTGCAAATCGATGCCGTAATCGGCCTGCAACACCACTTCCTGCATCAGCACTTCGGCAACGCGCGCGGCCAACGTGCCGGACGCCGAGCCGGGGAAAACGCGGTTCAGATCGCGCCGGTCGGGCAGGTAGCGCGAACCCATACCGAAGCCGTGCACGTTGACCACCGGCACCACAATCACCGTGCCTTTCAAACCGCGCAATTTGCGCGAGCGCATAAACCGACGAATGATTTCCAGCCCGTTCAACTCGTCGCCGTGCAGCGCGGCGGTGATGAACAAGGTCGGCCCCGGATTGCGACCACGACGCACAAAGGTGTGCATGGTGGCGTCTGAGTTACCGGGGGCGCCGGGCAGCGCCAGGGCGAAGTTGTGCCAGCGGCCGGGGGCCAGTTTGTCGGGTTCGATCTGCGCCATGCGCTTGCTTCCTTGGGCTGTCAGCCTTCAACGCGTTTGGGTTTGTCGATCAGCATCTTTTCCAGATGCGTAACGATGAGACCGGCAATGTCTTTGCCGGTCGCCATTTCGATACCTTCCAGGCCGGGCGACGAATTCACTTCCATCACCACCGGGCCGTGATTGGAGCGCAGAATATCGACACCGGCGACATCCAGCCCCATCACTCGCGCCGCACGCACGGCGGTTTTGCGTTCTTCCGGGGTGATCTTGGCGACTTCGGCGCTGCCGCCGCGATGCAGGTTGGAGCGGAATTCGCCCGGTGCGGCCTGACGTTTGATCGACGCCACGACTTTATCGCCAATAACAAAGCAGCGAATGTCAGCACCACCGGCTTCCTTAATGTATTCCTGCACCAGAATGTTGGTGTCCAAACCCAGAAAGGCTTCGATCACGCTCTCGGCTGCCTTGCGCGTTTCGCACAACACCACGCCGATGCCCTGGGTGCCTTCGAGCAGTTTTACGACCAAGGGCGCGCCCCCGACCATCTGAATCAGATCGGGAATTTCATCCGGGCTGTGGGCAAAGCCGGTGATCGGCAAACCGATGCCTTTGCGCGCCAGCATCTGCATGGAACGCAGTTTGTCGCGCGAGCGGGAAATGGCGAGCGAGGCGTTGAGCGTTTTGGTGCCCATCATTTCAAACTGGCGCACCACGGCCGTGCCGTAAAAGGTGATCGAGGAACCGATGCGCGGAATGATGGCGTCGACGTTCTCCAGCGCATCGCCCTTGTAATGAATGGTCGGGCGGTGCGAGGCGATGCTCATGTAGCAACGCAGGGTGTCGATGACCAGCACTTCGTGACCGCGCGATTCTGCGGCAGACACCAAACGCTGAGTCGAATAATTGATCGGCTCGCGGGACAACACAGCCAGCTTCATTGCGAACTCCCATAGCAGCAGATTTGGCGGCGGCGCAGCATAAGGCTAATGCCTGACGGGTGCTACTGTCTTCCGACACTCTTTAATCAATAACGTCCGACACCCTTTAATCAATAAAAAACGCCGCCGAACAGGGTGGGACTTTACTGCCCAATGCAGGGCCTGCAAAACCTTGTGTGAACGGATAATTCACAGCGGCGTCGGGCGATCACATTGGCGGTCATACTCCATGCTATAGTAGCCCGCAATCGCTGGCGTTCGCCGGTAAACCTCCACTGCTCACCGTCGTACCGGGACCTGTCCTAGCATGTCGACTCGCGAAGAAACCCTGCACGAACACGTCGAATTCTGGCTGGAAGAACTGGCGGCCGATCGCCCCGCTCTGGCCGAATGGTTCGATGGCCTGTCGGAAACCGATATAGCGTTCACACTTGAATCGCTGCCGCTCGAAGAGCGTCTGGCGGTCTGGCAAGCGGTGCCGCCGGCGTTGCGCGGTGCCGTGCTGGTGGAATTGCACGACGAACATCGTCGCTCGTTATTAAAAGCCGCTCCGCCGGATTCGTTGCTGCAATGGCTCGGCCGTACCGACCCGGAAGATCTGCTCGAACTGATGGACGATCTGCCGGTGCAATTGGGCCGGCGCGCCTTGCGGCGTCTCGATCAGGAAGAGCGCGAACAATTGCAGGCGGCCCTGGGTTACGACGACGACCAGATTGGCCGCTGGCTCAGTTTCAAAGTCATCACCGCCGAAGCGGAAACGCCCGGCCGGGTGTTCCGCAAAGCGCTGCGCGAAACCGGCGTGCCGGAAATGACCGACGTTATCGTGCTGGTTGACGACAACAGCCGCTATCGCGGCTGCCTGTCGCTCGATACCGCGATGAAAGTACCGACCCAGCAACCGCTGAGTCAGTTTATCGACGCCGAAATCAATCCGCTGAACCCGGCGTTATCGCTGCACGAAGGCGCGCAGGCGATTCGCAATTCCGGTTGGTCAATGCTGCCGGTGGTCGATGAAAACGGCACCGTGCTCGGTCGCTTCACCGCCAGCGATGCGCTCGATGTGATCACCGAAGAACAGGAACGGCAGATTTCCCAACTGACCGGTGGTGGTCTGGAAGAAGAGGATTTGTTCTCGCCGGTACGTCGCGCGGTGCCCAAGCGCTCGGTCTGGCTGGGCATTAATTTGCTCACCGCCTTACTGGCCGCCTGGGTGATCGGTCAGTTCGAAGGCGCGTTATCGCAATGGGTGGCGTTAGCGGTGTTGATGCCGGTGGTTGCCAGCATGGGTGGCATTGCGGGCAGTCAGACACTGAGTCTGGCGATTCGCGGTTTGGCGACCGGCCAGTTGGGTTCGGCCAACGTGCGCTCGTTGATTCGCAAAGAGCTGTTGGTTGGTGCCATCAACGCTGTGCTGTGGGCCATTGTTATCGGCATTGTTGCCAGCCTTTGGTACGACAGCTTTGTGCTGATGGGCGTGATCGCCTTCGCCATTCTGGTGAATTTGGTGGCGGCGTCGTTGGCGGGTGTGGCGGTGCCTTGGGTGTTGTCGCGTATGAAGATCGATCCGGCACTGGCCGGTTCGGTGATTCTGACCACGGTGACCGATGTGGTCGGCTTTTTTGCCTTCCTCGGTACCGCTTCGCTGGTGCTGGCGTTTATCGGCTGAATCAGGCCACGGGTGCGATGGGCGACACGGAGCAGCGTTGCATCAGCAAACTGGTGACTTGCGCCAGATGGCTGAGAAACAAGGTTTCGGTGCCGGAGCGGAAATGTTGAGCGTCGCGGTGGCCCAAGGCCAGTACGCCGAACGGTTGTTGCTCGGAGTCGCACAGCGGTGCCAATGCGATGGAACCGACGTTGCGGCCGGCGAACAGAAAGTCGCGTTCGGTGTCGCCGAAGCTGCCGCACAAGGCTTTGCCGTCGTTGATCAACGCCGGGAAATGCTGGCTTAAACTGTCGCGACTGATGTGCAGCCAGGGGTCGCCGTCGGCGTTGGCCTGGTCGCACAGAATGACGGTGGTTTCGTGCACGTCGAACTGTTCGAGTAAGCCGGTTTCCAGCGCGTCGATCAGGCCGGCGAGCGTGGCGTGCGGCAACAGCGCCAACACCAGACGCTGCAATTGCTGAAACAACTTGTCGTTGCGTTGCGCCACTTCGATAAAGTGATTCAGACGATCAATCAACTGACGGTTTTCGTGACGCAGAATCTGGTTCTGACGTTCCATCAGCGAGATGGCGTTGCCGGAGTCGTGACGCAGATGCAGTTGCTTGAGCAGATTGGGATGGTCTTCGAAAAAGCTCGGCTGCTGGCGTAAAAAGGCGACAACGGCGTCTGCGCTGATGCCACTGTCGTTCACAGTCTCGGTCACCCCACCACTCCTTCAAAAACGGTTTCGACCGGCCCGGTCATCATCACATTGCCACTGCCCGGCCATTCGATTTGCAGGGTACCACCTGGCAGATGGATGTGAACCTGATCGTCGAACCAACCGTTCAAATGGCCGGCCACCACGGCCGCACAAGCGCCGGTGCCGCACGCCAGGGTTTCACCAACGCCGCGTTCGTAGACGCGCAACCGCGCCTGAGTGCGGTCAATCACTTCCAGAAAACCAACGTTCACGTGTTGCGGAAAGCGCTCGTGTTGTTCCAGCTCCGGGCCAAGTGTGGCGACCGGCGCCTGCGCCACGCTGGGCACGCGAATCACGCAATGCGGGTTGCCCATGCTGATGGCGGCGATTTCGAGGGTATCGCCCGCGGCAGTTTGCAGCGGATACAGCAACTGACGTTCGTCGGCGATGAAAGGAATTTTTTCCGGTGCCAGCCGCGGCCGGCCCATATCGACGGTGACCTGGCCGTCGTCGCGGACGATCAGTTCCAGATCGCCACCGGCGGTTTCAACGCGAATGCGGTCGGTCTGAATCAGTTTGCGGTCGAGTACGAAACGGGCGAAGCAGCGTGCGCCGTTACCGCAGTTTTCCACTTCGCCGCCGTCGGCGTTGAAAATGCGGTAGCGGAAATCGCGGTCCGGCCGGGTCGGCGGTTCGACCAGCAACAACTGATCGAAACCGATGCCGAAGTGGCGGTCGGCCCAGCGTTCCACCTGTTCGGAGGTGAATTCGACGGCTTGAGAGACGCCATCGATAACCATGAAGTCGTTGCCGAGGCCGTGCATTTTGGTGAATTTCAGGCGCATGCGGGCATCAACTCAGTCGGGATTCGAGCGCCAACTGGTCGGCCACGGTTTCCCGTTTGCGCACCAGTTGCGCCTGATCGCCATCGACCAGCACTTCGGCCGGGCGATTGCGTGAATTGTAATTCGACGCCATGACAAAGCCGTAAGCGCCGGCCGATTGCACCGCCAGCAAATCGCCTTCGGCCAGACTCAGCGGACGGCCTTTGCCGATGAAATCGCCGGTTTCGCAGACCGGGCCGACGATGTCCCAATCTGCCAGTTTGCCGTCGGAATTTGCAACCACTGGCTCGATGCTCATCCAGGCCTGATACAGCGCTGGTCGAATCTGATCGTTCATGCCGGCATCGACGATGGCGAAATGGTGGTCACCGTTGTCTTTCAAAAACTCGACCCGAGTCAGCAGTACACCGGCGTTGGCGACGATTGACCGGCCCGGTTCCAGAATCAATTCCAGGTCGCGATTGCCCAGCGCTTTAACCAGGCTTGCAACGAACGCACTGATGTCCGGTTCCACATCTTCGCCGGTGTAGCGGACGCCCAGGCCGCCGCCAAGATCCAGATGCTTGAGTGGAATGCCGTCGGCGATCAGCGTATCGACCAGCGCCAGGACGCGATCCAGCGCGTCGTCGTACGGCGAGGTGTTGAGAATTTGCGAACCGATGTGGCAATCAACGCCAATCAGTTCCAGGTTTGGCAGCGTCTGCGCCGCGTTCCGATAAACCTCGGCCGCGCGCTCGATGGCGATGCCGAATTTATTGCGCTTCAGGCCGGTGGAAATGTACGGATGGGTTTGCGCATCGACATCCGGGTTAACGCGAATCGACACCGGCGCGCGTTGGCCCAGTTCAGCGGCCACGTCGTTCAGCCGGCGCAGCTCGCTTTCCGATTCAACGTTAAAACAGTGAATGCCGACTTCCAGCGCGCGTCGCATTTCATGCGCCTGCTTGGCGACGCCGGAAAACACCACCTTGGCCGGATCGCCACCGGCGGCCAGTACGCGTTCCAATTCACCCAGACTGACGATGTCGAAACCGGCACCGCGACGCGCCAATACATCGAGCACGGCCAGATTGGAATTGGCTTTGACGGCGTAGCAGATCAGCCCCGGATGCTCGCCCAGGCCGCGACGATAAGCGTCGAACTTCTGCTCGACGGCGCTGCGCGAATAGACGTAGAGCGGCGTGCCAAATTGTTCGGCCAACTGGCGCAGCGGCACGGCTTCGGCGTGAAGCTCGCCCTGGCGATGTTCAAAAGCGGAAGTGATGGCCGTCATGATGCGAAGTCGATGTCCTGTTGCAGTGTCAGATTGGGGCGGGCGGATTCGCTGGGCAAATACAGATCGCCTTTTTGGCCGCAACCGCTGAGTGTGGCGATAAGGACCAACCAACCGAGTGCAGCGCGCGTGAATCGAGACATTGCCAGCCTTCCTACCCCAAAGAAAACGACGCTCAGTATAGGGGAAGCAATGGCTCAAGCCCATCGGCAAAGGGCTATGGCCGTGGCTATAATGCCCGGCTTTGAACGGTTGAATGTGAGGGCGCGATGCGCAGCGGTTGGTTGTTGGCTTTGATGTTGGTGGCAGTGGGCGCTCAGGCTGCGCCGCTGAAAATGCACAACGTAGCGGTTTTGACCTCGGTCGGAACGGCCTTGGCGGTGAATGCTTTGGGTGCCGATACGGCGGGTCTGGATTACGGCAGTGACGATGGCAAAGAGCGTGGTCGTTTGCTGGTCGGTTTTGATTTGCCCGTGGGCGCGGAATTCGGCCCGTTCGATGTGACGTCAACGCTGGAAATTGCGCTCGGTCAGGCGACATACCGTGGTGAAGGTTTGCGTCAGGAACAGGCGATGGCAAACATCACGCCGCTGTTCGATTGGCGTCTGCCGCTCGGCCCGGTAACGCCGATTTTTGAAACCGGCCTGGGTGTGGCCTACCTCAGTTCCACAACGCTCGGCCCGGACATCTATTCAACCCGGTTTCAGTTCAGCCAGATTTTCGGTTTGGGTATGCAGTGGGGGCCGGTGCAAGTGGGCGGTCGCTTCCAGCATGTGTCCAACGGCGGCATCGAAAAACCCAACAACGGGCAGAACTGGTACGGCGCGGTCATTAAATACCATTACTGATCACGCGGATTCGTTTTCCCGTCGCCGGCGCAGCCAGTTCAGTGTCTGACGCGCCAGCAGCGGGAACAAACCGAGCAACACAAAAGCGACGATCAAGCTGGGCGACAGGATGCCGCCCAAACCATCCAGCTGCGCCAACTGAGTGCCAGCGTTCACGTACACCGCCGTGCCCGCCAACATGCCCAACTGACTGACCCAGTAAAACGTTCGGGTGCGAATGGGCGTCAGACCCATCACCAGATTGATGACGAAAAACGGAAACAACGGCACCAGGCGCAACGAAAACAGATAGAAGCCGCCGTCATTTTCCAACCCGGCATTGATGGCTTCGAGCCGATCACCGAAGCGCCGTTGCACCCAATTACGCAACAGAAAACGTGCCGTCAGAAAAGCGCCGGTGGCACCAATCGAGCTGGCAAAACTGACCAGCAACAGGCCGAGTTCAAAACCGAACACAGCGCCGCCTGCCAGCGTCAGCAAGGTCGCCCCTGGTAACGACAACGCCGTGACCACGACATAGATAACAAAATACAGCGCCGCCAGACGCCACGGATGTTGCGCCTGAAACTCGGCCAGTTGGGCTTGCTGTTGCTGGAGGTTTTGCAGCGTCAGAGCGCTGTCGAGATCGAACGCGAAGAAAGCGGCGATGGCGATTGCCACCGCGACGAATAAGAGGGCGCGTTGCATGGGTGCATTCCTGGCAGGTTGAACAGCTCAGACTGCATTCGCGCGCCAAAGTTTCTCAGATCACCGCTGTGGCGAAAATCGAATTCAGGCGACGCCGTACTGTGCCCGATACGCTTCAATGGCCGGCAGGTGCTCGGCGAAGGCGCCGCTTTCTTTCAGGTAGCCGACTAACTGGCTGAAGCGAATCACCGGAATAATCGGCAGATTGTGTTCAGCTTGCAGCGCCTGAATCGCCGACAGCTCACTGCCCGGTGCTTTTTCCTGACGATCCATAGCGACAACCACGCCGGCCAATTGCGCCTGCGGATAATGCGCCAGCAAATCCTGTACTTCGCGGATGGCGGTGCCGGCGGTGATGACATCATCGACGATAACGATTTTGCCTTTCAGTTCGGCGCCGACCAGGGTGCCGCCCTCGCCGTGATCTTTGGCTTCTTTGCGGTTGAAGGCGTAGGGCACTGAACGGCCGTGGTCGCGATTCAGCGCCACCACCGTGGTGGTCGCCAAAGGTATGCCTTTATAAGCCGGGCCGAACACCAGATCGAAATCGAGACCGGAATCGACCAGCGCCTGGGCGTAGTAGCGGCCGAGGCGGTCGAGCGCTTCGCCGGTCTGGAAACGACCGGCGTTAAAGAAGTAGGGGCTTTGTCGGCCGGATTTGAGCGTGAAGTCGCCAAAGCTGAGCACTTGCTGCTCGATGGCGAAGCGGATGAAGTCGCGCTGCCAGTCGCTGAGCGCTTCTGTCGTTGCGGTGGAAGCGGTATGATCCATGCCCTTGGTCCCCTGCCCGTTCAGTGAATGGCCGCCAGGGCCAAGTTGGCGCGCGAGTATAACGAAAGCGCGCCTCGAACAAAAAGACCGGCTCAGTCGGCTATCCTGTTATGACTGACGTTGTAACTGACGTTGTAACAGGGCTTTGAATACGCCTCAGTACCCCGCTCGCTTAACGGGCTGAAAACGCGGCCTGGTGCCGTGACACTGCGGTTTCGCGCCGTTATGATACGCGCGTTTTTGACTGGATAGACAGCATGAAGGTCGTCACCCTCAATTTGAATGGCATTGTGAATGCCTCCCAGCGTGGCTTTCTCGAGTGGCTCGAGAAACTGGATGCGGACGTCGTCTGCGTGCAGGAACTGCGTGCCAAGGAATACCAGTTACCCGAAACTTTTATGGAAGTGCCCGGCTACAACGCCTTTTTCTTCGATGCCGAAGCCGACGGTTATTCCGGCACCGCCATCTACAGCCGCGCCATGCCCAAAGCGGTGATTCGCGGCATCGGCTCGCCGCAGTGGGATTTGGAAGGCCGCTTCATCCAGGCCGATTTTGACAACGTCAGCATCGCCTCGATCAACGTGCCCTTTGCCCGCACCGAAGAAGAAATCGAACACAAGCTGGCGTTTCTCGATGTGCTCGGTCTGCACATGAAAAAGACGCGCCGCAAGCGTCGTGAATTCATCTTCGCCGGTTCCTATCAGGTGGCGCATCGTTCCATCGATCTGGGCAATTGGGAAAGTCATCAGCGCGAAGCCGGTTTCCTGCCGGAAGAGCGCGCCTGGATGGATCAGGTAACCGGGCCGATTGGCTTTGTCGATGCGTTCCGTTTGATGAACCGCCAGGATCGCCAACACACCTGGTGGCCGTTCGATGAAGCCCAGGCCAACGGCATGCGGCTCGACTATCAAATGGTTACACCGAACATTGCCGATTACGTGGTCGAGGTGAAAATTCTGCGCGAACCGCGCATTTCGCCGCACCTGGGTGTGATGATCGAATACGACATGGAACTGTGATTTCAGTTTCGATCGAGCCAGAAGAATCAATCCCCGCACGCCATCCTAATGGGATGGCTTACACCACCTAGGCGTTTTCCTGCTGCAAGACAGTCGCTGCACAAACACCCTCAAAAGGTGTCAGAGGTTGCGACAACAGAGCGCAATGCTGCTTTCGAGTTTGTTAAGAAATTCCTGGCGCGACGTCAGTGTGTGTTTCCAGGTAAGGGCGCACGCCGACAGCATCTCGGCGGCGGTAGCGGCCTGATCACGGCTCGTTTTGTTATCCGCACTTGCAGCCATCATGGTCTGCTGCAAAATTTCTTGAAAGACCGAGTTCTGCTGGAAAACCAGGTCACCTAGCAAGCGTTCGCAATGGACAGCCAGGTCAGAAGCATCGGGTTGTAACAGACCGACATGGCGACCAAACCATTCATCCAACACCCTGAGTAGCTTTTCTTCCAGACCGAGTTGCGACTCAGCGAGTACATGTTGCGTTGCAGTCAGTCCATCGTTCAATGATTTGCGGACAGCCGCACTAAATACCTCATCCTTGTTTTTGAAATGCAGGTAGAGGCCCTGGCGTGAAATGCCGGCGGAACGGGCGATGTCTTCCATCGAAGTTTTGCGATAACCCTGGCGGGCGAACACATCGAGTGCCGTGATAAGCAACTGTGACAGGCGAGAAGATTCGGCTTTTTCCATCGGCGAAATTTAACGAAAAGGTCATTTATTGACAATACTGTCAATTTTAAACTAGACAAAATAGATTGTATTTGTAAACTTAGTAAAGTTTGCAGTCGTTCAGTTATTTGTCTAGTTGGAGTGAAGATGACAACCGTTACTCGATCCGAAGTTTCTTTCGACAGCGATGGTATCCGCTTAGCGGGCCATCTTTACCAGCCAAGCGCCGTTGAGACAGGAACCCTCCCTGCGGTGGTTGTAGGCCACCCTGGCAGCGGTGTTAAAGAGCAAGCCGCCGGGTTGTACGCACAGAAGTTAGCGGAGCAGGGCTTCATCGCTCTATCATTCGATGCGGCTTATCAAGGTGAAAGCGCTGGCGAGCCTCGTGGCTTGGAAGACCCGGCGCAGCGTGTCGAAGACATCAAAGCTGCAGTGTCTTTCCTCGCCGTACACCCGGCGGTAGATGCTGCCCGCATTGGTTTACTGGGCATCTGTGCTTCCGGTGCCTATGCGCTGGCGGCCGGTTCAACCGATGTGCGTATTAAAGCGGTGGCTACTGTCAGTGCGGCGGATATCGGCCGGCAGTTCCGACTCGGTTCCGATGGCAAGCAGGACCCTGCGGTAGTGCAGTCATTGATGGCTGCGGCGGCGCAAGCACGCACGGCCGCCGCCCGCGGTGAAGCTATGGGTAGGTTCCCAATCTTTCCGGAAAATGAAGCTCAAGCACGAGCAGGAGGTCAGCACCTGTTTGAAGGCTGGGAGTATTACTGCAGTGATCGCGGTCAACACCCGCGTTCTGCCAAGTCGTTTACCTGGAACAGCGTTGACAAGATTTTGGCGTACGATCCGTTTCGCTTCGTGAACATGCTGGCACCGCGCCCGCTGCTGCTGATTGTTGGTAGCAAGGCTGAAACCGCCTGGATGACAGAGGAAGCCTTCGCTCAAGCGGGTGAGCCTAAGCTACTGATGTGGATTGAGGGCGCATCACACGTCGATCTGTACGATAAGCCAGAATACGTTGATACCGCGCTGATCCAACTGGTCGAGTTCTTTAACACTCAGTTGTAATCCTGCTTGGTATTGTCGGGCGCGGTTAAACCGCGCCCAACAACTTCTCCAACTGCCTGCCATTCAACGCTTCGATTAACGCGCTTTTATCAATCTCGTGTTGGCCGTTTAAATCGGCCACCGTGCGCGCCACCCGCAAAATCCGATGATAAGCCCGAGCGCTGAGCCGCAGGCGTTCCATCGCCGTTTCCAGCAACGATTGTTCAGCCGGTTGCAGACGGCAATGTTGTTCCAGCGTTGCGCCGGCGAGGTCGGCGTTGGCACAGCCCTGGCGATCCAGCTGACGTTGCCAGGCGAGTGCGACCCGCGCCTGAACGGTTGCTGTACTTTCTCCCGGCTTGGCCTGACTCAACACCGATTTAGGCAGCGCCGGCACTTCAATGTGTAAGTCGATGCGATCCAATAACGGGCCAGATAACCGCGACAAATAGCGCTGCATTTGCTCGCGCGTGTAGCGTTGCGAGCGTGGATCGTCCGGGCTGTAACCACCGGGGGTTGGGTTCATTGCCGCGACCAGTTGAAAGCGCGCCGGAAAAGTCGTCTGGCGTGCGGCCCGGGCGATGTTGACTTCGCCGCTTTCCAGCGGCTCGCGCAACACATCGAGCGCCGCGCGTGGAAATTCCGCCAACTCGTCCAGGAATAAAACGCCGCGATGTGCCAGCGTGACTTCGCCCGGTCGCGGAATCGAACCACCGCCGATCAACGCCACGCCCGAGGCAGTATGGTGCGGCGCGCGAAACGGCCGTTGACCCCAATTCAGCGGCAAACCACAAACCGATTGCACGCTGGCGACTTCCAGCGCTTCGGTTTCTGTCAGCGGTGGCAACAAGCCGGGCAGTCGCGATGCCAACAGAGTTTTGCCGGTTCCTGGCGGACCAAAAAACAGCAGGTTATGACGCCCGGCCGCAGCGATTTCCAACGCGCGTTTGGCGCCTTCCTGGCCTTTAACGTCGATCAGGTCGGGCACCAACGGTATCGGCCCAAGTGGCGAATGTTCGGCCTGTGGCAGGGTTTTGTGGCCGCGAAAGTGACTGGTCACTTGCAGCAAATGGCTGGCGTGGCGCACGTCGGAACCGCTGGCCAAAGCGGCATCGGCCGCGCCTGCGGGGCTGGTAATCAGCACGCGTTTGGCGTCGGTACAGGCAATGGCTGCGGGCAGTGACGCAAGGCCGGAGCGCAACTCGCCAGACAACGCCAGTTCGCCATAGAACTCGTAACCGTCGATGCCGTCGCCAGGCAATTGCCCGCTGGCGATCAAAATACCGAGCGCAATCGCCAGATCGAATTGCGCGCCTTGTTTTGGCAAGTCGGCAGGCGCCATGTTCACGGTGATGCGACGGTCGGGGAAATCGAACTGGCTGTTGAGGATGGCCGAACGCACCCGGTCACGCGCTTCCTTAACCGCGGCTTCCGGCAAACCGACCATGGTGAAGGCCGGCAGGCCATTGGTGAGATGCACTTCGATGGTGACCAGCGGCGCGTCCATCCCTAAACGCGCGCGGCTATAAAGCACCGCTAAACTCATTGTCGTCCCTGACAGTGTTTGAGTGAGCCGACAAACTAACCCGTCCAGATACCAGCGGCAAGCGACGCGGTGGCGCGCTTTGATTCAGCGGCCGCCTTGACGGTTGTCGGCAATGGCGCCTAATATCTGGCCGTCAACGAATGTGGGTTTCCCATGTACCAGAACATTGCTTCCCTGCTAAACATCGCTCTGCAACCGATCGTGGTTGTGGTGGTGATCGTGCGCGCTTTCGCACCGTAGCGGGAAGAATCACCAGCATTCACAACCCCCGACCGGTGCGAACCGGCGGGGGTTTTCTTGTTTAAGGCCCTGTCAGTTTGCTCCGGACGATTACGATCAGGAGACGATCCGATGGAGACGATGACGGGCGCCGAGTTGACGGTTGCCTTATTGGAACGCCAGGGCATTCGCCATCTGGCGGGCATGCCCGGTGGCACCAACTTGCCGCTTTACGACGCGCTCGGGCGCAGTCGCATTCACAGCATTCTGGCCCGGCACGAACAGGGCGCGGGTTTTATCGCCCAAGGCATGGCGCGCGCCAGCGGCCAACCGGCGGTGTGTCTGGCGACATCCGGGCCGGGCGCGACCAATCTGTTAACCGCCTTGGCCGACGCCAAGCTGGATTCCATTCCCATTGTCTGCATCACCGGCCAGGTGCCGATTCCGTTGATCGGTACCGACGCGTTTCAGGAAGTCGACATCTGCGCCATGAGCCAGCCGGTCACCAAACAAAGCATCCAGGTGCGTAGCGTGAAGGCATTGCTCAGCGTTATTCCCGACGCCTTTGCGTTGGCGATGTCGGGCCGCCCGGGCCCGGTTTTGATCGATATTCCCAAGGATGTGCAACTGGCGAGTATTGAGGTCGATGCCTGGCCGGAGCCGGGTCGAGCGGTGCCGCCGCTGTGTGCCAACGCGAACGTCATCGACACCGCTGCGCAAAAAATCATCGCGGCGCAACGGCCGATTCTCTATCTCGGTGGCGGCGTGATTCACGCCGATGCTGGCGATCTCGCTATGGAACTGGCGCAACGCTGCGATTTGCCAACGGTGATGACGTTGATGGCGTTGGGCGTCATGCCGCAACACCACTCGTTGTCGTTGGGCATGCTTGGTATGCACGGCGCGGCTGCGACCAATCACGCCTTGCATCAATGCGATTTGTTGATCACCATCGGCGCCCGTTTTGACGATCGCGCCACCGGCAAGCTGGAGGCGTTCTGCCCGGATGCCGAAGTCATTCATCTGGACATCGACGCCCGGGAAATTCACAAACTGCGGCGCGCCGATGTGCCGTTGGCCGGTGATGCTCGCGCCACCTTAGCGCAGCTGTTGGAACGTTTGCCGCCGCTGGAACATCCGCATTGGCAGGCGACCATCGCCGACATCAAAACCCGTCACCCGGAACCGAACTGGCCGACGCAGCTGAACACACCGCAAGGACTGATCAAAGCCGTTGCCGAACGTCTGGGGCCAGACGCCCTGGTCACCACGGATGTGGGCCAGCACCAGATGTGGACGGCGCAGTTGTACCCCTTCTTACGACCGCGTCAGTTTTTGACCTCCGGTGGTCTCGGCACCATGGGCTTTGGTTTGCCTGCGGCCATCGGCGCTGCCTTGGCGGAACCGGAGCGGACGGTGGTGTGTTTCAGCGGCGACGGCAGCATTTTGCTGAACCTGCAAGAGCTGGCGACGGCGGCCGATCTGCCACTGAACATCAAAGTGGTGGTCATGAACAACGGCGGCCTGGGGTTGGTGCGGCAGCAACAGGATTTGTTCTATCGGGGCCAGCGTGTGTCGTCGACGTTGCGCAACCCGGATTTCTGCCAGCTGGCCGAAGGTTTTGGCTGGTCAACGCAGGATTTGTCGGACGCCGACAATGCGCTGTCTTGTTTGCACACTGCGTTAGACACTCCGGGTTTGCAGCTGATACACGCCCCCATCGACAGCGATGCGCGAGTCTATCCGATGGTGCCACCGGGCCACGCCAACCATCAGATGTTGGTGGCGGAGCCGGTGTGAGCGGGCGAATGGCGTCAGGCCGTTTGGTGCGTTGCTGTATTTGGCAGGCTGTTCAAGGTGCGCAGCGAGGTCTCAACCGCCTGCGTCAGTGGCGTGTGCGGTTCCTGCCCGAGCACTGCGACCAGCTTGGCGTTATCCAGAGTCAGCGGTTTGTGCCACAGGTAGCGCATTTCCAGCATGCCTTTGAACATCGGGTTGAACGGCGCTATCAGGCGGAACAGCCACCAGGGAAAACCGCCGACGTTTACGCGGTCGTTTTGAGTGACCTGACGCATGGTATCCAGCAGTTGTGTTCCAGTCATGGTGTGGCCGGCGAAATGGAAGTCGGCGTAGGCCGGCAAGTCGGCACGACGCTCGATCAACTGCGCGAAGGTTTCACCCAGGTCGGGCAAGTACGCCCAGGCGTGATCGACGTTGAGCGCGCCGGGGTACAGCATCTTGGTCACCGGCCGGTCGCGTTTGACCAGGAAGTTGAACACGGCCATGCCCGAGTCGGGGCCATAAAAATCGCCGGCGCGGACCAGAATGACTCGCACGCCCTGGGCGGCGGCCTGGCGCAACATGGCTTCCATTTCCACCCGGACGCGGCCTTTCTCGGTGGCCGGTTGCTGAGGCGCGGTTTCGCTGACGTTGTGGCCGATGTCGGGCGTGAAGTTGTAAACGTTGCCGGGAAACACCAGCGTCGCACCGCTGGTTTTGGCCGCAGCGATGGTGCGTTCCAGCATCGGCAATGCCAGTTCGCGCCAGCGCGCGTAACCCGGCGGATTCACCGCGTGGACGATGACGTCGCAGCCGTCAGCCGCGCCGATGGCGTCGTCGAGGTTCATCAAATCGCCCTGGCGCCAGTCGATGGCGGGCAGGTCGGTAAATTGCTGTGCAACGGTTTCCGGGTGGCGATGCAGCGCGCGCAACGACAGGTCGCGACGTTTCGCCAGAGCGCGGGTGATGGCGTGGCCGACGCTGCCGGTGGCACCGAGAATCAGAACGTTGGTCATAGGGATTTCCTGAAAAGTGTGAATGTTGGGTGCCAGTGTGCGATCTAATTTAAAGAATGGATATTGGCGAAAATCGTATTGGTTCTATACGAAAGTGAATGGTCGGGTTGGATATGAACCCGATGGCGCCGCCACAGACGCCGGCATCGGGTCGTTTGTGTTCAATCCACCTGAACCTGTTGCGGGCGGGGCAGGCAACCCAAGGAATCGAGCGATTGGGTCAGCGCCTGATGCATCGGCGTGCGCGGCTCTTCGCCCAGTTCAGCCACCAGCTTGGCGTTATTCAGGGTGATCGGCTTGTTCCACAGATAACGCATTTCCAACAGGCCTTTGAACGTCAGGTTAAACGGGGCGACCAGATGCACCAGCCACCAGGGGAAGCCGCCCGCTTTCATGGCCGGCTCGCCGCTGACGTTGCGCACCTGTTGTGCCAGTTCAGCGCCGCTGATTACCTGGCCGGCGAATTGGAAATCGGCGTAGTTTGGCAGTTGCTCGCGGCGCTCAATTAAGCGGGCAAAGGTTTCCGCCAGATCGGGCAAGTAGGCGTAGGCGTGCTTAACATTCATCGGACCGAAATAAGCCATTTTGGTGATGCGTCGGCCAGGCTTGATCAGGAGATTCAACACCGAGGAATCCGCGCCCGGCCCGAAGAAGTCGCCAGCGCGCACCAGTATGACTTGCACACCTTCGTCGGCGGCCTCGCGAAGCATCTGTTCCATTTCCACCCGCACCCGGCCCTTTTCTGTGACCGGTTGCTGCGCTGCCGTTTCGGCGATGTTCTCACCGCTGTCCGGCGCGTAGTTATAAACGTTGGCCGGAAACACCAAAGTGGCGCCATTGGCTTTGGCCGCAGCGATGGCCTCTTTATGCATCGGCAAACCGATTTCGCGCCAGTGGCGGTAGCCCGGCGGGTTGGTCGCATTGACGATTACATCGCAGCCTTGGGCCGCCGCAGTCGCATCGCCTGGTTGGTGCATATCGCCGCGCCGCCAGTCGATATCCGGCAGATCCTTGAACTGTTCAGCGGCCGCCTGCGGGTTGCGGTGCAAAGCGCGAATGTTCCAGCCACGCCGGGCCAGGTTGCGGGTGATGTTGGCGCCGACACTGCCGGTCGCACCGAGGATTAATACCGTCTTCATGATGATCTCCTGTTGAGGTTGTGTGGACTCGGCGCTTACTGTGCTATCTAATAATAAGAATGGAAATTGACGAAAATGGCATTGGATACATACAAAAATGAATGATAAGACGGCCGAGTGGAGCCACTACCGATCCTTTCTGGTGGTCGTGCAGGAAGGCAGTCTGTCGGCGGCTGCGCGCCGCTTGCGCCTGACGCAACCCACGCTCGGCCGGCACATCGATGCGCTGGAGCAGCAGCTTGGCCGGGCGCTGTTTGCGCGCGGCCGCAATGGCCTGGAGCCGACCGAAGCAGCGCTGGCGCTGATTCCTCACGCTGAAGCGATGGATGCTGCAGCCGAGGCGCTGTTGCGCGAGGCATCGGGTGAATCGGCCGAACCCAGCGGCACCATTCGAGTCACTGCCAGCGAAGTGGTTGGCTGTGAAATTCTGCCGCAAGTGTTGCGGCCGTTTCGTCAGCGCTATCCGGCCATCGCTCTGGAACTGGTTACCTCCGACCGGGTATCGAACCTGTTGTTGCGCGAGGCGGACATCGCCATCCGCATGACTGAGCCGCGCCAGAACGCTTTGGTGGCGCGGCATCTGGGACAGGTCAAAATCGGCTTGTTCGCGCATCGCGATTACGTGAAGCACAACGGTGATCTGACGCACAAGGATGAATTGGCGCAGCACGCCCTGGTCGGGTTTGACCGCGATGAAACGGCGGTGCGGACCATGCGCGAGTACGGTTTCAAACTGGAGCGCGGTGACTTTGGGCTGCGCACCGACAACAACGCCGCTCAGATGGAATCCATTCGAGCCGGCTTGGGCATCGGCGCCATGCAGTGCCGCATTGCCGCTCAATACCCGGATTTGGTTCAGGTGCTTAAATCCAGCGTCGAATTCGAACTGCCCATGTGGCTGGTTATGCACGAATCCTTGCGTTCGGTGCGGCGGGTGCGCTTGCTGTTCGATCATCTGGCGGAGGCATTGCAGGATTGGGTGGCCGACTAACACCGTCTTGGTACACTGGCGCGTCGATGCCTGCCGGGAAACATCCATGCTCCAGACTTTGAACCTGAACCGTACGCAACAGTACTGGCTGATCGGCCTGGCGGCGGCGTTGTTGCTGGCGCTCAGTCTGTGGCTGGTGGCGCGTTATCAGGCCCGGCATGTTGAGGCGCCGGAGCAATTGCTGACGCATCTGGGCGAGGTGGCGATGGGCGAAGCGAGTCTGGACCCGGCCTATCTGTTGGTCGAAACCCTGGCGCAGCAACAGCGGTTGTGGCTGGGAGAACAATTGCGGGCCGATCTCACGCGCAGCGGCCATCCCGATCCGGACGCAGCGGCCGACGCCTTGTTGCCACGCGCCAGCGCGCAATTGGATGAACCGGCCGGCCTGGCGTTGGCACTGATGCCGCGCTTGCAGGCGTTACCGGAACCGCCCTGGGCGATGCAGGAACGCACCTCGAAACGCTGGCAGGTTCAGGCGGGCGAGCATTGTCTGACGTTGGGATTTCAGGGCAGCAAGGCGGCTGCGCTGTGGCAGTGGCAGGATTTCAGTCTGTGTCCGGTTGCCAGCGATTGATGCGCTCGGACTCCCAGATGTCGATCACCGGGCCGCTGTTACTGGCGGCCTGATGCACCAAAACCCGCGCCACCTGTTCGGCTTCGACCGGGCGGTAGCGGCGCAATGGCCCGACCAATAACGGCCAGATAACCCGGCCAATCAGTTCACCGGCGCGTTCGCCCAAACGGAATTCTTTTCGCTCACCGAGCAACAACGACGGCCGCATCAACGTCAGCCGCTGAAAACTCAGCGCCATCAATTCCTGTTCCGCCTGACCTTTGGTGCGCAGGTACAGATTGCGGCTGTCGGCGTTGGCGCCGAGGCTCGACACCGCCAGACAATGCGTCACGCCACGGTCGCGCGCCCAATGCGCAACCTGCGCGACCAAGTCGCGATCGACCGCAACAAACGCCTCCGGCGAGCCAGCCGTGCGCAACGTTGTACCGAGCGTGCAAATTAAAGTGCCGCCGGTTAAATCCAGACCTTGGGTTTGTTGTTCCAGTTGTTTGAAATCGACGACCTGAATCTGTTGATGTGGCAAACCCGGCGCGATGTCGCGGCGTACCAGTAACCAGCAAGGGTCAAACGAATTTGGTTTGAGCCTGGCGGCGACGGCCTGACCGATCAGGCCGGTGGCGCCGACCAGAACGGTTGCGCTCATGCAAACATTTCCTGGCGTTGCGGCCGGTTGGCGCAGAAATCGGCCACGGCCATGGGTTCGGCGAGGTGGAAGCCTTGAAAGTAGTCGACGCCCATCACTTTGACGACATCGAGAATCTCATTCGAATGCACGTGTTCGGCGACGGTGCGGATGTTCAAATCCTGGCACAGCTGGACCACGCGGCGCACCAGAATCCGACTGACTTCGCTTTCGTCGAGATTGCGGATCAGACTGCCGTCGAGCTTGATCCAGTCCGGTTTCAAATGCAGCACCCGCTCCAGGTTGGAATAGGCGCTGCCGAAATCATCAATCGCCAACTGGCAGCCCAGACGGCGCAATTCCATGATGGTGATGGCGAAGCGTTGGAAATCGCGCAGGCCATCGGATTCGACAATTTCCAGCGTGACCCGCTCGGCGGCGATGCCCGAACGCAGCCAGGTTTTCAGGCGTTCGATCAACTCGGTGT
Organism: Saccharospirillum mangrovi; assembly: GCF_003367315.1. GTDB lineage: Bacteria > Pseudomonadota > Gammaproteobacteria > Pseudomonadales > Natronospirillaceae > Saccharospirillum > Saccharospirillum mangrovi. Next base: position 240,333 of record NZ_CP031415.1, read on the forward strand.
TGCCCAGGTCGCGAGCGGTGAAGTTCAGGGTAAAGCCGACGTTGAGGTCTTTCAGCAGGCGGAAGGTTTCGTCGATCATGCGCATCGACAGGCGCGGGTACAGCTGCGTCGGCTTGACCAGATCGAGGAAATCTTTCGGTGCGTAAATGCGGCCGTCCTGACGAATACGGATCAGCGCTTCGACGTGCGGCACATCGCCCTGGGCGTTGAACAATGGCTGGATAAACGGCTCGACTTCGTCGTTCGCCAGCGCCGTGCGTACCCGGCCCAGCCAGATCAAACCATCGCGTTTGTGCTGGTCGTTACCGGGCATATCCAGCGCGCGGGCGATGGGCAATTGATGATGGTAAGCGTGACGCCGCGCTTCCGACGCCTTGATCAACAAATCTTCCGGGCCGGGCTTCATATTCGGCGGCAATTCGTCGCGGTGTGCGGTGCCGGCGGTTAACAGAATCGGCAATACATTGCGCACGCGCTCGGCGCTGAATACGTCGGACTGGTCTTGCAGCCGTTCGGTCAACTGCGCCATGCCACGGAAAAATGCCTGATTGGAACAGGCCGCCGGCGCGACAATCAGAAATTCGTTGGGCGAACCGCGAAACACCAGCGCAGTGGTGGGCAGCAATTCCGGCAAATGGTTTTGAATCGCCTGGCTTAAGTCGCCGAGCAACTGATCGCCAATGGCGTAGCCGTACAGGTTGTTGATCTGCCGCAGGTTGTTCACCTTCAGGCTGCACACCTGAACGATGGGCCAGGGGTCGGCATCGCGCAGGCATTTGAGCAGGCCGACGCGGTTGGCGAGGCCGGTGATGGCGTCGGTTTCGTATTTGCGGAACAGCTCGCGGGTCTTGTGTTTGACCTCGGCTTCCAGGTCGCGGTTGACCTGATCCAGATCCTTCACCGATTCCTGAATCAGATGGAACAGCGGCGTTAAGGCGTGGCTTTGATAGGTCAGTAACGGGCGTTGTTCGGCCGGGTCTTCGGCCAGCGCCAGCACCGTTAAATGGTGCTGCAACAACTGCGTCTTGCCGTTTTCGTGGTGCAATTCGCCAGCACAATAGGCGCCGCCCAAGGGGGCCAGTTGGCGCAGCGGCGTCAGTTCCAGATCGGGTCCGCCGCTGTCGCTGGTGGCGCGGGCTTGGCAGTTGAACGCCAACAACAGTTCCGGGCGCTGATCGCTCAGTTGCAACGCGCCCTTGCTTAGCGATTCGCGACTGATCGACGGATGGCTGTAGGCAAAACGCACCCGGTCGCCTTCGGCCAAGGGTTCCGATAACTGGAAACCGCCACCGCTGAGGTTGTCGATCGGAATGCACAGCCGTTGGTGGCTGCCGTCGATGTGCATCAGCGGGAAATGGCGGTAGTCGGCCGAGTTCAGCGGCTGGCTGTCGTTCAAATAAGTGTCGTACAACGCCTGCACCGGCCGGCCGTCGAGTTCGTACAGCTTGGTGCCTTGGGCGCGGGTGACGGTCCAGCTGCGGCCAATCTGGTGCCATTGGCTGAAAGCGTGCGATTGAAGTTTCAGTTCGGGGTTGTCGAAGGTGACGACCAGACAGTGGTTCGGCTGCACCAGGCCGTTGGCAAACACCCAGCCGCTCACCTGATCGGTCATGCGGCCGCCGGCAATGGTGATGTCCGGATGGTGGGCGTTTACCCAGTCGAACAGGGCGTCGCAATCGGCGGCGGAATCGTTGAAGAAGGTCAGCGCCAGGCGCGTATCCTGGGTCACCAGCGGCCGGTACAAACGCTCGCCCAGCGTTTCCAGATCGGCTTGCCAGGGCAGTACCTGGCTGCGCAAGGTTGTCCGTTCAAAACGCAGACATTGCACCAGCACTTCGCCATCGATCAGCGGGCCGCTGTTCAGAATCGGCCCACACTGAGCGCCGACCACCGTGGCTTGCGGCCACAGCGCTTCGAACCAGGGCAGGATGGGTTGCAGGGCATCGGCGGGAGCGTTGGCGAAAATCAGGACGAGCAGATTGGGATGGTCGGGAAAGCGCCGGTTGAATTCACCCAGCTGATGAAGGCCGTCCTCGACGCTCGGTCGGAACGAGAATGAAGCAATCTGTACGGCCATAATCAGGGGGTCGGGTATGTTAGTATTTTGTAAGTCTATGTTAAAGCTTGTGCCGTTGGAAACCGCTTGTGACGGGGGCTTCACAGTCGATGGTATTAGATTGGCATTGGCCGTCAAAGTGAACGCTGGTTGATTTCGAATAAGGAGACAAAGGCTTGGCGGAAACGACGTCTGGCTCGGTTGCGGACTGGTTTGTCTACATGGTGCGCTGCGCCGACGACAGCCTTTATACCGGCGTGACCACAAACCCCGAGCGTCGCCTGCGCGAGCACAACGGCGAACTGGTTGGCGGCGCACGTTATACCCGCACCCGCCGGCCGGTGACCCTGGTGTACACCGAAGCCTGCGCCGACCGCAGCACCGCCGGTCAACGCGAAGCCGCCATCAAGGCGCACTCACGACGGCAGAAACTCGCCTTGCTGACCCAGCGCACCGAAGCGGTGCGTTAAGGTTGTCATCTTTCATTCATGGCCCTGTCATACAGCGTCTCTAGGCTGGCCGGGCGCGCTTCAACGCCGAAGGGTGGCGCTCAAGGTCGGCTTGGTTTTTGCTGCTGCTAGCCCTCGAATTCAAAAGCCCACCTTTTGTTTCGGTTTGATGACATAGCCGCTACAGTGGTTTGCGACCTGACCGAAGAGTCAGGTACCGCTGAAACCCCCGACTGCTGGCAACAACATGGAGAGAAATATAATGAAACCCCTATTGCCCGTTTCCCTGGGTCTGGTAGCCATTGCCCTGAGCGGCTGTGCGCTGATGGGTCCGAGCTATGAGCCGGACACCGATTACCACCTCACCATCCTGCACACCAACGACCATCACGGCCGCTTCTGGCGCAATGGCGATGGCGAGTACGGCATGGCTGCCCGCAAAACCCTGATCGACAGCATTCGCGCCGAAGTGGAAGCCGAAGGTGGCTCGGTGCTGCTGTTGTCCGGTGGTGACATCAACACCGGTGTGCCGGAATCCGATCTGCAAAACGCCGAACCCGATTTCCTCGGCATGGCGATGCTGGAATACGACGCCATGGCCGTCGGTAACCACGAATTCGATAACCCGCGCGATGTGCTGATGCAGCAAGCGGACTGGGCCGGTTTCCCGTTCCTGTCGGCCAACATCGTCTACAAAGACAGCGGCAAGACACTGTTCAAGCCGTATGAAATGTTCAACGTCCAGGGTTACAAAGTAGCCGTGGTCGGTTTCACCACCGAAGACACCGTTAAGATCGCCAACCCCGAATACATGACCGACCTGGCGTTCCTGACCCCAGTCGATGTCGCGGCCGATCTGATCCCGGAACTGGACGCCAAGTCTGATCTGGTGGTCGCCGTAACCCACATGGGCCACTACGCCAATGGCAACTACGGCGGTAACGCTCCGGGCGACGTCACCTTGGCGCGCAGCGTGAGCGGTATCGACGTCATCGTCGGCGGTCACAGCCAGAACCCGCTGTTCGAGCCGGACGTGCAAAACGGCACGCTGATTCTGCAAGCCTACGAATGGGGCAAATACGTTGGCCGTCTGGACCTGACGCTGCGTAACGGTGAAATCGTCGATTACACCTACGACCTGATTCCGGTGAACCTGCTGGACGATAACGACCAGCTGATGCGCGCCGAAATCGCCGAAGATCCTGAGATGCTGGCGATGCTGACGCCGTATCAGGAAGCCGGTGGTGAAGCGCTGAACATCGTCCTCGGCAGCGCCAATGGCGACTTCATCGGCGACCGCGCCGTGGTGCGTAACGAACCGACCAACCTGGGTGTACTGATTGCCCGCGCGCAACGTGCCCGCACCAACGCCGACGTTGGCATCATGAACTCTGGCGGCATCCGTGCTGATCTGGAAGGTGGCGACATCAGCTACAAAGACGTGCTGACTGTACAGCCGTTCGGCAACATGCTCGGTTACGTCGATTTCACCGGCGCCGAACTGATGAACTACCTGAACGCCGCCGCCGCCATGCAAGCCGGCAGCGGTGCATTCGCGCAGTTCGACGGTGTAGAACTGAAGATCGTGGCCGGTTCTGTAGTGGAAGCGACAGTCGGTGGCGCGCCGATCGACCCGGGCAAAACCTACCGCCTGTCGGTTAACTCCTTCATGGCCGCCGGTGGTGATGGCTACCCGAACATCACCGAGCATCCGAACTACGTGAACTCCGGCTTTGTCGATGCCGACATGCTGGCCGATTACATCGAGCAGCATAGCCCGCTCGACATCGCCGACTTTGCCCCCGGCATGATGGTGGTTCGCGACTGATCTTAGATCGGTTGAACCAACCAGAAAGGTCGCTTCGGCGGCCTTTTTTTATGGCGTTTTCCTGAGGTCTTTCACTGAGCTGCTGCAACAATGCATTGCACAATCGACCGCTTCGGCTGCGCCTTGGCTGTGCTATCATCCGCGCGCCATTCTTCCCGACCACCCGCATCAAGAGCCGAGCATGAGCAAGAATTCGCTGGATAAGAGCAAGATTCGCATCCTCTTGTTGGAAGGGGTCCACCAGAGCGCGCTGGATACCCTGAACAAAGCAGGCTACACCAACATCGAATACCTCAAGGGTTCCCTGCCCGAGGCTGAGCTGATTGAGAAAGCGCGCGACGCGCACTTTATCGGCATTCGTTCGCGTACCCAGATGACGCGCTCGGTGTTCGAGGCGGCCGATAAACTGGTGGCCGTCGGCTGTTTCTGCATCGGTACCAATCAGGTCGATTTGAATGCCGCCAGCGAACACGGCGTGGTGGTGTTCAACGCGCCTTATTCCAACACCCGTTCGGTGGCCGAGCTGGTATTGGCCGAAGCCATTTTGCTGTTGCGCGGCGTACCGGAGAAAAACGCCGTTTGTCATCGCGGCGGCTGGCAGAAGACGGCGGTCGATAGCTACGAGATTCGTGGCAAGAAACTGGGCATTGTCGGTTACGGCAGCATCGGCACGCAGTTGGGTGTGCTGGCCGAAGGCCTGGGTATGGAAGTGATTTTCTACGACATGGTCACCAAGTTGCCGCTGGGTAATGCGCGTCAAGTTGGCTCGATGAATGCCCTGTTGGCCGAGGCCGATGTGGTGACGCTGCACGTGCCGGAAACCGCCTCGACCAAACTGATGATGGGTGCCAATCAGTTCCGCCGCATGAAACCCGGTTCGGTGTTTATCAACGCTTCACGCGGCACGGTGGTGGATATTGATGCGCTGGCCGCAGCCCTGGCCGAGAAAAAACTGCTCGGCGCGGCGGTCGATGTATTCCCGGTCGAACCGCGCAGCAACGACGACGAATTCATTTCGCCGCTGCGCGACTTCGACAATGTGATTCTGACGCCGCACGTTGGCGGTTCCACTCAGGAAGCGCAGTACAACATCGGCATCGAAGTGGCGGAAAAACTGGCGCTGTATTCTGACAACGGTACCTCGCTGTCGGCGGTCAATTTCCCCGAAGTGGCGTTGCCATCGCACCCGAACGCGCACCGCATTCTGCACATTCACCACAACGTGCCGGGCGTGATGTCGGAGATCAACCGCATCTTTTCTGAGAACGACATCAACATCATCGGCCAGTATCTGCAGACCAACGATAAGGTCGGTTACGTGGTGATTGATGTGGCGCAGGAATGTTCACTGAAAGCACTGGAAAAAGTGCGCGAAGTGAAAGCCACCATGCGCACGCGCATCCTGTTCTGACAGGCAGCGGGCTGTCATAATCGGCCCGCTTTAACGGCCATAAGGGCGGAGTGGATGTCGCGGTTGTCGCGCAGAATTGTCGGTGGGTTGTGCTGCGCTTTGGCGTTGGCCGGTTGCATGAGCGGCGGCGGGCAGTCCGAAGTCACCAGTTGCACCTACCCGGACAGTGCCCGCACCCCGGCGCCGGGTTTCATTTGTGGTGAACCACTCGAAGGTTTTCCGCTGACTCGTCTGACATCCTCACCCCCCAGTGATGAAGCCGCCGAGGTGCGCATCGAAAGCGGCCGGCAGGCGGTGCAAAATCGATTGATGCTGGAATGGATGCAAGACTGGTACGCCAGCTTGCCCAGTGCCGACCGGGATCGCGCTCAGGCGCTGGTGTACGACTGGCTCAGTCAGGAATTGCGGGTGGTGCGCACCCGCACCAGCCCGGCCGGTTCAATCTGGTTGCTGGTCGGGCTGAACCGCACCGAAGCCCAGGCGCACCAGGCTTTGAATCATCGTTTGCTCTCGGCGGGCATCACGCCGCCCCCTTCAACCGAACAGGATTTGCCATGACAGCCATCGTCCGTTTCATTGCTGCCTTGCTGGTGTTGGCGCTGGTGCAGACACCGGCGCACGCTTTTGAGCAGGGTTCGCTGTTGGTCTGGGTTGACCCCGGCCACGACATCCGCGCCCTGACGCGTCTGGCCGAAGCCTATGGCGAGCGCAATGACATTGAGATCACAGTCGCTGCGCCGGCCCAGGGTCGGCGTGCTTTCCAGCAGCGCGAAGTCGATAACGATGGTCCGGACATCTACATCGGCCATCACGACAACCTGACCGACTGGGCGCTGGCCGGCATCCTCACGCCCATTCAGCCGCCGAGTGCGGCGCGCAATGCGTTGAACGAACCCTACTGGTCGGTGCTGACCTATCAAGAGACGGTATACGGCTACCCGCTGGCGGTCGAAGGCGTGGTGCAGGCGTGCAACGCCGATCTGGTCAATGAACCCTTTGATAGCTGGCAATCGGTCTGGCAGGCCGAAGGCGAAATGCGCCGCCGCAACGCGCGGCCGCTGCTGTTCGACCCGACCAATCTGTATCTGAACTACGGCCTGATGACTGCTCAGGGCGGCTACGTGTTTGGCCGTACTGAAACTGGCGAGATTGACACCAACAATGTTGGTTGGACGCACCCGGCCGCGGTGGCGGCACTGTCGTTTATGCAATCAATGATTGAAGGCGGCCTGTTGCCAGATCGCATCAATGGCGAAGAAACCGACCGCGCCTTCACCAGCGAACGCGCCGCCTGCGTATTGGCCGCCGCCAGCGACTTGCCGGTGTATCAGGACGCGGGCATCGATTTGGTGGTTGGGCCCTATCCGGGTTTGAACGGCGAAGTGGGTCGCGGGTTCGCTGAAGTCACCGCCGCCTTTATTAATGGCGCGACGCCGAACAGAACCCTGGCGCGCCGCTTTATTGAAAACGCCCTGCTCAACGACGCCGGTTTCGAAGCGCTGACATCGGCCGTCGCGCCCGCCGCGCCATTGCGCCCAGCGGCACTGGAAGACTGGCTCAGCGACGAAGACTGGCACGCTCAAGCCTGGCCGGTGTGGCAAGCGGCCGAGCCGCTGCCCTCGGTGCCGGCCATGGGGCTGTACTGGATGCTGGGTAACGACGCCCTGCAAGCCATTCTGTATCGCAACGAACCCATTCAAGCGACGCTGGTTAATGCCGCCGCTCAGTTGAGTCAATTGGCAGTGATTCCTGAATTGCCGGAAGAAGAAACCGAGGATAACTGAGATGTTTACGCACCGTTGGTGGCAAGGCGAAACGCTGGATTTGCCGGTGGGCAAGGCGGTTTGTATCGGTCGTAATTACGCCGAGCACGCCCGTGAACTGAACAACCCGGTGCCCAAACAGCCGCTGCTGTTTCACAAGCCGGCGACGGCCTTTTGCGAGCTGAGCGATTCGCTGCAACTGGCGCGACCGGGCCTGCATTTTGAAACCGAACTGGCGTTGCTGATTGGTGCGCCGCTGAACGCCCAGAGCGTTAATCCCTGGTCGGCCGTGATCGGTGTAACGCTGGCGCTGGATCTGACTGACCGCGACTTGCAGGCCGAACTCAAACAGGCCGGCCATCCCTGGGAACGCGCCAAAGCCTTCGACGGCGCCTTGCCGATTGGCACCTGGCTGCCGATTGAGAAAATGCCGGCCAACGTGGCCGACTGGTCGTACCGATTGGACATGAACGGCGCCCTGCGCCAGCACGGCCAGGTCAGCCAGATGCTGTGCGCACCTGCCCAACTGCTGGAACTGATTCTGGTGGATTTCAGCCTGCAACCGGGCGATGTCGTTCTGACCGGCACACCGGCCGGTGTCGGCGTGCTGTCCACTGGCGATGACTTGCTGTTACGTCTGGACAACACCGACTGGCAACAGCGCTGCCGCCTCGCCAGCCCTGGCTCTTGACAGTCGCGCCACCGCGGGCAAAGGTGCCGAAGTCTCTTAGTCGGTTGTCCTTCATGCGTACTTTGCTTCTTAGTGTTGCAACCCTGATCGTTTTGACCGGTTGCGCCGGCCTCGGCGTGGGTAACGTCTATCGCGCGCCCAGTTTCCAACATCAGAGCAGCCAACTGACGTCGCTCAGTTGGCAACAACTGAACGGCCGCAGCCGCATCAGCATTCAAAACCCCAACGCTTACTCGCTGCCAGTGCAATCGCTGCAAGCTGAACTCTGGCTCGATGGCGAGCCCTGGCTGCAACTCGACAGCCCGCCGATTGCCGGTTTGGCGGCTGGCCTATCCACCACGGTGGAACTGGATTGGTCGGTGGCGGTGGCCGGTTTGGTCAGCCGCGTGTCCAACGCTTATGACGCCGGTGAAGTGGAACTGACGCTGCAACTGGCACCGACAGTGGATGTGCCGGTGCTCGGTCCGCGCCAACTGCAATGGCAGCACGATTTCGTTGTGCCAGTGCCGCAATTGCCCAAGGTTCAACTGGCCGACTGGCGCGTGCGCGACGCCAGCCTGACGTCGCTGACACTGGAACTGGATTTGCTGCTGGATAACCCCAATCGCTTCGGCCTCGACACCGGCCCGGTTCAACTGGCGTTGCGCAACGGTGCTGCGCCCATCTCCGCCGTGCGGCTCAATGCGCTGTCGCTGGCGGCCGATTCACAGCAGAAACAATCCACGCAACTGACGCTCAATTACGGCGATCTGGGTCTGACAATCGCCCGGGCGCTCACGGGTGGCGGTTGGCCGAGCAATCTGGGCCTGAGCTGGAGCGCGCCGCTGCGCAGCCCGGACCTGGGCCTTGATCTGCCCAGCTTCAACGGCGAGGTGGCGTTATGAACGGTTTCCGTAGCAGTGTTATCTGGCTGACCATTTCATTGAGTTCGTTCGCCAGCGCCTCAACGCTGAGCGAAGTGCGCTCTAAAGATCAGCTCGACTGTGGCGTTTCCACCGGCATTCCTGGCTTTTCCAATCCCGATCAGCAAGGTCGTTGGAGCGGGCTGGATGTCGATATCTGTCGCGCCGTCGCCGCCGCTGTGCTGGGCGATGCCGACAAGGTGCGCTACATACCGCTGACACCGGGCGACCGCTTTTCGGCGTTGTCGTCCGGCGAAGTGGACATCTTGTCGCGCAACACCACCTGGACACATTCACGCGACACCACACTCGGAATGATCTTCGCCGGCATCGCCTTTTACGACGGCCAGGGTTTTATGGTGCAGCGCACCTCCGGCATTCAGAGCGTCAGTGATTTAGGCGGCGCAGCCGTATGTGTGCAGGGCGGCACCACCAGTGAATTGAATCTGGCCGACTATTTCCGCGAGCACCGGCTGAATTATCAGCCGGTGTCGTTCGGTACTTCGGACCTGGCGTTGGAAGGGTTTCAGGCCGGTCGTTGTGCGGTGTTGTCGTCCGATTTATCGCAGCTCTATGCCTTGCGCACCCGGCTGGAAAAACGCGACAGCGTCTTGATGCTGCCGGAAGTGATTTCCAAAGAACCGCTCGGGCCGGCCGTCCGCCAGGACGACATGCAGTGGTACAACATCGTCAAATGGACGCTCTACGCCCTGGTTAATGCCGAGGAATACGGCGTCGATCAAACCAACGTCGATGCTATGCGCAGCTCTAACAAGCCGGTGATCCAGCGCATGCTGGGCGTGAACGGTGACACCGGCCGGGCTATGGGGCTGTCGGCAGATTGGGCCTATCAGATCGTTAAACAGGTCGGTAATTACCGCGAGATTTTTGAGCGCAACATCGGTCCGGACACCCCGCTGGGTTTTGATCGCGGCCTGAACGCACTGTGGAGCGAAGGCGGCCTGCTCTACGCACCGCCACTGCGCTGACTGCCCGTTTCCAAACAACCGACGATTCATCTCTGTCTCATGCCTTGACAGTAATATTCCCAAGTAGTTATATAACCGCCTCGGAACTTGGTATTGACGCCAGGTTCGCTCATCGGCCGGAACGGCCGTTCAATGGCTTGCTAAGAGGTGGCAGTAATGTCGATTGCATTGTGGGTTGTTCAAGGGTTGCTGGCGTGGTTAGCCGTGGCCGGTGGCTATTTCCAGCTGTTCAAAATCAACGATCTGAAAACCACCGTGGTGGCGATGCAGCACTTGCCGCAGGGCTTGTGGGCGGTGCTCGGTGTGGTAGGCATCGTGGCTGGCATCGGTCTGGTTGTGCCGGCGGTGTTCAAAGACCTGCCGATGGTGGCACTGATTTGCGCGGCGGTGATGCTGGTGCATTCGTTGTTGATCGCCGGTTTCTATCTGTACTTTGGTGATAAAGCGCCGCTGCCCTATGTGTTGTTTATGGCGTTGCTGGCGGCGGTCATTCTGTTCGGTCGGCTGAAACTGGCGGCCTGAACCTAACCGAAACTGAGACGAACGCTTATGGAAACCACCTTCAGTGTTGTGGCCGAGCCGAACCGGCGTGCCATTCTCGATATGTTGCTCGATGCCGAACGTTCGGTGGGCGAAATCGAGCAGGCGCTGTCGCTGTCGCAGCCGTCGGTGTCCAAGCATTTGCGCATTTTGCGCGAGGCGGGTTTTGTTGAATCGCGCGTTGAAGCGCAGCGCCGGCTGTATCGGTTGAAGCCGGAACCGTTAATGGAACTGGATGCCTGGCTGGCGCCGTTTCGACGTTATTGGTCGGCGCAGATCGACAAGCTCGAGGCACACCTGGATCGGCTCGACGATCTCGACGCGGCCGACAACGCAACACCGGAGGACAAACCATGAGTCAGGCGGACAATTATCAAGCCGGCCCGGCGCAAGGCGCGCGCATCGAACCCCAGGGCGACGACTGGGTGCTGGTGGTGGAGCGGCGCTTGAAACACGCGCCAGAAAAAGTCTGGCGGGCGATTACCGACCCGGAACAATTGCGCCAGTGGGCGCCGTTCGATGCCGATCGCAACCTGGCGCAGACCGGCGCCGCCAGGCTTTCAACCGTCGGCACACCGGAACCGCACGTCACAGAAACCCAGATCAAACGCGCCCAAGCGCCGACCTTGCTGGAGTTGAGTTGGGGCGACAACGATATGCGCTGGCAACTGGACGCACTTGATGACGGCGGCACCTTGCTGACGCTGTGGCACAGCATCGGTCGCGATTACATCGCCATGGGCGCCGCAGGCTGGCATATCTGCTTCGATGTGTTGGGTCGTTATCTGGACGATGACCCGCTCGGTCGCCTTGTTGGCTCGGACGCCATGCCACACGGTTGGCCGCGTTTGCATGAGGAATACAGCGCCCAGTTCGAGGCGATGCGCAACGAGGACAGTTGAGTCCGCGTTACATGAATCGTCGTGCCTGGGAGTAGTGGTTGATCCAGTAACGGTTCGACAGCGATGACACCGTGACGCCGCGTGACGACGAAGCGTGCATAAAACGGTCGTTATCGAGGTAGATGCCGGCGTGTTGTTCTTTGCCAGCGATGCGGAAGAAAACGAGGTCGCCCGGGCGCAGTTGATCGAGCCGGACGAACTGGCCGCCGTTTAACATCTGGGCGGTGGTGCGCGGCAGATCGTTGCGACCCAGCGCTTCGCGGTAGGCAGCTTTAATGAAACCGGAGCAATCGAAACCCGCCGGTGTGCTGCCGCCGTAGACATACGGCACGCCTTCGTAACGTTCATACACTTCTTCAAAACGCGCGACCAATTCGGTCTGCACCGGGTCTGAATATCCGCCTTCCATGCTCTGATAACTGACGCAACCCGCCAGCACCAGGCTCAGCAACAAAGCGGGCCAGGCCAGACGTGACGGCCAGGGCGAAGGAGTGGTGTGCATGGGAATGGTCTCGACAGGGGCCCGGCCCAGCTTAACCGCGTGGTTTCACTGAGCCAAACCCTTTACAGACGCTGCGTTAAAAGAGTGAGACCAGGCCCAGCTTGACGCTCAGGCTGATGTTCAGCCCTTCTGCGTCTTCAATGCCGCCGAGCAGATAGCCGCCTTCGAGCGAGAAACGGGCGCGGTCGCTGAGCGGTGTCGGGATGTCGGCTTCAACGAACAACTGAGTGCCCAGACCGTCCGGGCCGTAGAGACCGTCGAGGCCGTAGCGGAAACTTTCGCTGTGATTCAGCGCTGAGACAATTCCGACACTGCCGTAATAAGGTGCCAGCACGCTGGCGCGCAGGCGGTAGCCGAGGTCGATGTCGCTGCCTGAATCGAGCCGCAAACCGACGAAATAGCTCTGGTCCAGTTCGTTCAATATGCCGAACAGATTCTGGCCGACTTCCAGTTGGTTGCGATGGCGATACGCCACTTCTTCCACCCGGTCGCCTTCTTCGATCAGCGCTTTGGCGAGGTCGTAATGGTCGGAACGGGCAATCTCGCCGCGGGCGACGTTGTCGTTCACTTCGTTGATGCGAATCTGACCGACCATTTCGCGGAACGACTGGTCGCCGTCAATCGGTTTGATGTCTTTATAGATGGCGAAATAGCTGCCCGGCGTGATGCCCGACAAGCGACCGAGGTTGATGGCGACTTCGTTATCGAGCTTCGACAGCACCTGGCCTTCAACGCGGATCTCCGGGTCGGTCAACTCCACCCAGTCGTTACTGCGAATCGACAGACGGCCCAGTTTGATTTCGGCCACCGAATAAACGCCGCTGACTGAGGTGACTTCAACAATGCCGCTCTGGTTATCGACGTAGCCGTAACTCTCGCCACGGCTGTCACGAATCTGCTCGCCGCGCCGGAACACGCGATACAGCTGACCGACTTTCACACCAGCGCTTTCGCCCAAATCGAAATACAGACGGTCGGAAGTGACCCGCACCACGGTGCCGAGTTCGCGGAATTCGCGTTTCAGCATTAACGGCATTTCGTATTCCAGCTGCGCCAGAATGGCCTGCACATCGCGGGTGCTGAAATCGAGCGAGCGTTGCATTTGTAACTCGCCGTTGGAAACGCCGTAGAACGATACCGTCAGCGTCGACGAACCCCAGCCGTGCGGATACAGCGTAACCACTGCCAGCGTCGTCAGATTGGCGCGTTTGGCAGCATCGACCATGGCGGTAATCTTGGCCTGACTGTCGGGGCGTTCTGAGGTTTTGGCGGTAGCGACTTCATAACCGCGCAATTGGTTAATGGCTTCACTGGCGACCAGACGCAGGTCTGGCCGGCTGGCCAGGTTGTCATCATCCAGGTCGGTTACCAGTAATAAATTTTGTGCCAGACAGAGGCTACTTGCGGCCCAAAGCAGGGCGCAGACAGAAAGCTTGCGAATCACACGGTCACCCTAACGGAGGTAGAGGCCCCTTAGTATAGACATTTGCGAACAGACGCAAGTTTTACCCCCGCGCGCGATCTTCAAAGGCAGCGGTAAAACTCGTATAATCGCCGCCCATTTTGGGCTGGTCAAAAAGTGAACGGTCGGCCCGTTTTCAAACGTTTCGAGGTGCAGCGTGGAATTTCCCAAGCGTTATCAGGTGGTGGTGATCGGCGGCGGTCACGCCGGTACCGAGGCGGCGCTGGCCGCGGCCCGCGCCGGCGCCAAAACGCTGCTGCTGACGCACAACATCGAGACCGTCGGTGTGATGTCGTGCAACCCGGCCATTGGCGGTATTGGTAAAAGCCATCTGGTCAAAGAAATCGACGCACTGGGCGGCGCCATGGCGCGCGCTACTGACCGCGCCGGCATTCAATTCCGCGTGCTGAACAGCCGCAAGGGCCCGGCCGTGCGCGCGACCCGCGCTCAGGCCGACCGCGCTTTGTACCGCGCCGCCATTCGCGACATCGTGGAAAACCAGCCGAACCTGGAAATCTTCCAGCAAGCGGCTGACGACCTGATCATCGAGAACGACGCCGTGACTGGCGTGGTCACCCAAACCGGTATTCGCATCATGGCCGACACCGTGGTGTTGACCGCTGGAACCTTCCTCGGCGGCAAGATTCACGTCGGCATGCAGAACTACGCCGGCGGCCGTATGGGCGATGCGCCGAGCAATACTTTGTCGGCGCGGTTGCGCGAACTGCCATTGCGCGTCGGTCGATTGAAGACCGGCACGCCAGCGCGCATCGACGGCCGCAGCCTCGACTATTCCAAGATGACCGTGCAACCGGGCGATGCGCCACTGCCGGTGATGTCTTATTTAGGCTCGGTCGACGAACACCCTGAACAGGTGAATTGCTGGATCGCCCACACCAGCGAACAGACGCACGACATCATTCGCGCCAACCTGGATCGTTCGCCGATGTTTGCCGGCGAGATTGAAGGCATCGGTCCACGCTACTGCCCGTCGATTGAAGATAAGGTGACGCGCTTTGCCGACAAAACCAGCCATCAGGTGTTTGTCGAACCCGAGGGCCTGAACACTTTCGAAGTCTACCCGAACGGCATTTCCACCAGCCTGCCGTTTGATGTGCAGGTCGACTTTATCCGCACCATTCAGGGCTTCGAGAACGCGCACATCACCCGCCCCGGTTACGCCATCGAATACGACTATTTCGATCCGCGCGATCTGCGCCACACGCTGGAAACGCGCTACATCACCAACCTGTTTTTTGCCGGCCAGATCAACGGCACAACCGGTTATGAAGAAGCCGGTGCGCAAGGTTTGTTGGCCGGTCTGAACGCAGCGCGGCGAGCGCTGGGTGAAGAAGGCTGGTATCCGCGTCGCGACGAAGCCTATTTGGGTGTGCTGGTTGACGATCTGATCACGCTCGGCACGCAAGAGCCGTATCGCATGTTCACCAGCCGCGCCGAATATCGTTTGTTACTGCGTGAAGACAACGCCGATACGCGCTTGACCGAAGCGGGTCGCAAACTGGGCCTGGTCGATGACGAACGCTGGGCGGCGTTTTCCACCAAGCAAGAGGCCATTGCGGTTGAAAATGAACGCTTAAAAAGTACCTGGATTCAGCCGGGTTCCGATCAAGCCCGGGCGCTGGCTGATCAGCTGGAGCAACCGCTGTCGCGTGAAACCACGCTGCGCGATCTGCTCAAGCGGCCGCAATTGAGTTACGCCGACATTGAAGCGCTGGCGCCGAGCGACACTGACCTCAGCGACGCCATCCGCCAGCAAGTCGAAATCAGTGCCAAATACGAAGGCTACATTCAGCGCCAGCAGGACGAGATCGAAACCCTGCGCCGCCACGAAAATATGTCGCTGCCGGACGATTTCGATTACGCCGCCGTTGGTGGTTTGTCGAACGAAGTGAAGCAGAAGCTGGAACTCAGCCGGCCGGAAACGCTGGCACAGGCGGCGCGTATTTCAGGCGTCACACCGGCGGCGGTATCGGTATTGCTGATTCATTTAAAGAAACGTTCACTCGGCCGCGATGCCGTTAAAGACAGCGCATGAGCGACGCCTGGCGCGCCGAGCTGGAAGCCGGCATAGACGCGCTCGCGCTGGATATTGATGCCGCCGTCGCGGATCGGCTGTTGGCGTACCACGCTTTGTTAGTGAAGTGGAACCGCGCCTACAACCTCACCTCGGTGCGCGATCCGGCGCAGATGATTCATCGCCACTTAATTGATTCGCTCGCCATCGTGCCGTTTATCAACGACAGCGATCTGCTCGATGTCGGCACTGGCCCCGGTTTGCCGGGTATGATTCTGGCGCTGGTGCGGCCGGATCAGTCCATTGCTCTGCTCGACAGCAACGGCAAAAAAACCCGTTTTCTGACCCAGGTTAAGCTGGACCTGGGCGTCGATAACGTCACCGTTGTGCACAACCGTCTGGAAAGCTGGCAGCCGCAACGCCGGTTTGGACAAATCACATCACGGGCCTTTGCCACGCTCGATGAGATGGTGGCAAAATCCCTGCACCTGCTGGCCCCCGCCGGTCATTTTTTGGCGATGAAAGGCCGCTACCCTCAGGACGAGCTCGATGCCCTGCCCGCTGGCGTGGCATGCGATGCCGTTCATTCGCTGAATGTGCCGGGCACCTCCGGCGCTCGACATCTGGTACAGTTGTCGATCCGGGAAGTATAAGGATGCGATCTTGACTCAGATTTTCGCCATCACGAACCAGAAAGGCGGCGTCGGCAAGACGACCACCGCCATTAATTTGCCGGCCTCACTGGTGGCCATGAAGCGCAAGGTACTGGTGGTCGATCTGGACCCGCAGGGCAATGCCACCATGGGCAGTGGTGTCGATAAAAACGACATCGAACTGAGCGTCTACGACGTTTTAACCAGTCGCTGCGCCTGTGCCGATGCCATTGTCCGCGCCGACAACGCCGGCTATGACCTGTTACCCGCTAACGGCGATCTGACCGCCGCCGAAGTCGAACTGATGCCGATGAAGATGAAAGAGCATCGTCTGCAGTACGCCCTGGCCGAGGTCAAACAGAATTACGAATACATCTTTATCGACTGTCCGCCGTCGCTGAACATGCTGACGGTGAACGCTCTGGCTGCCGCCGAACAGGTGCTGATTCCAATGCAGTGCGAGTACTACGCACTGGAAGGTCTGGCGGCGCTGATGGAAACCATCGGCTCGATTCAGAAAGTGGTTAACCCGGGCCTGACCATCGGCGGTTTGCTGCGCACCATGTACGATCCGCGCAACAGCCTGACCAACGATGTCTCCGAACAGCTGAAAAACCACTTCGGCGAAAAACTTTATTCCTCGGTGATTCCCCGCAACGTCCGTCTGGCCGAAGCGCCCAGCTATGGAACGCCGGTTCTGCAATACGATCGCACCTCCAAAGGCGCGCTGGCTTATCTGGCGCTGGCCGGTGAAATGGTGCGTCGGGTCGAAGGTGTGAAAGCGCCCGAAGCGGCCGAAATCACAGGATAAGCATGACGATGTCACCGAAAAAACGAGGCCTGGGACGCGGCCTGGACGCGCTGATCACCACGCGCGAGGAAGTTGAAACGCTCACCGAGCAGCCGGTTAAGGAAATTCGCGACGGTAGCTTGCGTGAATTGCCCATCGAATGGGTACAGCGTGGCGTGTATCAGCCGCGTCGGGATATGTCTCCGGAAGGTCTGGAAGAACTGGCTGCCTCAATTCGCGCCCAGGGTGTAATGCAGCCGGTGGTGGTGCGTCCGGTCGGCCCGCAAAGTTTTGAATTGATTGCCGGCGAACGCCGCTGGCGCGCCTCGCAAATGGCCGGTCTGGATACCATTCCGGCGGTGGTGCGCGACGTACCGGATGAAGACGCCATCGCCATGGCGCTGATCGAAAACATCCAGCGCGAAAACCTCAACCCGATGGAAGAAGCCTTTGCGCTGCAACGCCTGCAAAAAGAGTTCGAGCTGACCCAGGCCGGTGTGGCCGATGCGGTGGGCAAGAACCGCGTTACCGTCACCAACCTGCTGCGCTTGATCAATCTGGAAGCCGAAGTGCGGCGTTTGCTTGAGCACGGCGACCTGGAAATGGGCCACGCCCGTGCTCTGTTGGGACTGCAAGGCGAGACCCAGGTAGAAGCCGCTCGTCAGGTGGTCGCCAAAGGCATGACGGTACGTGCTGCCGAAGCGCTGGTGCGGACATTGGCCGAAGGCCGCAAACCGGCCGCGGCGTCTTCAAACGAAGCCCGTCCGGATGCCAACATCAAGAACCTGGAAGACATGCTATCGCAACGTTTGGGTGCCACTGTGGCTATTAAGCACGGCGCTCAAGGTAAAGGTTCCCTGGTTATCAAGTACAACAGCCTGGATGAACTGGACGGCATTCTGAATCACGTCAAATAAGCGAAATTCCCGCCGTATTCCCGTTATTTGATCGTTTTTTGAGCGGCCTTTGCAGGTCGCCCAACGCGTTGATTGTGCCGTTTTATATCCCTATAATGTCGCGCCGCTATAGAGTAAGTGGGTGCCTAGATGGTCCTGAGACCGGGAGCGGCGTGATCAGGAGAATCCGTACAAAAAGTAAAGCGCCCGCTGTGTTTGCTGGTCTGTTCTGGATGGTTGTGTTTTCGGCCTTAGTCGTATTGTTGACGGGTCTCTATTCCAGCACAGTGGCGTTGAGTGTGGCTTGGGGTGCAGGCATTTACTGCGCATCCCAGCTGGTATTGTGTTTAGGGGCCTTTCCGTTACGCGGCCTTCGTCATGTCACCGATTCAATCAAAGCCCTGTATGTAGGGGCCATTAGCCGATTTATTGTGGCCAGTGTGGGCTTCGCACTGGCCATGGTGGGAGAGTACTCGCCCAATACCGCCATTATGTTGGTGGTTTTTTTTGTTTGGACGGTCCTGGGCGTTCTCCTCAATCAGTTTCTGATTAACCCTCGCGGTAACCGATAAAACTTAGGACTCTGACAATGGCAGGTGAACAACCAACCCAAGCTGAATACATTCAGCACCACTTGACCAACTTAACGTTTGGCAAGACAGACCATGGCTGGGGCATTGCCCACGGCGCGGAAGAAGCGGCAGAAATGGGCTTCTGGGCGATCCATCTGGATTCGCTGTTCTGGTCCATTTTCCTGGGCGCACTCTTTCTCGGCCTGTTCCGCCTGGCTGCACGCAAGGCCACCGTTGGTGTGCCTGGCGGCTGGCAGAATTTTGTCGAGATGACGGTCGAGTTCATCGACAACCAGGTAAAAGACGCCTTCCACGGTCGCAACCCCTTGGTTGCGCCGCTGGCGATGACGGTTTTTGTCTGGGTGCTGTTGATGAACGTCATGGACTTGATCCCCGTGGACGTTCTGCCCTGGCTGCTGGAAAAAGCCGGCGTGCCGTACCAGAAAGTGGTGCCGTCAACCGACCCGAACGTCACCCTGGGTCTGGCGATCAGCGTCTTCCTGCTGATGATTTTCTACAGCCTCAAAGTCAAAGGTCTGGTTGGCTTTGTTAAACAGTTGACGCTGCATCCGTTCAGCTTCAACAACAAGATTGTTCAGGCGCTGTTTATCCCGATCAATCTGTTCATGGAAACCGTCGATTTGCTGGCCAAGCCGTTCTCACTGGGCTTGCGGTTGTTCGGCAATATGTACGCCGGTGAAATGATCTTCATCCTGATCGCCACTATGTACAGCGCGACCTGGTTGTTCGCTCTGGTCGGTGGCTTCCTGCAGTTGGGCTGGGCGATTTTCCACATTCTGGTGATCGTGCTTCAGGCCTTCATCTTCATGGTGCTGACCATCGTTTATTTGAGTATGTCGCACGAAGAAGACCATTGATTTTATGAGGCGATCGTTCGTCGGTCGCCTCGCACCGTTGTTACTGCTCTTTGCTCTTTTTAATTTCAATAAACTTAGAACTTAGAAACCTTAGGAGAAAAACATGGAACTGATCTACGTTGCAGCCGCACTGATGATGGGTCTGGGTGGTCTGGGCGCCGCTATCGGCATGGGTGTTATGGGTGGCAAGCTGCTCGAAGGCACCGCTCGTCAACCGGAACTGGCTCCGATGCTGCAGGGCAAAATGTTCCTGCTGGTTGGCTTGATCGACGCTATCCCGATTATCGGTGTTGGTATCGCGATGTTCCTGATCTTCGTAGTAGCCCCTGGCGCGGCTGGCTGATCGCCGTCTTTAAGACGTCCATAGCAATCAATCAGACGATAGGGGTGTTGGAGTGAACATTAACTTGACCTTGATTCTCCAACTGATCTCTTTCGCGGTCTTTGTTTGGTTTTGTGCCAAATACGTCTGGCCTCCTGTCATGAAAGCCATGCAGGAACGCCAGCAGAAGATTGCGGAAGGTTTGGATGCAGCAGACCAAGCCAAGAAAGATCTTGAATTGGCTAAAGGTGACGTTGCCAAGCAGATTCGTGATGCCAAAGACGAAGCGGCTTCCATTCTGGAGCAGGCTAACCGCCGCGCTAACCAGATCGTGGAAGACGCCAAAACTCAGGCGCGCGAAGAAAGCGAACGCATTGTTGCCTCTGCGCAATCTCAGATGGAGACAGACATCAATCAGGCGCGCGAAGCATTGCGTCAACGTGTGTCTGAATTGACCGTCGTGGGTGCTGAGAAAATTCTCGGTGCCGAAGTCGACGCCAAAAAACACAGCGAGTTGTTGGATAAGCTGGCAGCGGAGCTGTAAGGGGGAAGCATGGCAGAATTAAGTACGCTGGCTCGTCCTTACGCCAAAGCCACATTCAACGCTGCCTTGGAAAGTCAGGCGCTGGCCGAATGGTCACAGCAACTGGCTACCTTGGCTGTTATCAGTGAGCAGGCCGACGTTCAGGCGTTGGTGACCAACCCGGCTTTGTCGGCTAACGACAAAGCGCAAGTATTGAAAGATGTCGCTGGCGACACTCTTGGGGATGGCACCCGCAGCTTGATTGATGTGTTGGCCGAAAATCGTCGTCTGTCGTTGCTGAGTGAAATTCACACTCAGTTCGAGGCTATGAAAGCCGAGCATGAAAAGAGCGCTGACGTTGTAGTCACCAGCGCCTATTCATTGAATGACAGTCAGCAGCAAACCCTGACCGATAAGTTGTCCACCAAACTCGGCCGCCAGGTAAACCTGAGCGTGGAAATTGACGAGTCTTTGATTGGTGGTGTGGTGATCAAGTCTGGCGATTTGATCATTGACGGCTCGGTACGCGGCAAGTTGACGAAACTCGCTGACGCAATGAATTCCTAATGAGGGAAATGAAATGCAACAACTGAATCCTTCAGAAATCAGCGACATCATCAAGGAGCGTATCAGCAAGCTCGATACCTCCGCCAAGGCGCAAAATGAAGGCACTATCGTCAGCGTTTCTGACGGTATCGTGCGTATTCATGGCCTGGGCGATGTGATGTCCGGTGAGATGATTGAATTCCAGGGCGGCCTCTACGGCATGGCCCTGAACCTGGAGCAAGACTCCGTGGGCGCCATTGTACTGGGCGATTACAAGACACTGGCTGAAGGCCAGACCTGTAAGTGCACCGGTCGTATTTTGGAAGTGCCGATTGGTCCGGAACTGCTCGGTCGCGTCGTTGACGCCCTGGGTAACCCGATCGATGGCAAAGGCCCGATCAAAACTGAACTGACCGATCCGCTGGAAAAAGTGGCGCCGGGCGTTA
Organism: Saccharospirillum mangrovi; assembly: GCF_003367315.1. Classification (GTDB taxonomy): domain Bacteria; phylum Pseudomonadota; class Gammaproteobacteria; order Pseudomonadales; family Natronospirillaceae; genus Saccharospirillum; species Saccharospirillum mangrovi. The sequence goes on from NZ_CP031415.1 coordinate 261,489, forward strand.
TTGCCCGTCAATCGGTCGATGAGCCGGTGCAGACCGGTTACAAAGCCGTCGATGCCATGGTGCCGATCGGCCGTGGTCAGCGTGAGCTGATCATCGGTGACCGTCAGACCGGTAAGACTGCGCTGGCGGTTGACGCCATCATCGCTCAGAAAAACTCCGGCATTAAATGTGTCTACGTTGCCATCGGTCAGAAGCAATCGACTGTTGCCAACGTGGTGCGCAAGCTGGAAGAGCACGGCGCTATGGGTTACACCACCATCGTTGCTGCGACCGCTTCTGAGCCAGCGTCCATGCAGTTCCTGGCGCCTTACGCCGGCTGCACCATGGGCGAATACTTCCGCGATCGCGGTGAAGACGCGCTGATCATTTACGATGATCTGTCCAAGCAGGCCGTGGCGTACCGCCAGATTTCCCTGCTGCTGCGTCGTCCGCCGGGCCGTGAAGCTTTCCCGGGTGACGTCTTCTATTTGCACTCCCGTTTGCTGGAACGCGCTGCTCGCGTTAACGCCGACTACGTTGAGAAATTCACCGACGGTAAAGTGAAAGGCCAAACCGGTTCTCTGACCGCGCTGCCGATCATCGAAACCCAGGGTGGCGACGTTTCTGCGTTCGTACCGACCAACGTAATCTCCATTACCGACGGTCAGATCTTCCTGGAAACCGACCTGTTCAACTCCGGCATTCGCCCGGCGATGAACGCCGGTATTTCGGTCTCCCGTGTGGGTGGTGCAGCTCAGACCAAGATCATCAAGAAACTGGCCGGTGGTATTCGTACCGCTCTGGCTCAGTACCGTGAACTGGCGGCGTTCTCCCAGTTTGCGTCTGACTTGGACGAAGCCACCAAGGCCCAGTTGGACCACGGTGTGCGTGTAACCGAGTTGATGAAACAAGGTCAGTACGCGCCGCTGACGGTCGCTGAAATGGCCGTTTCCGTCTACGCCGCCAACGAAGGTCACCTGAAGTCGCTGGAAGTCAGCGAAGTCGGACGCTTCGAGTCGGCCCTGCATGCCTACATGAACAGCGAACACGCGGATCTGATGAAGCAGATCAACGAGTCGGGCAACTATAACGATGAGATTGCCCAGTCGCTGAAGGACGCCCTGGAGAAATTCAAGGCGACCCAGACCTGGTAATTCACCGGCCGCCTCTGGCGGTCGACTGAACTGAGGCAATGCTATGGCAGCCGGAAAAGAGATACGGACAAAGATAGCGGGCTTTAAGAACACGCAGAAAATCACCTCGGCCATGGAAATGGTTGCGGCGAGTAAGAAGCGTAAAGCCCAGGATCGGATGGATGCCAGTAAGCCCTATGCGGACAAAATCCGGGCGGTGATCGGCCATTTGGCCAACGCCAACCCGGAATACCGTCACGCCTTTATGAAAGAACGTGACGTCAAACGCGTGGGTTACATTGTGGTCTCCACAGACCGAGGCATGTGTGGTGGCTTGAACGCCAACCTGTTCAAACGGGTGGCTCAGGACGCCAGTGCCTGGAAAGACAAAGGCGCAACGGTGCAAATCTGTGCTATTGGCAGCAAAGGAACCGGCTTTTTCAAAGGTCGCGGTTTCGAGGTTGTTGCTTCCATGGCGCATCTTGGCGACAAACCGGCCGTGAGTGATCTCATCGGTGGCGTCAAAGTCATGCTGGACGACTACAACGCAGGCAAGATCGATCGTCTGTTCCTGGTGTTTAACGAATTCGTGAACACCATGGTTCAGAAGCCGGTCCTTGAACAGCTTTTGCCCCTGGAAGCGGCAGACGACAGCAGTTCGCGTCGCCACAGTTGGGACTATTTATACGAGCCAGACGCCGAAGTCCTGCTCGACCATTTGTTGGTTCGTTATATCGAATCCGTGGTCTATCAGGGCGTGGTGGAGAACTTCGCTTGTGAACAGGCCGCACGCATGATGGCAATGAAAAGCGCCAGTGAAAATGCTGAGGAACTGATCGAAAGTCTCAATATGGAATACAACAAGGCACGCCAGGCAGCGATTACTCAGGAAATCGCTGAAATCGTCGGCGGCGCTTCCGCGGTGCAATAACACGGTTTTGAGAGGATACAGAAGATGAGTAGCGGACGTATCACCCAGATCATCGGCGCCGTTGTCGACGTGGAATTCCCGCGCGACAGCGTCCCCAAGGTCTATGACGCTCTGAAAGTAAATGAAGTCGGTCTGACGCTCGAAGTTCAGCAACAGCTGGGCGACGGCATCGTTCGGGCCATTGCCATGGGAAGCACCGAAGGTGTGAAGCGTGGCTTGGAAGTACTGAACACTGGCGACGCCATCAGCGTGCCGGTTGGCAAGGCGACCCTCGGTCGCATCCTGAACGTTCTCGGCGAGCCGATCGATGAGCGTGGTGACATTGGCTCGCAAGAGTTTGCCACCATTCACCGCGACGCCCCGAGCTACGCTGAGCAATCGCAGAACACCGAGCTGCTGGAAACCGGCATCAAGGTAATCGACCTGATCTGCCCGTTCGCCAAAGGCGGTAAAGTCGGTCTGTTCGGCGGCGCCGGTGTGGGTAAAACGGTCAACATGCTCGAGCTGATCAACAACATCGCCATCGAACACTCCGGCTTGTCGGTTTTCGCCGGTGTCGGTGAGCGGACTCGTGAAGGTAACGACTTCTATCACGAAATGAGTGATGCCGGCGTTATCAAACTGGACAATCTGGCGGAATCAAAAGTAGCCATGGTTTACGGCCAGATGAACGAGCCGCCCGGTAACCGTCTGCGTGTAGCGCTGACCGGTCTGACCATGGCTGAACAGTTCCGTGACGAAGGTCGTGACGTTCTGTTGTTCGTCGACAACATCTACCGTTACACCCTGGCCGGTACCGAAGTATCGGCACTGCTCGGCCGTATGCCGTCTGCGGTGGGTTACCAGCCGACGCTGGCGGAAGAAATGGGCGTTCTGCAGGAACGTATTACGTCCACCAAAACCGGTTCCATCACCTCCGTTCAGGCGGTGTACGTACCGGCGGATGACCCGACTGACCCGTCTCCGGCCACCACCTTCGCTCACTTGGATGCGACCGTGATGTTGAGCCGTGACATCGCTGCTCTGGGTATCTACCCGGCGGTGGATCCGTTGGCTTCCACTTCCCGTCAGCTCGACCCGCTGGTGGTTGGTAACGAGCACTACAACTGCGCGCGTGGCGTTCAGGGCGTGTTGCAGAAGTACAAGGAACTGAAAGACATCATCGCCATTCTCGGCATGGACGAACTGTCAGACGAAGACAAACTGACCGTAGCGCGCGCTCGTAAGATCGAACGCTTCCTGTCCCAGCCGTTCCACGTGGCGGAAGTCTTCACCGGCGCTCCGGGCAAATACGTTTCACTGAAAGAAACCATCCGTGGTTTCCAGGGCATCCTGGACGGTGAATACGACGAGATCGCCGAGCAGGACTTCTACATGAAGGGTTCTATCGACGAAGTTCTGGAAGCACACAACGCCCGTAGCAAAGGCTAATCAGGGCGGAGGTAGCTATGGCCATGACAGTTCATTGCGATATCGTCAGTGCCGAAGAGAAGATCTTCGAAGGACTGGTCGAGACCATCGTCTGTGAAGGCGAGCAAGGCGAGCTGGGTATCAAACCCAAGCACGCGCCCTTGCTGACTCGTCTGAATCCGGCGCCGGTCAAGCTGACGCTGCAAAACGGTAAAGAAGAAGTGTACTACGTCTCCGGTGGCTTCCTGGAAGTCCAGCCGGAAGTGGTCACCATTCTTGCAGACACCGCCTTGCGTGCGAACGACATCGACGAAGCCGCTGCAGAAAAAGCCAAGCAGGACGCCGAACAAGCCATCGCCGACAAGATGGCCGAAGCGGAATTCGCTCAGGTCGCTGCCGACCTGGCGCGTGCTGCGGCTCAGTTGCGTACCTTGCGGGAATTCAAACGTAAGAAATGATGCGATTGTGATGCGGAATAAAAAAGCGACCTTCGGGTCGCTTTTTTTTGCTCAAAATACGTTTAGGTTAACAACAGAGTCACCCTGAATAGTGGACGGCCATGATCGAAAAATTGGAACTCAAACAACTGCGCACCCTGTCTGTTTTGCTGCAAACCGGATCGATTTCCGCGGCGGCTGAAGCCTTGGGTGTGACTCAGCAAGCGGTCAGTGCGCAACTGAATCGTTTGCGCAGTTTGTTGGGCGATGATTTATTTGTTCGTTCCGGTCAGGGTATAGCGCCGACCTTGTATGCCCGGTCTTTGCAAACCCAGGTGCAACAGATATTAACGGCGGTACAGGCGATACCTTTGCCGGGGCAACAGGACCTGCGCACGCTCGAGCGCACGCTGGTGATATCGGCGACCGATTACACCCAGCATCTGGTGGCCTTGCCGCTGGCGACGGCGCTGCGCGACTGGGCGCCCGGAGTCCGACTGAAAATCATCAATATTGAAAGTCAGGCACTGACACGACGCATGCAGCAGGGCGACATTGATCTGGCGTTAACCACGTCTGGCTATGTGCCCAACGGGCTGACGTCGATTGCCTTGTTCACCGAAGAATATCGGCTGTGTTCTGCGCACCTTTCTATTCCGCAAGATCAGGCGTTGGCGTTGTCGGAATTGGCTGGTTTTGATTTTGTCGTGACGTCGCCGGGCACGGCCGATTTCAAAGGCTCGGCACAGGATTGGTTTGAACGGCGCGGCATTGAGCGTCGAGTGGTGTTAAGTGTGCCGTCGTTTTACATGGCACAACGGGCGTTGCAAATGTCGCCAATGGTCGCGTTTTTACCGGCGCGTTTGCCGTTATTGGCAGGTGTTTATTGCTTGCCATTGGAAACCCAACCGCCCGGATACGAAGTGGTGGCGGCGTACCACCCTGGCGCTGCCTCCGATCCATTGTTGGTGCAGGTTTTGAGCTGGTTACAAAACCGGTTTTAACGCTGCACCAAACCGCTTGTATCAGATACAAGGCCGGCTTGATGGCTCAGTCTGAGCGCGATTTATAGCATGCGCGCACATCAAACAGACGGAGGAAGTACCCATGCCAATAGTGACCATCAACCCGGAACAACTCTACGACGGCGCAGCGGTTGGACTGTCGCAAGCGACGGTCGATACAGACAGCGGACTGGTGTTTGTCTCTGGTCAGGTCGATTGGGACAGCGACAGTCGACGCCAGCACGATGGCATAGTCGACCAGGCCGAAGCGGCATTCGCTAACCTGATGATTGCTCTGCAAGCGGCCGGTTCCGGTACCTCGGCTGTATTGCAATTGCGCATCTATGTGCGTGGCGAAGTGGCCGATCACTTACCGGCTGTCGCGCCCTTGTTGCCCAAATATTTTGGCAATCACCGGCCTGCCTTGACCGGTGTCGGTGTGGCTTCTTTGGCCGAGCCTGATCTGTTAATTGAAATCGAAGCCGTTGCCAAAGTGATGCGCTGAGGGTTAATCCAACTGATAGCGTCGTAGCCGCTGTTGATCGTCCGGTTTGCGGGCGATCAACGTTGCGCGCAGTGGTGCCGGTAAACCTTCGATGGTTTTATTCGGATGATCCGGGTCCAGGTAATCCGTTAAAGATTGCCCCGGTTTCCAGTCGGTATTTCGTTGTTCTTCGGTGCTGGTGTAAGTGACATCGACAATTCGAACATCGATAAAACCCACCTTTTCCAACCACAACGCCAATGCCTGTGGTGACGGTAAAAACCAGACGTTATTCATACGCGCATAACGACCCGGTGGCACCAACGCTTCGCGTTCGCCGCCTTCAATTACCAGCGTTTCCAACACCAATTCGCCACCCGGTCGTAACGCGCCGCGCAGTTCATTTAAATGATCCAGTGGCGAACGTCGATGGTACAAAACGCCCATGGAAAACACGGTATCGAACGCGTTTATTTCTGGTGTTAATTGTTCCAGTGTGAGCGGCAGTACAACGTGGCTGGTGTCGCCAACGTAGTGGTTGAACGCCAGGTGTTGCACCACCGACAACCAGGATGGATCAATGCCCGCCACTAAGCGCGCGCCGGCCGCTTTCATGCGCCAGCCGTAGTAGCCGTTGCCACTGCCGACGTCTAAAATGGTGCGGTTTTTTAAGTCGCTGAGATGCGGCGCAACGCGCGTCCATTTCCAGTCGCAACGCCATTCGGCATCGATGTTGATATCAAAAAAACGAAACGGACCTTTGCGCCAGGGGATTAATCCGCGTAACGCATTTTCCAGTTGGTTTTTTTGTTCGGAACTAAGCGGTTTACCGCTGCTCAGTGCGACGGTATCGAGATCAATTTTAACGTCGCTGAGGTTTGGTAAAACATCTAACTGTTTTAAAAACCGTGGCAAATTACCGTCGTTTAATTGCGCAAATAATTGCGCTAATTGTTCTGCCAGTGGTGCTTGCCAATGACTGAGCGCGGTGTCGCCGAGACAGTCAATAAAGGGTCGGTAATCGATCATTTGATGGCCAGGAACGACGCGAAATTAAAGCTCTGGTACCAGAGTGTGGCGACTTGAAAACCAACGTTGCGCAATCGGTTTAAATGATCGTCAGCGCTTTCGGGTAACAGCACCCGTTCAATAGCCTGACGTTTCTGACTGATCTCCAGATCGCTATAACCGTTGGCGCGTTTGAAGTCGTGATGATGCTGGCTGAGCAATTGCTCTTGCACCGGGTTTTCAAAGCGAAGTTTTTCCGACAGCACCAATGCGCCGCCGGGTAACATGCCGTCGTAGATACGTTGCAAGGTTGCCTGGCGTTGTTCGAGTGGAATGAATTGCAAGGTGAAATTCAGCACCACAAACGAAGCGCGTTCCAAGGTTAAGTCGGTGATGTCCGCGCACAGTGTTTGTACGGGCGTGGGTAAATCTTCGCTGTCGAGAAAATCGCGGCTGCGGTCGAGCATTGCCTGGCTGTTGTCGACGGCGATGATGCGCGCGCCGGGTGCATGAACGCGGTGGCGCATTGCCAGACTGGCGGCGCCCAGCGATGAGCCGAGATCGTACAGTTGGCTGTCGGGCTGGGCGTACTGTTCGGCCAGTACGCCAATCATGGCGACGATGTGGCTGTAGCCAGGCACCGACCGCTTGATCATGTCAGGGAATACGCGCGCCACCTGTTCATCAAAACGGAAGTCGGCGACCTGGCCGTGGTCGGTGGCGTAAAGGGTGTCTTTGTCGTGCGGCATGGTTTAAGCGGGTATCGATTGGGTGGCTTAGTTTAACCTGTCTTGTCGTTGCCTGCGTGTCTGGAGCGTCGAGCACTCAGTCTGTGGTCGAAAAATGGCCGCTGATCGTTATAATTGCCCGCCTCGGTTCGGTGCGAACCGACAACTCCATTGTCCAATGTCACAGGTGTTCCATGTAGGTCGGTGTCTTTGCCCAGTCCGGGCGCCCTGTTTGCGTTAGTCCTCGCTGCGTGCAGCGACCGTATTGAGGCTGTGTCCTCACCGACCCAAGGTAGCCAATATGAGCCAATCCATCGCCAGCGAAGTGGGCAAGCGCCACACCTTCGCCATCATCTCCCACCCCGATGCCGGTAAAACAACCATCACCGAAAAGGTGTTGCTGTTCGGACGTGCCTTGCAGACCGCCGGTACCGTGAAGGGCAAGAAATCAGGCCAGCACGCCAAATCCGACTGGATGGAAATGGAGAAAGAGCGTGGCATCTCAATTACCACCTCAGTGATGCAATTCCCGTATCAGGACAAGCTGGTCAACCTGCTTGATACCCCCGGACACGAAGACTTCTCCGAAGATACCTACCGGACATTAACTGCGGTGGATTCCTGTTTGATGGTGATCGACGCCGCCAAGGGTGTCGAAGACCGGACCATCAAACTGATGGACGTAGCGCGCATGCGCGAAACGCCGGTACTGACCTTTATGAACAAGCTCGACCGCGACATCCGCGACCCGATCGAGCTGATGGACGAAGTCGAAAACATCCTCAAGATCAGCTGCGCGCCGATCACCTGGCCGATTGGGCAAGGCAAGCAATTCAAGGGTGTGTATCACCTGCTGAACGACGAAGTGATTCTGTATCAGAGCGGTATGGGCCACACCATTGCAGAGCGTCGCGCCATTCAGGGGTTGGACAATCCGGAACTGGATTCGGTGCTGGGCAGTTACGCCGAAGAGCTGCGTGAGGAAATCGAACTGCTCAAAGCGGCAGCAAATCCGTTCGATCTGGAAGAATTCCTGGCCGGACAGATGACGCCGGTATTCTTCGGCACCGCCTTGGGTAATTTTGGTGTCGACCACATGCTCGATGGTCTGATTCAGTGGGCGCCGACGCCGCAACCCCGGGCGACTGAAGCGCGTCTGGTTCAAGCGGACGAAGAGGCGTTTTCCGGTTTTGTGTTCAAGATTCAGGCGAACATGGACCCGAACCACCGCGACCGCGTTGCCTTTCTGCGCATCGTCTCCGGCAAGTACGAGAAAGGCATGAAGATGCATCAGGTGCGGCTGGGCCGCGATGTGCGCATCTCGGATGCGTTGACGTTTCTGGCCGGCGACCGTTCGGCCGTCGAAGAAGCCTGGGCGGGCGATATCATCGGTTTGCACAACCACGGCACCATTCAGATCGGCGACACCTTTACCCAGGGTGAGGATCTGAAATTCACCGGCATTCCGAACTTCGCCCCGGAACTGTTCCGCCGCATTCGACTAAAAGATCCGCTCAAGGCCAAGCAGTTGCAAAAGGGTTTGCTACAGTTGTCTGAAGAAGGCGCTGTTCAGGTATTCCGGCCGCTGAAGAACAACGACTTGATCGTTGGGGCGGTGGGTCTGCTACAGTTTGATGTCGTGGCACAGCGTTTGAAAAGCGAGTACAAGGTAGAAGCCGTCTACGAGCCGATCAGCGTGGCAACCGCGCGCTGGGTTGAAGCGCCGGATGAGCGCAAGCTCGAGCAGTTCCGCGATAAGGCACACGACAACCTGGCGCTTGATGGCGGCGATAACCTGACCTACATCGCGCCCACCATGGTCAATTTGCAAATGGCGCAAGAGCGGCATCCGGACATCGGATTCCGCAAGACGCGGGAGCATTGAGCGTCTGCCACTCAGTGTAATTTGGAGGAAGGTTCATGATCGTCTATTTACTGGTGTTGGTGCTGATAAACGCTGGCGGTGGCAGTGTTGCCGTCTTGGGTTTGCAGTCGCTGGTCAGTGACGGACGCATATCGGCATACGACGGTAAGGGCTATCTGGTCGTTATCATGCTGGTGTTGACCTTCCTGTTTTCCAGCCTGGCGTATTTCTGGGGTGTCAGTCGTTTTGGCGTGCCCGACATCGCCGCGCCGGGAATTAATGGTGCCACTGTGGGTCTGTTGTTTACCGCCTGTTGCTGTATGAGTGCGCTGGCATATGGGCTGTCGCAGATGCAGGCGCCAGAGCGCTATCGCTGAGCCTTCGGATTGCTTTCTGAACTGCCATAAAAAGTCTTGCGCGAGGTCTGTATCTTCTATAAGATCCGCGCCCTCATTCTGGATTAACTTCCCCTGAGCCCCCCACTTATTAGGCGGAGTTAAGAGTAAATATGAAAACATTCGTAGCAAAACCGGCAGAAGTGAAGCGCGACTGGTACATCGTCGACGCTGACGGTCTGACCCTGGGTCGTCTGGCCACTGAAATCGCTCGTCGTCTGCGCGGTAAGCACAAGGCCGAGTTCACTCCCAACGTTGATACCGGCGATTACATCGTCGTGGTTAACGCTGAGAAAGTAGCCGTGACTGGTCGTAAGGCCAATCAAAAGATGTATCACCGTCACACCGGTTACCCTGGTGGCCTGAAGTCCATGAGCTTCAATAAGATGATTGATCACAAACCTGAGCAGATCATCGAATTGGCCGTTAAAGGCATGATCCCCCGCACACCGCTGGGCCGGACCATGTTGAAGAAGCTGAAGGTGTATGCCGGTACTGAACATCCGCATACTGCTCAGCAGCCAAAAGAACTGAAGATTTAACGGGGAGCATCATGACAGCCATTCAGCAACATTACGGTACCGGTCGCCGCAAGACCTCTGCCGCTCGCGTCTATCTGCGTCCCGGCAACGGTGACATTCGCATCAACAAGCGCTCTCTGGAAGAGTACTTCGGTCGCGAAACTTCACGCATGATCGTGCGTCAGCCGCTCGAACTGGTCGAAATGACTGACAAGTTCGACGTAGTCATCAGCGTCTCTGGCGGTGGTGCAAACGGTCAGGCCGGTGCGATTCGCCACGGCATCACCCGTGCGTTGATTGCATACGACGAAAACCTGCGCAAACCTCTGCGTGCTGCCGGTTACGTGACCCGCGATGCGCGTATGGTCGAGCGTAAGAAAATCGGTCTGCACAAAGCGCGTAAGCGTCCTCAGTACTCCAAGCGTTAATCGCTTCGAAGGACTGTTCAAACGCCCGGCCAATGCCGGGCGTTTTTGTTTGCAGCCGCCGTCTGGCGTGGCCTGCAGCGAATTCAGTTTGGCTTTTGTATGCCCTTATATGGCGCAGGGTTTTCTTGTCACAGAAGGCGTAATTCTTTAGTATTCCCTCCATTTTGTGGCATCTGCCCAGTACTACACTACCTTCAGACAGAGGACCTCAATAATGACGCAAGACGGCGTAAATAAGGGTCGGCGCCGCTTTCTCTACATTGCCGCAGGAGCCATGGGCGCCGCGGGTGCAGTGGGAGTCGCAACCCCTTTCGTCAAATCCTGGTACCCCAGTGAAAAAGCCAAGGCTGTTGGTGCGCCGGTCAGTGTTGATATCGGTACGCTGGAGGCTGGGGAAATGCGAACCGTTGAGTGGCGTGGCAAACCTATTTTTGTTGTGCGCCGTACTCAGACCATGATCGACAGTCTGAAGTCAGATGGTCTGATGAATCGTTTGGCCGATCCTCAATCCGAAGTCACTTCTCAGCAACCCGAATACGCTCAGAATTTGTTGCGCGCCCGCTCCGAAGATCTGGCCGTGTTAGAAGGCGTGTGCACGCACTTGGGTTGCGCGCCGGAATTTCGTCCTGAAGTAGAACCGCAACCGTTCGATGAGAACTGGATGGGTGGTTTCTTCTGCCCGTGCCACGGCTCCAAATACGATTTGGCAGGCCGGGTTTATCGTGGCGTTCCTGCTCCGGCAAACCTGGTGGTGCCGCCGTACCGTGTCGACGGCACTATTCTGACCATTGGTGAGGAGACCGCCTGATGAGTGCTAACAAGCCTGCCATCATGCAGTGGATTGATCAGCGATTGCCCGTCACCAGTGCTTACGAAAAGCACATGTCCAAATACTACGCACCGAAGAATTTGAACTGGTGGTACGTTTTTGGTCTGTTGGCCATGCTGGTCTTTGTTAACCAGATCCTGACTGGTATCTGGCTGACCATGTCGTTCACACCGAGTGCGGAAGCGGCCTTCGGTTCAGTCGAATACATCATGCGCGATGTTCATTCCGGCTGGATCATTCGCTACATGCATTCCACCGGTGCGTCCTTTTTCTTTATCGTCGTCTATCTGCACATGTTCCGCGGCATCATGTACGGCTCGTATCAAAAACCTCGCGAGCTGATCTGGGTGTTTGGCATGTTCATTTACCTGGCGATGATGGCAGAAGGCTTCATGGGTTACGTGTTGCCGTGGGGTCAGATGTCATACTGGGGCGCCCAGGTGATCATCTCTCTGTTCGGTGCGATCCCTGTTATTGGTGATGGCCTGACCGAATGGATCCGCGGTGACTTCCTGATTTCCGGCATTACCCTGAACCGTTTCTTCGCGCTGCACGTCATTGCCATTCCGTTGGTGTTGGCGCTGTTGGTGGTGCTGCATATTCTGGCACTGCACGAAGTGGGTTCTAACAACCCGGACGGTGTCGACATCAAGAAACACATGGATGACAAAGGTCGGCCGCTGGACGGCATTCCGTTCCATCCGTATTTCACCATTGGCAAACTGCCGATGATCGTCATCTTCCTGATCGTTTTCTGCGGCGTCATTTTCTTCTTCCCGGAAGGCGGCGGCTATTTCCTTGAGCACGCTAACTTCGAAGCTGCCAACCCGCTGAAAACGCCGGAGCACATTGCGCCGGTTTGGTATTACGGAGCGTTCTACTCCATTTTGCGTGCGGTGCCAGACAAGCTGATGGGTGTTATCGCCATGGGTGGCGCCATCGCCATTCTGTTTGTGTTGCCCTGGCTGGATCGCAGCCCGGTTCGTTCCTGGCGCTATAAAGGTTGGTACAGCAAGATCGCCTTGGTTCTGTTCGCGGTGGCGTTTGCCGGGTTGACCTATTTGGGTGGTCAGCCGGTTAATCCGCTAAACACCTGGTTGGCGCGCGTTGGTTCCATCATCTACTTCGCCTACTTCTTGTTGATGCCAATCTACACCCGGATTGAAACCACCAAGCCTGTGCCGGAGAGGGTGCCAGAATGATGAAGAAACTGTTCCTGTCTCTCGTCGTCAGCTTGATGCCCCTGGCGGTATTCGCCGCCAGTGAAGAGGGATTTCTTGACCATATCGAAACCGATATGAGCAATAAGCCATCTTTGCAGCACGGTTCGCAGCTGTTCATGAACTACTGCATGGGCTGTCACTCACTGGAGCACGGTCGCTATAACCGTGTCGCCCAGGATCTGGATATTCCGGAAGACATCATGATGGAAAATCTGGTGTTCACCGGTGACAGCTTTGGCTCGCTGATGGAAAACGCCATGCACGAAGACGACGGCAAAAACTGGTTTGGTACGGCTCCGCCGGACTTGACCCTGGTTGCTCGCGTTCGTGGTGAAGACTGGTTGTACACCTATCTGCGCGGTTTCTATAAAGACGATTCCCGGCCGATGGGCGTAAACAACGTGCGCTTCCCGAACGTGGGTATGCCGCACGTGTTGGTGGAATTGCAAGGGCTGTGCGCAGAGGAACCGCATCCGGTCAGTGACAAGAAGTTTGACCCGCTGACTGGCCAGGTTCTGACCGAAGGTGGTTGTGAGCACCTGGAAGTGGAAGGGGCTCTGTCCAAGTCGGAATACGATGAAGCCATCTACGATCTGGTCAATTTCCTGGATTACATGGGTGAGCCATTCAAGGCTGACCGTGAGCGCATCGGCTGGATGGTCTTTGCCTTCCTGGCTGTCTTCCTGGTGATTGGCCAGTTGCTGTATCGCGAACTCTGGAAAGATATTCATTAATCCAGACTGTTCGTAGTGTCATTTATTCTAAGCGCGGCTTGTCCGCGCTTGTTTTGTCTTCACTCAGGGTGTTTCTAGCATCGAGGAGAGTACCTGATGGGCGTTGTCGCCAAGCGTTCTTCCATGACCTTTTATTCCGATCCAATCAGCCAATACAGTCATCGCGTACGCATCGTACTGGCTGAAAAAGGCGTGTCGGTCGACATCAAAGATGTTGATCCGAATGACATTCCGCAGGAAGTGTCGGATGTGAATCCCTATAACAGCTTGCCGACTTTGGTTGATCGCGATCTGTCTCTGTTCGAACACTACGTCATGATGGAGTACCTGGACGAACGATTCCCGCATCCGCCGCTGTTGCCGGTATACCCGGTGGCGCGCGCAGAAAGTCGTCAGTACATTGCCCGCATTCAGCGTGATTGGTGCGACAAGGTCGATGCCATTGTCGCAGCCAAGAGCAAAGACAGTGTGACCAAAGCGCGCAAAGAGTTGCGTGAGAGTCTGTTGGCGATCGCTCCGGTATTTGATCACCAACCGTTTTTTATGAGCGATGAATTCACCCTGGTCGATTGCTGCATTGCCCCGATTCTCTGGCGACTGCCGTCACTGGGTATCGACCTGCCTGAAAAACAGGGCAAGCCCATTCTTCAATACATGGAGCGGCTGTTTTCACGTGAATCGTTCCAGGTAAGTCTGTCTGAAGTCGAGCAGGAAATGCGGGACTGACGCATGAGTGAGATGACTTCGAACAAGCCGTATATGGTTCGGGCCATCCATCAGTGGGTGCTGGACAATGACTGCACCCCGTATTTGGTCGTGGCGGCAGACTACCCCGGCGTGGAAGTGCCGGTTCAGTTTGTACGTGACGGCCAAATCACGCTCAATGTATCGCCGACAGCGGTGCGTGAATTAGCCATCGACAACCGCTGGATTGAATTCAGTGCCCGTTTTGGCGGCGTCCCAACGTTGATTCGGGTGCCGATGGGCGCGGTCATGGCCATCTTTGCCAAAGAGAATGGGCAAGGTATGGGGTTTGATATTGAAGAGCCTACGGAGCCGCCGCCCAGCACGCCTGAAGTTAGCAGTGAAAGCGCAACTAAAAAGCCGTCATTGAAGGTGGTTAAGTAACGCATCAAGTTGCCTTGACACCTCAACACCCATCCCTATAATGCGCCTCCGCTGTCACCGACAGCCGTCCTTGAAGCGCCGTTCGAAGTATTGAGTGGTGCTCTCCTAACAAGCTGATTCCTAAATGAATTTTGCAAATTAGAGTTGACAGGATGCAGCGCAGGCGTAGAATACGCGCCTCGCTTAAACGAGCGCCGACAGCGCGGCTCGTTGATCTTTAACAGTATTGGAATCAAGTAATTCGTGTGGGCGCTTGTGGGTCGACCAATAAGCCTTTCGGGATTCGTTCCGGAGGGGTAACTCGATCGACAAGTGACCTGTCAGAAATTCTGAGAGGCGTTTATTCAGGCTTTGGCTTCGGTTGAAGTGTGAATGAGCTTGCGAACGAGTCATGAGTAAAGGCGGGGAGTCTTCGGGTTCTCTGCCAGACTTTAAACTGAAGAGTTTGATCATGGCTCAGATTGAACGCTGGCGGCAGGCCTAACACATGCAAGTCGAGCGGTAACAGGACTAGCTTGCTAGTTGCTGACGAGCGGCGGACGGGTGAGTAACGCGTAGGAATCTGCCCGGTAGTTGGGGATAGCCCGGAGAAATCCGGATTAATACCGAATAATCTCTGAGGAGGAAAGGGGGCTTCGGCTCTCGCTACTGGATGAGCCTGCGTGAGATTAGCTAGTTGGTGGGGTAAAGGCTCACCAAGGCGACGATCTCTAGCTGGTCTGAGAGGATGATCAGCCACACTGGGACTGAGACACGGCCCAGACTCCTACGGGAGGCAGCAGTGGGGAATATTGGACAATGGGGGCAACCCTGATCCAGCCATGCCGCGTGTGTGAAGAAGGCTTTCGGGTTGTAAAGCACTTTCAGACAGGAGGAAGGGTTGATGGTTAATACCCATCGACATTGACGTTACTGTCAGAAGAAGCACCGGCTAACTCCGTGCCAGCAGCCGCGGTAATACGGAGGGTGCGAGCGTTAATCGGAATAACTGGGCGTAAAGCGCGCGTAGGCGGCAAGTTAAGTTGGGTGTGAAAGCCCCGGGCTCAACCTGGGAACTGCATTCAAAACTGGCTCGCTTGAGTACGGCAGAGGAGTGTGGAATTTCCGGTGTAGCGGTGAAATGCGTAGAGATCGGAAGGAACACCAGTGGCGAAGGCGACACTCTGGGCTGATACTGACGCTGAGGTGCGAAAGCGTGGGGAGCAAACAGGATTAGATACCCTGGTAGTCCACGCCGTAAACGATGTCGACTAGCCGTTGGGACCTTTAAGGACTTGGTGGCGAAGTTAACGCGATAAGTCGACCGCCTGGGGAGTACGGCCGCAAGGTTAAAACTCAAATGAATTGACGGGGGCCCGCACAAGCGGTGGAGCATGTGGTTTAATTCGAAGCAACGCGAAGAACCTTACCTACTCTTGAAATCCAGAGAACTTAGCAGAGATGCTTTGGTGCCTTCGGGAACTCTGAGACAGGTGCTGCATGGCTGTCGTCAGCTCGTGTTGTGAAATGTTGGGTTAAGTCCCGTAACGAGCGCAACCCTTATCCTTATTTGCCAGCGGTTCGGCCGGGGACTATAAGGAGACTGCCGGTGACAAACCGGAGGAAGGCGGGGACGACGTCAAGTCATCATGGCCCTTACGAGTAGGGCTACACACGTGCTACAATGGCCGGTACAGACGGTTGCGAAGCCGCGAGGTGGAGCTAATCTGAGAAAGCCGGTCGTAGTCCGGATTGGAGTCTGCAACTCGACTCCATGAAGTCGGAATCGCTAGTAATCGTGAATCAGAATGTCACGGTGAATACGTTCCCGGGCCTTGTACACACCGCCCGTCACACCATGGGAGTTGATTGCACCAGAAGTGGGTAGCTTAACATTGGGCGCTCACCACGGTGTGGTTGATGACTGGGGTGAAGTCGTAACAAGGTAACCCTAGGGGAACCTGGGGTTGGATCACCTCCTTAAACCAAGACCTGCAAGTGTCCACAACGAATTACTTGATTCCTTGAAGATGTGAATGGATTAGCGACAGGGCTCGCTGATTTTTTGCGTGTCCAGGTTATGGGCGGCTCACCAAATCAGCCTACAGCCACTGACAATTTTTAGGACTGTAGCTCAGTTGGTTAGAGCGCACCCCTGATAAGGGTGAGGTCGGCAGTTCAAATCTGCCCAGTCCTACCAAATTTCTGCAATCCTGCGTTGGAAGCCCGCTCACGTATTGTTAATACGCTTCGCGAACTTCCGCCTTGTCTTGCGAAAATTAACCGAGTTCACTTTAGGGTTTATTCGGGCCAAGTTTTGGGGCTATAGCTCAGCTGGGAGAGCGCCTGCTTTGCACGCAGGAGGTCTGCGGTTCGATCCCGCATAGCTCCACCAAATCCGTCAATCCTGCGTTGAAAGGCGCGTCGCATAGATGACTATGCTTCCTTACCTTTCGCCTTGTCTTGACGAATTTGGTCATCGAGAACGTTCTGCAAAATCCTAAAAAAGAAAATCCATTCATTGTCCGCAACGCCAAGTGGTTTTGTTGTTTTAACAACAAGAACATTTCGCCTTGCGCAGACTCGCAAGCATCTTCTGTTCTTTAACAATCTGATTGAAGTTTTCTCAAAGAAAGAAAGTCTGATTGAACCAAGCGTAGCAATATCTTTGTCGTTCAAGACGTCGCTCATATAACGAGAGCGAGCAGAACAGAGCGAGGATTTTGTTTTCAGATCGAGGCGACTCGGAGCGCAGCCGCGCAGTGTGCTGAAAAGCACATGAGCAGCGAGCACCGAATCAACGAAGAGCTGGAAACAAAAGACCGGTCTGTGACACTCCTTCGGGTTATATGGCCAAGCGACTAAGCGTACAGGGTGGATGCCTTGGCAACTGGAGGCGATGAAAGACGTGGTAGCCTGCGAAAAGCTTCGGGGAGGTGGCAAACGACCTGTGATCCGGAGATGTCTGAATGGGGAAACCCACCCGCTTTTAGCGGGTATCTTGCACTGAATCCATAGGTGTAAGAGGCGAACCGGGGGAACTGAAACATCTAAGTACCCCGAGGAAGAGAAATCAACCGAGATTCCCTGAGTAGCGGCGAGCGAAAGGGGAGCAGCCCTTAAGCACCGGGCCGGCTAGTGGAAGGTTCTGGAAAGGACCGCCATAGTGGGTGATAGCCCCGTACACGAAAGCCCAACGGTGTGAAAACGAGTAGGTCGGGACACGTGATATCTTGACTGAAGACGGGGGGACCATCCTCCAAGGCTAAATACTCCCAGTTGACCGATAGTGAACCAGTACCGTGAGGGAAAGGCGAAAAGAACCCCGGAGAGGGGAGTGAAATAGACCCTGAAACCCTGTACGTACAAGCAGTCAGAGCCCCTTCGGGGGTGATGGCGTACCTTTTGTATAATGGGTCAGCGACTTACATTACGTGGCGAGGTTAACCGTATAGGGGAGCCGTAGCGAGAGCGAGTCTTAACTGGGCGTCCAGTCGCGTGATGTAGACCCGAAACCCGGCGATCTATCCATGGGCAGGTTGAAGGTTGAGTAACATCAACTGGAGGACCGAACCCACTAATGTTGAAAAATTAGGGGATGACCTGTGGATCGGAGTGAAAGGCTAATCAAGCCGGGAGATAGCTGGTTCTCCTCGAAAGCTATTTAGGTAGCGCCTCGGACGAATACCTACGGGGGTAGAGCACTGTTTGGGCTCGGGGGTCATCCCGACTTACCAACCCCATGCAAACTCCGAATACCGTAGAGTACTATCCGGGAGACACACGGCGGGTGCTAACGTCCGTCGTGGAAAGGGAAACAACCCAGACCGTCAGCTAAGGTCCCAAAATCCATGTTAAGTGGGAAACGATGTGGGAAGGCTTAGACAGCTAGGAGGTTGGCTTAGAAGCAGCCACCCTTTAAAGAAAGCGTAATAGCTCACTAGTCGAGTCGGCCTGCGCGGAAGATATAACGGGGCTCAAACATGGTACCGAAGCTACGGACTTGCCTTTGGCAAGTGGTAGAGGAGCGTTCTGTAAGCCGTTGAAGGTGGATTGAGAAGTCTGCTGGAGGTATCAGAAGTGCGAATGCTGACATGAGTAACGACAATGCGAGTGAAAAACTCGCACGCCGAAAGACCAAGGGTTCCTGTCCAACGTTAATCGGGGCAGGGTGAGTCGGCCCCTAAGGCGAGGCTGAAAAGCGTAGTCGATGGGAGACGGGTTAATATTCCCGTACTTGGGTGTACTGCGATGGGGGGACGGAGAAGGCTAGGTGAGCCAGGCGTTGGTTGTCCTGGTTTAAGTGTGTAGGGAGTGGGATTAGGCAAATCCGGTTCCACAATCCTGAGACACGATGACGGTGGTTCTACGGAGCCCGAAGTCACTGATGCCCCGCTTCCAGGAAAAGCCTCTAAGCTTCAGGTACACCCGAACCGTACCCGAAACCGACACAGGTGGTCAGGTAGAGAATACCAAGGCGCTTGAGAGAACTCGGGTGAAGGAACTAGGCAAAATGGTGCCGTAACTTCGGGAGAAGGCACGCTGGTGTGTACGTGAAGGTCCTGCGACTGGAGCGGAAGCCAGCCGAAGATACCAGGCCCCTGCGACTGTTTATTAAAAACACAGCACTCTGCAAACACGAAAGTGGACGTATAGGGTGTGACGCCTGCCCGGTGCCGGAAGGTTAATTGATGGGGTTAGCTTAGGCGAAGCTCTTGATCGAAGCCCCGGTAAACGGCGGCCGTAACTATAACGGTCCTAAGGTAGCGAAATTCCTTGTCGGGTAAGTTCCGACCTGCACGAATGGCGTAACGATGGGGGCGCTGTCTCCACCCGAGACTCAGTGAAATTGAAATCGCTGTTAAGATGCAGTGTATCCGCGGCTAGACGGAAAGACCCCGTGAACCTTTACTACAGCTTCACACTGGACTTTGAGCTTGTTTGTGTAGGATAGCTGGGAGGCTTAGAAGCGTGGACGCCAGTCCATGTGGAGCCGACCTTGAAATACCAGCCTGGCAAGTTTGAGGTTCTAACTCAGCCCTGTGATCCAGGGCGAGGACCGTGTGTGGTGGGTAGTTTGACTGGGGCGGTCTCCTCCCAAAGAGTAACGGAGGAGCACGAAGGTACCCTAAGCATGGTCGGAAATCATGCGGTTAGTGTAATGGCACAAGGGTGCTTGACTGCGAGACGGACAGGTCGAGCAGGTGCGAAAGCAGGTCATAGTGATCCGGTGGTTCTGTATGGAAGGGCCATCGCTCAACGGATAAAAGGTACTCCGGGGATAACAGGCTGATACCGCCCAAGAGTTCACATCGACGGCGGTGTTTGGCACCTCGATGTCGGCTCATCACATCCTGGGGCTGAAGCCGGTCCCAAGGGTATGGCTGTTCGCCATTTAAAGTGGTACGCGAGCTGGGTTTAGAACGTCGTGAGACAGTTCGGTCCCTATCTGCCGTGGACGTTGGAAAACTGAGAAGAGCTGCTCCTAGTACGAGAGGACCGGAGTGGACGAACCCCTGGTGTACGGGTTGTGATGCCAATCGCATTGCCCGGTAGCTACGTTCGGACGGGATAACCGCTGAAAGCATCTAAGCGGGAAGCCCCCTTCAAGATGAGTTTTCCCTGAGACTTCGAGTCTCCTAAAGGGCCCAGGAAGACGACCTGGTTGATAGGCTGGATGTGTAAGCGCTGTGAGGCGTTGAGCTGACCAGTACTAATGGCCCGTGCGGCTTGGCCATATAACGCCCAAGGGGTGTTGGCGGCTTGGACGAACAAAGAAGCAAAGATAGAGCTACGAGCAACACTTGGAACGATCGGACAGATAGAGATAGCTAGCTAGAAAGAACAAGCTAGCGAGAGACAAACGAGAAAACGTGTCAATCAGAGCGAATTGGGTGCGTTGTTACGAGGACAAGGCGAAGGCAAAGAAAGTGAATGCCGACGTTAGAGAGCCACATACGACAGCCACCAACCAGTTTGCTTGACGACCATAGAGCTGTGGAACCACCTGACTCCTTGCCGAACTCAGTCGTGAAACGCAGCCTCGCCGATGGTAGTGTGGGGTCTCCCCATGTGAGAGTAGGTCATCGTCAAGCTTTTAATACCGCCCCGGACCAGTGATGGTTCGGGGCTTTTTATTGGGCCGGAAAACACGACGCTGAAAGCGTAACCGCCCTATCCTTTTAGGCTTTAGCCAAGCAGGATTTAACCAGGCGTTCGGATTTTTCAACCGGGTCTTTACTGGTTATACTTGCCGCCACCTTCGAATACCTAAAATGCGGGTCCGATAATGAAAAAACTGCTAGTGCTGATGACCTTCACACTGTTGGCTGGTTTGGCCTGGGGCGAGTCCTACGAAGATCAGTTACGGGACCGTTTGGCTCCGGCTGGAAACGTCTGCATTGAAGGGCAACCTTGCGAAACAGCGACGGTCGCTGCGGCGGCGTCGGCCAGTGCAGAACCCATGACAGGTGACGAGGTATACACCAAAGTGTGTGCTGCCTGTCACGGCAGTGGCGTTTTGGGTGCGCCTCGTTTGGGTAACGCGGATGATTGGGCCGCCCGTATCAGCAAAGGTGTGGATACGCTTCATAACCACGCAATCAACGGTTTCAATAACATGCCGCCCAAAGGCGGTAATGGCAGCCTGAGTGATGAAGAAGTAGAAGCTGCGGTTGATCATATGTTGGCGGCGGTGCAATAAGCGCAGCAGCGACAGCAGGACGTAAAAAAGGCGACTACACAGTCGCCTTTTTTACGCCTCGGAGATGTCCGTGCCTTCCCACACCACTCGATTGCGCCCACTGGATTTAGCTTGATAAAGCGCTTTGTCTGCTCTTGCCAGAAGCTCGTCTGGGGCAACAACTCCCGGCCTGCATGTGATGCCGCCGATGGACAGTGTCAGTTGGAAATCGTCATCGATGTCGGGCCAATTGTGTTCGGCGACAGCTTTGCGAATTCGTTCGGCAATACGTTGCCCTTCGACTGATTGAGTGCCGGGTAAAAACACGGCGAACTCTTCTCCGCCAATGCGAGCCGCCTGATCATAAGGTCGCAGCAACTCTGGCAGCATATGGCTGAATTCCTGAAGCACCCAATCGCCACTGGCGTGGCCATAGTTGTCGTTGATTGATTTGAAGTAATCGAGATCAATCATCAACAGGCTGGAGTCGCTGAATTGAGGGTCGGTCTGTGTCAGCGTTCGATTTAATTCTTCGAGGAAATAGCGTCGATTAAAGAGGCCGGTCAGGTCGTCGTGACTCACCAGTTCTTCCAGCTGGCGTTTGGTCTCTATCAGCTGTAATTCCAGACGTTTTTGGCGGGTATTTTCTGTCGCTTGAAATACAAGACTGCCGGATGGGTGGCGGTATTCGGAACACAAAAACCAGCGGCCATCCCGAGTGTCGAGTTCAAACGTACGGTAGCCATCGAACTGACGATTATGGCGAGCTTTGTCGAGCCAGGCTTCTATGTCATCGGTATCGATGGCAAGAATACTTTTCTCTGCATAGGCGTGTCGCATTACATCGAACCACGACCTGCCCAGGATGCGTTCAACCGGCAAATTGAAGAGTTTGGCGCAGGCAGGATTGCAGTAGATGAATCGATCATCGGAGTCGCAAATGTTGATCCCGACCTGCGTCGCTTCCAAGGTTTCGTTCAGTATTGTCTGAACATCCATTTCCATAGAACCGCAATACCTTCAGATTTGCGCTAAGCATAGTTCAGTATTTATGCGGCGTCCTTAGCGGGTCTTCAAAAATACTGAAGGCCTGCGTCAGGAAGTTCTGCTGTGATGAATCCCTGGGTTCACTATGATGCGGTTGCGTATTTTCAGTGAATCAATCAGCACGATGCGAG
Organism: Saccharospirillum mangrovi; assembly: GCF_003367315.1. Classification (GTDB taxonomy): domain Bacteria; phylum Pseudomonadota; class Gammaproteobacteria; order Pseudomonadales; family Natronospirillaceae; genus Saccharospirillum; species Saccharospirillum mangrovi. The sequence continues at coordinate 283,564 of NZ_CP031415.1, forward strand.
TCATGCAGTGGAGGGGTTATGGGGCTTCTGGTCAATGGTCAATGGCAGGACAGTTGGTACGACACCAGCAAAACTGGCGGTAAATTTCAGCGTGAAGACGCTTTTTTCCGCAATTGGGTGACGGCTGACGGAGAGCCTGGCCCCAGTGGTCGGGGCGGTTTTAAAGCCGAATCCGGTCGTTATCACTTGTTTGTTTCCATGGCCTGCCCTTGGGCCCATCGCGCGTTGATTTTTCGTAAGCTGAAAGGTCTGGAGTCGCACATTGGTGTTTCGGTTGTACACCCGGATATGTTGCATGAAGGCTGGGTGTATGAAGGCCCTGCTCTGGACAGCGCGACCCCTGTCGGTGACGAACTGTATGGTCTGAAACGACACTATGAACTCTATCTGCGCGCCAAAGCCGATTACACCGGGCGCGTCACGGTTCCTGTACTGTGGGACAAAGAACAGAACACCATCGCCAGTAACGAAAGCGCCGAAATCATTCGTATGTTTAATTCAGCGTTCAATTCGGTCACAGGCAACACCCTGGATTTCTATCCAGAAGCGCTGCGCAGCCGCATCGATGACATCAACGAGCGCGTTTATCACACCGTCAACAACGGCGTTTACAAAGCCGGCTTTGCGACCACTCAAGACGCCTACGAAGACGCCTTTAACGCCCTGTTTGATAGTCTCGATTGGTTGGAGGACCTGTTGTCACAACATCGCTATCTGGCGGGCACTCAAATCACTGAAGCGGATTGGCGGTTGTTCACCACCCTGGTGCGATTCGATCCGGTGTATGTCGGGCATTTCAAATGCAATTTGCGGCGCATTGCGGACTACCCGAATTTACAGAACTATCTGCGCGATCTCTATCAGCACCCGGGCATTGCCGAGACGGTAGATCTGGTTCATATCAAACGCCATTACTACTACAGCCACGACACCATCAACCCCCATCGCGTCGTGCCCAAAGGGCCGCAGTTGAGTCTGGACGCACCGCATGATCGGGACCGGTTTGGCAAATAACTCGGTGTGCCAAGAGCGGTGCCCTCGGTCATAGGAGCGCCATGGCGGCTCTGGTATGATTCGACGATTGATATTGAGGACTCGCCGATGATTCATCCGCAATTTGATCCGGTAGCGCTGCACATCTGGGGGCCAATTCAGGTGCAGTGGTATGGTTTGATGTACCTGCTTGGGTTTATCGCCGGACTCTATTTGGGCATCTGGCGCGCGAAGCGTCAGCCATGGCGCGGGTTCACCGCCGAACAAGTCAGCGATCTGCTGTTTTACATCGTGCTGGGCATCGTTCTCGGCGGTCGCATTGGTTATGTGTTGTTCTACCATCTCGACCTCTTCTTCCAGAATCCGCTCTATCTGATTCGTATCTGGGATGGCGGCATGAGTTTCCACGGCGGCTTCCTGGGTGTCGTGATTGCCGTCATTCTCTTTGCCAGACGCCGCAATATGGCCATCTTCACCGTCGGCGATTTTGTCGCACCGTTGGTGCCGCCGGGGTTGTTCTTCGGCCGGTTGGGCAATTTCATCAATGGCGAACTCTGGGGTCGGCCAACCGACGTGCCCTGGGGCATGATTTTCCCGCAAGTCGATGGTCTGACACGGCATCCCTCGCAGTTGTATCAAATGGCCGGCGAAGGCTTGTTGCTGTTCATTGTGCTGTGGTGGTTCAGTCGTAAACCCCGTCCGCGCATGGCCGTATCTGGTTTCTTTATGGTCGGTTATGGCGTGTTACGAATCGCCGCAGAATTCTTCCGCGAACCCGATGCTCACCTGGGCTTCCAGGCGTTTAATTTCGTCACCCAAGGTATGCTGTTGTCGGTTCCGATGATTGTGGTCGGCGTCATTATGTTGGTATGGGCATACCGAAAACCGACGTTCGAGACGCCGGCAACAGGCAATACCAAAGGCAAACGAGCATGAAGCAATACCTGGATCTGATCCGCCATATTAAAGCCCACGGAACGGACAAGGGTGATCGCACCGGCGTTGGCACGCGCAGCGTTTTTGGCTACCAGATGCGCTTCGATTTGCAGCAGGGTTTTCCATTGGTGACCACCAAAAAACTGCATCTGCGTTCCATCATCCACGAATTGTTGTGGTTCCTCAGTGGCGACACCAACATTCGCTATCTGAAAGAAAACGGCGTTCGAATCTGGGATGAATGGGCTGACGAAAATGGCGACCTCGGACCCGTCTACGGCCAGCAATGGCGCAGTTGGCGCACGCCCGACGGCAGCACCATCGACCAGATTAGCCAGGTGTTGCACACGCTGAAAGCCAACCCGGACAGCCGTCGCATGTTGGTGGTCGCATACAACCCGGCGGACGTCGACCAGATGGCACTGCCGCCCTGTCACAGCCTGTTCCAGTTTTACGTTGCCAACGGCCGGTTGAGCTGTCAGTTGTATCAGCGTTCGTGCGACGTGTTTCTTGGCCTGCCGTTTAACATCGCCTCTTATGCGTTGCTGACGCATCTGATGGCGCAACAGGCGAATCTGGACGTCGGTGATTTTGTCTGGAGCGGCGGCGATGTACACATCTATTCCAACCATAACGACCAGACCGATCTGCAATTGACGCGTGAGCCTTACCCGTTGCCGCGCTTGTCGATTGTACGCAAACCGGACAGTCTGTTTGACTACCGTTTTGAAGATTTTGAGATTCTCGATTATCAGGCACATCCGCACATTAAAGGTGAGGTGGCCGTTTGACCTCGGGCCTGTCCCGCTGAAGGAAGTTCATGTCCCAGTACGATTCCGCATCCTTACGCCCGTTGGCGGCGCAGCAACTCAAAGCTCAGGTCGACCTGAGCCATTTGAACATCGAAACCACGGCCGACCTGGAAGGTAACAGTGGTTTTCTCGGCCAGCCTCGGGCCAAAGAATCGCTCGAATTCGGCATCGCCATGCGTGGCACCGGATACAACCTGTATGTGATGGGCGAGTCGGGAACCGGCCGCCAATCGCTGGTATCGAATTACGTTAAAGACTTGGCTGAGAGCCAGGCAGCGCCGTCGGAATGGGCCTACATCAACAATTTCGAAACACCGCGCGAACCGATGACGTTGGAGTTGCCCGCCGCGCGGGGCGAAGATTTGTTGAAGGCGATCAACAGCTTTATCGAAGACTTAATGGACACCTTCCCGGCGGCCTTCGAAAACCCGACTTACCAACGCAAACGCACCGCCATCGATCGTGATTTCAATCAGAAATACGACGCCGCTATGGCGACCGTCGAACGCTTTGCCAACCAGCAAGATGTGGCGGTGGTATCAGACTCCAACAGCGTTATGTTGTTGCCGGTAATTGATGGCAAAGCGCTGGACGAAACCGAGTTCGCCCAGTTGCCGGAAGAGCTGCGCGGCGAGTTTCAAAAGCGCATCAGTGAAATTGAAGAATACCTCAACGAACAGTTGCTGGAATTGCCGACCTGGCGTCGCAATACGTCGGAACAATTGCGCCAACTGAACACCGAAACCGTGCAGCAGGCGATCAAGCCGATGCTCAAGGAATTGGAGGTTAAATACCAAAGTCAGTTGAGTGTATTGCGCTATCTGCGTGCCACAAAAACGCATTTGCCGCCGCTGATTCTGGAGCTTTATGCCGACGAGTTGGGCCTGGAATCGCGCACCGATCAGGAACGCAAACAGGCGTTGCAAGCGTACTTAAAACCCAACCTGCTAACGCAGCGCGAAATGAATTCCGGCGCGCCGGTTGTGTATGAAATGTTGCCGACGTATCAGAATTTATTCGGCCGCATTGAATACGCCACGCAGCAAGGTATGCCGGTGACCAATTTTCAATTAATTCGCCCCGGCAGTCTGTTGAAAGCCAACGGCGGTTATTTAATTTTGGACGCCGAAAAACTGTTGATCGAACCCTTTGCCTGGGATGCGTTAAAGCTGGCATTGAAAACGCGCGAACTGAAAATGGAGTCGCCGTTTATCGATGCCAGTCTGATGCATTCCGTCACGCTCAGCCCGCAAAGTATTCCGCTGAACGTGAAAATTATTTTGCTCGGTTCGCGCGATATTTATTACCAGTTGCAGGAATGGGACCCGGAATTTAACGAGCTGTTTCGGGTGCCGGTCGATTTCGATAATTTCATTCCGCGCAATCAGGAAACCGTCGACAATTTAATTTTGCGCATCAAAGCCTATGGCGAAGACAAAGGCTTGCGTCCGCTAACACGCAGTGCGTTGGAGCGATTAATCGAGTTCAGTCTGCGCGAAGCCGAGCATCAAAATCGCTTGTCAGCGCAAGTCATCAAGGTCTTTAAAGTCTTCGCCGAAGCCGACTTTTTGTGCCGGCACGATGAAGACAAAGTGATCGATTACGAACACGTCGAACGTGCACTCAACGCGGCGGAATATCGCAACGGTCGCATTGCCGATCAGATGCTGATGGAAATTCAGGAAGGCACGGTGTTAATCGACACCGAAGGCGAACGCGTCGGCTGTGTGAACGGTTTAACGGTCATGGAAATCGGTGAAAGCCGTTTCGGTTCGCCGGCGCGTATCACCGCAACGGTCCACGTCGGCGCCAAAGGCGTGGTCGATATCGAACGCGAAGTGGAATTGGGCCAGGCCATTCACTCTAAAGGTGTGATGATTCTCAGCGGTTTCCTCGGCCATGATTTTGGCCGGCGTTTTCCGCTGACGTTGTCGGCACACATTGCCATGGAACAAAGCTACGGACACGTCGATGGCGACAGCGCCACCGTCGCGGAATATTGCGCCTTGTTGTCGTCAATCGCTCAGGCGCCGGTGCAACAAAGCCTGGCAATTACCGGATCAATGAACCAGTTGGGCGAAGTCCAGGCCGTTGGTGGCATCAACGAAAAAATCGAAGGCTTTTTTAAACTCTGCGAACAGCGCGGTTTAACCGGCAACGAAGGCGTGATCATTCCGGCCGACAACGTTAAACACCTGATGTTGCGCAAAGCGGTGATCGATGCAGTCGAAGCCGGTCAGTTCCGTATTCTGGCGGTGCAGCATGTGTATCAGGCGTTGGAATTGCTGACCGGCCAAACGCCGGGCCGTATGGATGCTGCCGGTCTGTTCCCGGAAAACAGCCTGAATGGCCGTGCACAGTCTGCACTTAAACAGCTGTTCGAAAACTATCAGGAAACTGACGAAGAAGGCTGATGGCGTTAGCCCATCGGCCATGGCCGCAACCGGCGTCATGCCGGGCGCGGCGCGGTGGGTTGGCCGCTTTCAGTGAATCGACTAATGTCTCATTGTGAGTCGGCCGCCCAGCACAACAATGGTGTCCCTAGGTCCGAATTTAGAACAATAACAGGGGAAATAAGATGGAAAGCAAAGTCTATCCGGTGCCCAATGCAGCCCGTGAACGGGCGCTGATTAAAAGCGAAGATTACCAACGCCTCTACCAGCAATCCGTCGATGACAACGAAGGTTTCTGGCGTGAACAGGGACAGCGGCTCGACTGGTTCAAACCCTATTCCCAAGTCAAAGACGTCAGCTTCGACAAGAAAGATTTGCACATCAAATGGTTCCAGGACGGCACCTTGAACGTTGCCTATAACTGCATCGATCGCCATTTGGAAACTCGCGGTAATCAGCCGGCCATTATTTTCGAGCCGGACGAGCCGACCGACGACAAACAAACCATCACCTACCGCGAATTGCACGGCCACGTAAGCCGCCTCGCCAACGCGTTGAAAGACCTTGGCGTTAAGAAAGGCGACCGGGTGACTATCTATATGCCGATGGTGCCGGAAGCCGCATACGCCATGCTGGCGTGCGCCCGCATCGGCGCTATTCATTCTGTTGTTTTCGGTGGCTTCTCGCCAGACGCCCTGGCCGGCCGCATTGAAGATTGCGAATCCAACGTGGTGATTACCGCCGACGAAGGCCTGCGTGGTTCCAAACGTGTACCGCTCAAAGTCAATGTCGATAAGGCGTTAGAGCAGGCTGGCACCGAGTGCGTGAAACACGTTCTGGTGGTGCGTCGCACCGGCGGCAAGGTGGAATGGGAAGACGGTCGCGATGTCTGGTATCACGACGCCGTCGCTCAGGCCTCCGACGATTGCCCGGCCGAGGAAATGAACGCCGAAGATCCGTTGTTCATCCTCTATACCTCCGGCTCAACCGGTAAGCCCAAAGGCGTGCTGCACACCACGGGCGGTTATCTGGTCTACGCCTCCATCACCCATCAATACGTTTTTGATTATCAGGATGGCGATGTCTATTGGTGCGCGGCCGACGTCGGCTGGGTGACCGGCCACAGCTACATTCTGTACGGACCGCTGGCGAACGGCGCGCAATCGCTGATGTTCGAAGGCGTACCGACGTATCCTTCTGTGGCGCGCATCGGCCAGATTGTCGAAAAGCACAAAGTGAACGTGCTCTACACCGCCCCGACCGCCATTCGCGCCCTGATGGCCAAAGGTGACGAAGCCACCCGTGGCGTGAATCTGTCGTCGTTGCGGCTGCTCGGTTCGGTCGGCGAGCCGATCAACCCCGAAGCCTGGGAGTGGTATCACAATCAATTCGGCAAGGGCCAACTGCCCATCGTCGATACCTGGTGGCAGACAGAAACCGGCGGCATCATGATCACCCCGCTGCCGGGCGCGACAGACCTGAAACCGGGTTCCGCCACTCGTCCCTTCTTCGGCATCAAGCCCGCGCTGCTCGATAACGCTGGCCGTCCGCTGGAAGGCGCCGTGCAAGGCAATCTGGTGATCACCGATTCCTGGCCGGGCCAGATGCGCACCGTCTACGGCGATCACGAGCGCTTTATTCAGACCTACTTCAGCACCTACAACGGCGTTTACACCACCGGTGACGGCGCACGCCGCGACGAAGACGGTTATTACTGGATCACCGGCCGCGTCGACGATGTGTTGAACGTCTCCGGCCACCGCCTGGGCACCGCTGAAATCGAAAGCGCGCTGGTGGCGCACCCGGCCGTATCGGAAGCCGCAGTGGTTGGCTACCCGCACGATGTGAAAGGCCAGGGCATTTATGTCTACGTCAGCCCGATGGCGGGCATTTCGCCGACCGAAGAACTGACCAAAGAACTGGTGCAATGGGTGCGTAAGGAAATTGGCCCGATCGCCTCGCCCGATTTGATCCAGTGGGCCGACGGCCTGCCCAAAACGCGTTCCGGCAAGATCATGCGCCGCATTCTGCGCAAAATTGCCGCCAACGAGCACGACGCCCTGGGCGATACCTCCACGCTGGCTGATCCATCGGTAGTGGACGATCTGATTGAGCATCGCCTCAATCAATAATTCCGTTTATTGCCATACCCAAAAACCGGCCTTGGCCGGTTTTTTTATGCGTACACACTCGCCCGCCCAACTATTTGCAAAAACCCCCTCGAAATCGCGAAAAAATAACGATTGTTAAAACACTTACTCAAACGGTCGTAGGTGATGATCGCCTGGTGATTGGGTGTGGCGGTAACCGCTCGCTCAGCGCATTCAATTTTCCAGGGAGAAAAACACTATGGACTACACCAAAAACACCACCCCAAGCTGGAGCCTGGCGTTGCTGATTGGCAGCGCTCTGTTGGCTCTCAGTCAACCGGTACTTTCTGAACCCACACCAGAGCCGTTAGGTGCTCTGAATCTAAGCTTCGAACAAACCAAGCAATTCGTATTCGACTGGAGCCCAGTGCCCAACGCCACTCACTACGTGCTGGAAGAAAACCCCGACGGCCAATCAGACTTTCAAGTGATTGCCGACAACATCGCCGCCGATCTCACTCAATACCGCCACACCGTTCCGCTCTATCAACGCACCCAGGCGCACTACCGTTTATTGGCTTGCCTGCCGGACCAAAGCGAATGCCCGTTAGTGGGTGAAACCCAAGTCTCGGTGAACAACGTCGCCCAACTGGTGAACAGCATTGGCTACTTCAAAGGCTTTGCACTGAAAAGCGGCACGCTTGAAGACAACGAAGCGCCACTGGAAGGCTTCGGCAACGCCATCGCACTCAGTGAAGACGGTACTACCCTGGCAGTGGGGGGCGCCAATATTGCCGCGGTCACACCGGACAAGACGGGTTATCTCTGGGAAGTCGGCACAGTCTTTGTTTACCGCCAGAATGCCAATGGTGAATGGCAACAAGACCAGCAACTGCACGCGGTCTTGCCGAATGCCGGTGACCACTTTGGCAACTCGCTCAGCCTGAGCGCCAATGGGCAAATGTTGGCGGTGGGGGTGCTGTATGAGAATAACGCCCAAACGGGCGTTACCATGAATCCCGAATCCGCAGAACTGGAGTACAACAACCCTGAAGGGTCGACTACATACTCCGGTGCCGTCTACCTCTTCACCCGCAACAACGCAGACACCGCTGCCCCCTGGCACGCTACGGCCTATATCAAAGACCAAGCGTTGCAAAGCCGTGAGTATTTCGGCCTATCCGTCAGCCTGAGTGCCGAAGGCACAGCTTTGGCGGTGGGAGCGGCTTTCGGCGGAACGGCCTTTGGAGATGTGGATTACGATGAACGTAACGGCGCGGTCAATCTCTACCGATTGAGCGACAGCGCTACCTGGCAATTTGTTCAGACCGTTCAGGCTGAAAATGCCCAGAGTGAAGATCTGTTCGGCGTCTCCGTCAGCCTGGACGCCAACGGCACCCGATTGGCGGTAGGGGCCGATCGCGAGGCCAGTTACACCGGCGCCGTCTACCTGTTCAATCGAACCGAGGCGGAAGAAAACCCCTGGCAATTCCACCAACGCCTCCAAGCCAGTAACGCCGGTGCAGGAGACCGCTTTGGTCATGCCCTCAGCCTGAGTGCCGATGGCCAGACGTTGGCAGTGGGAGCCTCCGGGGAAGACGGCAACGCCTTCGGTATCCTCCAGGGGGATGCACAGCCCACCCCGCAAGACGACGCCGCCGACACATCGGCATCGGAAAATTCCGGCGCGGTCTACCTCTTTACCCGCACCGATGTCGACGGCGCCAGCACCTGGCAACAACAGGCCTATCTGAAAGCCCCCAACCGCAATGCGGGTGATCATTTCGGCACTTCCGTCAGCCTGAACCGGGATGGTTCGCAGTTGATCGTAGGGGCCGATTATGAAGACAGCCCCGCCACAGGGCTGGAAGGCGAAACCGGCAACGATACAGCAACCGCCAATGATGTCGGCGCGGCTTATTACTACCGCCGCAGCGGTACCACCTGGCTCAGCCCGGTTTACCTCAAATCCAGCAATGCTGGCCCCAGTAGAGGAGGCCTTTTCGGCGCTTTCGTCGCCATCAGTGGCGATGGCGAAACCCTGGTCGTGGGTACGACCTTCGAAACCGGCACGGCCACCGGCATCAACGCTGAGCAATCGGATGAGATAGATAACAACTCCGGCGCGGTCTACCTCTACTAACTCAAGCGGTATAGCCACCGCTCCAACCCTGCCTCGGCGGCAATGCTGTGCTCTGTTTAAGAGCTTTACCGTCCGAGGCGCACTACGCCTCGGACGCCTTTCCCCAAACCAACCCGCCACCGCCGGTCTGTCCGTAACCGGGGTCTCAGCGGGCTTTTTTATGTGGCGCGGTTCACACTTGCTGGAAAAACCGTCAAACTGTTGTCGAAAACAATAAGAGTGGTCGGCTGCGACGTTTCTGCCCAGGCCGCTACACGCCAGGAAACTTTTGATGCCCTATCAGCTGTTAATTGCCGACGACCACCCCCTGTTTCGTGATGCTTTGACCATGGCGCTGCGCACCGGCGAGCTGGCGGACTGCCGCATCGAACTGGCGTCAACGCTGGAAGAAACGCGGGCGCTGCTGCAAACCGGGTCGGAATTCGATTTGTTATTGCTCGATTTACGCATGCCCGGCAGCGAAGGGTTTTTCGGTTTAGTGCAGATTCGCAAGGAATTCCCGGATGTACCGCTGATCGTGATTTCCGGCAGTGACAATCCGGCGATCATCGCTCGGACCCGCGCCTTGGGTGCCTTGGGGTTTATTGCCAAGTCGGCGCCGACCGCTGCCATTCAGGCCGCCGTGGCGCGGGTATTGGCGGGTGATGAAGTCTGGCCGGAAGGTCTGCCGAGCCGCGATGAAGACGCCGAAATGGCCGACACCGCACGGCGCATCAATGAACTGACCGACCAGCAACTGCGCGTGCTACAGCAGTTACAACGCGGCCGGCTGAACAAACAGATTGCTTACGACCTGTCGATTTCCGAAGCCACGGTCAAAGCGCACGTCACCGCCATTTTCCGCAAACTGGGTGTGTTGAACCGCACGCAAGCGGTGATTCTCGCCAATCGTCTCGTCATCGAAGCCGACCCCAGCCTGCAAAGCTGATCAACTGGCCCGGGCGCGCAGCAAAGCGCGCAGGGCTGCCGGTTTGACCGGCTTGCGCAGGAACCCCAACCCCAATTGTTCCGCTTGGGCGCGTAACTGTTCATCCGGGTGCGCGGTAATCAGAATGCCCGGCACGCTGTCGTTCCAACGCGCCAGCAACCGCGGGTACAGGCTCAGGCCGGTTTCGGTTTCGCCCAGGTGGTAATCGAGCAATACCAGATCCGGCGTGGGTGCGTTCAGTGCTTCGTCGGAGCCGTGCGCGAAATCGGTCTGGCAACCCCAGCGTTGCAGCAAGGTCACCAGTGCATCGACGTTCTGCGGTTCGTTGTCGATTACCAAGACCCGGAAGCCGAAATCGCCCTGTTCGCGATGCGCCAGCACCGGCATAAAGGGCACCACACGATTCATCTGGCCGCGCGGCAGGCTGACTTCAAAACAGGAGCCAAACCCCGGCCGCGAGCGCACCGTGACCGGGTGATTCAGCAATTGGCTGAGCCGGGCGACAACGCCCAAGCCAAGGCCAACGCCCTGGGCTTCGCGGCTGTGTTGGTCGAGCCGGGTGAAGTCCTGAAAGATGCGCTTCAGGTCTTGATCTTCGATGCCCAGGCCGGTGTCCCAAACCTGAATGATGACGCGATCGCCACGCACACGAGCGCCGAGCAACACCCCGCCAGCGCGGGTGTATTTGATGGCGTTGGACACCATGTTCTGCAAAATCCGACGCAGCGAATTGGGCACCGACACCACGCTCAACTGCGTTGCCCGCACCCGCAGAATCAGGTTCTTTTCTTCAGCCACGGGCGCAAATTCGTTGCGCAAACTTTCGAACAGCGCACCCAGATTCAAGGATTCAGGTTCGACCGGCTGTTCGTTGCCATCGAGGCGGGCGATTTCCAGCAAGGTCGACATCAATTCCTCGGTGGTGCGCAGCGATTGGTCCAGTTTCAGCAGCGTGCTTTCGCCGGGCCATTGCTCAGTCAGCGAGGCGGCGTAGAGCCGGGCCGCGTTCAGCGGTTGCAGAATGTCGTGGCTGGCGAGCGCCAGAAAGCGGGTTTTGGAGGCGTTGGCGCGTTCGGCTTCGCTCTTGGCGGCGAACAGGGCGGCCTCGGCCCGTTCGCGTTCTTTGATCTCGTCGCGCAGCGCTTCGGTGCGTTCGGCAACACGCATTTCCAGGGTGTTTTTGGCTTCTTCGAGCTCGTCCTGAGCGCGCACGAATTCGGTGATGTCGTTGAACGTTGTTACAAAACCGCCGCCAGGCAAGGGGTTGCCGCGCATTTCAATCACCGAGCCATCGCTGCGTACCCGAATAAAGCGATGCGGCGAGGCTTGTTTTAAATGTTCCAGCCGGCGGCGGACGTGTTCGTCCGGTGAGCCCGGGCCGCATTCGCCGTGTTCGGCGTTGTAGCGCACCAGGCTGGCGACCGGCACGCCGACGCGAATCATGCCTTTGGGGTAGGCGTACATTTCCAGGTATTTGCGGTTCCAGGCGACCAGACGCATGTCGCGGTCGATCACCGAGACGCCGTGGTCGATGTTTTCCAGCGTCGCTGACAACACCTTTTGGTTGAACTGAATGGCTTGGGTGGTTTCGTCGAAGAAAGTCACCACGTCTTCAAAATTCAAATGCCGGCCAGACAACGCCGAATGCATCAAGGCGCGCGCCGAACTGGCGCCAATCACGCCCGACAACGTGCGTTCGACGTAGCGGATGAAATCCGGCGCGGGTGGTTCCTGATCGTGCAGTTGCAGGTGGTTGACGCGTTCGAAGTCTTCGACCAGTTCGCGGCTGCGGCCAACGCCGGCGAAGCGTTCCAGCATCGACACCATATCGGCCACGCGAATGGTGATCTTCTTCGGCACCTGGCCCAACTGGTGCAGATGCTCGTCCATTTTGACGTAGGCGGTGGCCTGCATGCGGTCGTTCAGGCTCGGATGCGTGCGGCGCGATACCCAGACGTAGAGCGTGACGTTGGCGATTAAACTGAAGAAGACGCCGTGGCTTAACGAGTCGGTGAATTCAAACCCGAACAAGGCTTCCGGGCGCAGCCAACTGAAACCAAACAGGCCGTCGCTCAGCAACGATTCCGGCAGCATGGTGGAGCGCACCAGTGTCGGCAGCATCAGCGTCCAGCCCCAGATCAGCGTGCCGACGATCATGCCCGAATAGGCGCCCCAGGCGTTGCCTTTGGTCCAGTACAGCCCGCCGATCAAAGCGGGCATCAGTTGCACGACCAGTGAGAACGCCAACAGGCCGATGGTGGAGAGTTCGTCGATGGTGCCGAACGAGTGGTGGTACAGCCAGGCGGCGAGAATCACCGCGATGATGGCGCCGCGCCGCACCAGAATCAGCAAAGGGCCGACCTGGGCGTGCGGCTCTGCCAGTCGGCGGTGCATCACCAGCGGTAAAACGACGTCGTTGCTGAGCATGGTCGAGAGCGTCAGCGTGGTGATGACGATCATCGCGGTCGAGGCTGAAAACCCGCCGATGAACACCAGCGCCGACAGCCAGTCTTGCTGGCTGGCTTGGGGAATCAGCAGCACGTAGGTGTCGGCGTTGACGCTGCCAACCGGGAACAGCGACAAACCGGCGGTGGTGATGGGCAGAATGACCAGACTGATCAGCAGCAGATAGGCGGTGAATACCCAGCGCGCGACCTTCACATGCGCGCGGTCGGTGTTTTCCACCACGGTGACGTGAAACTGCCGGGGCAATACCAGAATGGCGCTGGCCGCCAGAATCACCTGGGTGATGAAGTTCAGCGACGGGCCGTTCCAGTTGAACACGCCCATTTGCCGGTAGACCTGCGCAAATTCGCCCGGGCCGGTGAAGAACACAAACATCACGAAAATCGCCAGGCTGATCAGCGCCGCCAGCTTCACCACCGATTCAAACGCGATGGCGAACATCATGCCGCGATGGTGTTCCGACACGTTGACCTGGCGTGTGCCAAAGAGCGCTGCGAAACAGATCATCGCCAGGGCCACCATCAAAGCGGTGTCGGTGATGCCGCTTTGCACCATCATTGCCGGGTCGACCAGCACTTCCAGACTGGTCGTCACGGCTTTCAGTTGCAGCGCGATGTAAGGCACTCCCGCCAGCGTACAAATGCCGGTGACCAGCAGCGCAATGCCGTTGCGTTTGCCGTAGCGTGAAGCGAGAAAGTCAGCGATGGACGTGGTGTTCTGGCGTTTGCCGATCTTGACCAGCTTGTGCAGCAGCGGGCCGCCGAAGATAAACACCAGCATCGGGCCCAGATAGATGGGCAGAAAATCCCAACCGCCGCTGGCAGCGCGGCCGACGCCACCGTAATACGTCCAGCTGGTGCAATAGACCGCCAGCGACAAGGCGTAGATGGTCGCATTCACCCAGTTGGGCCAGCGTCTTTCTTTCTGGCGGTCGCCAAACAGCGCCAGCCCGAACAACAGCGTCACGTAGCCTAACGCCAGCATGAAGATGGACCAGGGGTTCATCACCTAGGCAACCTCGTCTTTGTTATTATGGCGCCGCTCGCGTCGGCGGTGATCTCAGGCGGCGGCTGTTGCGAATAGTATCAGAAAGCGCTGACGGCACCGCATGAGGCCGATAGGCCGGGCAAATTTAATCTTGAGCCGTTTGAAGCGTATAACTATCAACCCGTGTCACCGGTTGAATCGTCAGCGACGCGACAGTCACGTTAGCGTCGCCTCAGTTCTGGAAGCAGTGAATGACAGAATCCACGCAACACCCGCCCGTTCGTTTTGGTCGCCTTGGCGTTTTGTTGGTTAATCTGGGCACGCCGGATGCGACCGATTACTGGAGCGTGCGGCGTTATCTGAAAGAATTCCTCTCCGACCGTCGTGTCATCGAATTGCATCCGCTGCTGTGGTGGCCGGTGCTGCACGGCCCCATTCTGACGTTCCGGCCGCGTAAATCGGCCGAGGCGTATCGCAAGATCTGGCTGACCGACAGCAATGAATCGCCGCTGCGTTTTTACACCCGGCGGCAGGCGGAGCGTTTGCAGGAACGGTTCGACGATGTCGTGGTTGATTGGGCGATGCGTTACGGCAAGCCGTCTATCGCCGAACGCATTGATGCGCTGGCAGACGCCGGTTGCGATCGACTGCTGGTGGTGCCGCTCTACCCGCAATATTCGGCCACCACCACGGCGTCGGTCACCGATGCGGTTTTCGACGCACTGAAACGCAAACGCTGGCAGCCGACGTTGCGGGTCGCCCATCCCTGGCACGACCACCCGGCGCACGTGCAGGCGCTGACGCAGCGCATCAGAACGCAGCTCGGCGCGTTGGATCAGGAACCGGAAGTGCTGCTGTTTTCGTTCCACGGTCTGCCGCAGAAATACTTCGACCTGGGCGATCCTTATTACTGCCATTGCCAGAAAACCGCACGCCTGGTGCGCGAAGCCCTGGGTTGGCCGGAAGACCGGGTTCGCATCACCTTTCAAAGCCGGCTTGGCCCAACGCAATGGCTGAAACCCTACACCGCCGAGGTGTTGAGCCAGTTACCAGCGCAGGGCGTCAAGCGCATTGCCGTGGTGATGCCGGCGTTTGTATCGGACTGCATTGAGACGCTGGAAGAAATCGGCATCGAAGGGCGCCGTACCTTTCTGGAAGCCGGTGGCGAAGCCTGTGACGTGCTGCCGTGCCTGAACGACAGTGACGACAGTATCGCTATGTTGGAAACCATCGTGACGCAGGAATTGTCGGGCTGGCGCTGAAAGGGCTGGACTGAAAAGTAGAAAACAGACTGGGGAAATTCGGGACGGGTCGGAGAGTGTTAAGCGGCCTTGTTCTTGTTTTTGGCAGGCCTTAAATAAAAACAGCGCCCTTGTTCTTGTTTTTGGATGGGCGCTTATCGTTCTTATCTCACCCCGTTGTTGTTGTTATTGAGGGGCGTCTTTATCGTTGTGCGGGGATAAGAGCAGGTGCTGTGCCAGTTTTAAAAAATCCTTTTAAAACAATAATTTAAAATTGACTGATCAAATAACGATCAGTTTCATTCTCGTTTACGGCTTCTTGACGTGTGAATCGGTAACACTTCGCAGGCGCCAGTAACATCGCCGGAAACAACTGTGTGGTTTCTGTAATCGTTTTCACTGATAGCCGGGTGCGCCGGTCGCGTTTTTGACGCCACTGTGCGCCAAAGGCGTTACAATCCCGGCCCCTTCCAAACAGGCAAAAAGGTGTCACGCATGTTCAAGTTTCTGAAAGACTGGTTTGGTGGTTCGGCGTCTGCCGGCGGTGCCAAGCAGGTTCGCGGTGAGACGGTGGAATACAACGGCTACCGCATCACACCGACGCCGCTGGTGGAAGGTGGGCAGTTTCGTGTCAGCGGGGAGATTGAATCTGTGGCGGACCCGGAGAAAAAACATTCGTTCATCCGGTCCGATCTGGTTGCCGGCCAGGACGAAGCCTGCGATTTCACCGTGCTCAAAGCCCGTTTGATGATCGACCAGCTGGGCGATTCTCTGTTCGACCGCTAAAGCGTTAATGGTGCCCGTAGTGGTCGAGAAACATCGCCACACTGCTGCGGGCAATGCGCGCCATTTCGGTTGCATCGGGAATGGGCGCATGGCCGATCATCTGCGGCCAGAAGGCGCGGCCTTTGATCAGGCTGAAAAACTGGGTGGTGGCGGTTTCCGGATCGTCAGTGTTCAGCCGGCCGTCGGCCACCGCCAGCCCCATCCAGCGCCGCGCGCCGCTTTCCTCTTGTTCCATCCAATGCCTGGCCCGTTCAGCCAATTCCGGTGAGCGCGCAAATTCGGTCAGCACCACAGCCGTCAGCCGTAAATAATCCGCCGATTGCAGCAATGCCAGTTCGCGCTCGGCGATGGTCAGCAACTGCGCCTCCAGCGGGGCGTCCGTTTGGTAAGGCACATCCGTAGCCGTTTGCGCCTGGTGCCAAATCTGGCGGGTGATGCTTTCGAACAAACTTTCTTTGCTGGCGAAGTGGTTGTAGACGGTGCGCTTGGACACCTCGGCGCGGTTGGCGACCCGATCCATGTTGGCGCCTTGAAATCCGAAGTCCTTAAATTCCTCTGCGGCCGCTTCCAGGATGGCTTGGCGTTTGCGCGCGCTGACGCTCAGTTTGACGGTCATAGTGCTTCGTCTGAGTTGGCAAGAAGTCACAATATTACACTCGCCGGTTTACTCTTTAAATCCTAAAAGTAAACTGATGCGTATAGTTTTTGCGTCGCTGTTTGGGATTCCACTTATGCAACCCCGTACTTTGGCTGTGACAGCGGCGGCGCTTGCCATTGCGCTGACAGGAGGCTTTATGGCTCACGAACTGACATCCACTCAGGTTCAGACCGGATCGGAAAAAAACACCGATAACGGCCGTTACACCAACATTGATCCGATGCGCCCCAACGCCTCGATGTTGAGCATTCTCAAGCGGTATTTCTTCGAGAAAAGTGACCGCTCACAACCGCAGCCGGGCGTGATTCCCGTTGAGCAAATGACCGCGGCGGAGCTGTTGGCCGGAGACGACGACCGGCTCTATCGCCTCGGCCATTCGTCGTTGCTGTTGCGGCTGGATGGCGAAATCTGGCTGACCGATCCGGTGTTGTCGAAACGCGCTGCGCCGGTGCAGTGGGCCGGGCCAAAACGCTTTCACGAATTGCCGATTCAGGCGCAGGATTTGCCAGCCATTTCCGGCGTGCTGATTTCCCACAACCATTACGACCATCTGGACAAAACCAGCATTCGCCAACTGCACGATAAGGTGGCGCGTTTCCTGGTGCCGGAAGGCGTGGCGGCGACCCTGATTGAGTGGGGCGTGGCGGCGGAAAAAATTCAGGAATTTCGTTGGTGGGAGTCGGCGCAAATCGGTTCGCTGCGCTTTACCTCTACGCCGGCGCAGCATTTTTCCGGCCGCGGTTTGTTCGATCGCGATGCGACTTTGTGGATGTCGTGGGTGATCGAGACGCCGACGCAGAAAATCTTTTTCAGCGGCGACAGCGGTTATTTTTCCGGCTTCAAAACCATTGGCGCGGCGTTCGGCCCGTTTGATCTGGCGCTGATGGAAACAGGTGCTTACGACCCGGCCTGGCCGGGCGTGCACATGACACCGGAGGAAACCTGGCAGGCGTATCGCGACCTGAACGCCAATCGTCTGTTTCCGATTCACAACAGCACTTTCGATCTGGCGTTACACGCCTGGTTTGATCCGCTGGAGCGGTTGGCGACGCTGGCAGAAAGCCAGGGTCAGTCGCTGGTGACGCCGCGCATCGGCGCGCCCTTGGCGTTGGCGGGTGTGGCCGACAGCCAGACCGAAGCCTGGTGGCGGCCGTTAATGCAGTGAGCTGAACTCAGTTCAGCGTTTGGCGGTGCTCAGAAAAGAGCGCCGTCACTTCATCGCGGTCGAAGCGGTATTGCTGGTGGCAGAACTGGCAGTCGCTGTGAATCGCTCCTTCCTCGTCCACTACTTGCAGCGCTTCGGTTTCACCCAACGTCAGAATGGCATTGCCGCAGCGTTCGCGGCTACAGGTGCATTCGAAATGCAGGCCGTGGCTGTCGAACAGCCGGACTTGCTCTTCGTGGAACAACCGATGCAGCAGCGTTTCGTTGTCCAGATTCAGCAGTTCGTCGTCGCTCAGCGTATCGGCCAGATGAGTAACGCGATCCCAGGCGTCGGTGTCGCTGCTTTGCAGGCTGCCTTCGCTGGCCGATTGCGGCATCGCCTGAATCAATACACCGGCGGCGCTTTGGCCGTCGGCGGCCAGCCACAGTCGGGTACGAATCTGTTCTGATTGCCGGAAGTAGTCTTCCAGGGCGCGGCTTAATGTCTGGTCGTTGTCGTCAATCGGCACGATGCCCTGGTACCGCTTGCCCTGATCCGGTTCGATGGTGATCGCCATCTGGCCTTTGCCGAGCAGTGCGGCGCTGTCGCTGAAATCGTCGGTGTATTGGGCGATGGCGCGCAGTGCCTGGTGATCGCGACACTCGGCCATCAGCATGCGCACCTGACCGGCACCGCGCACTTGCAGACTCAGCCGGCCTTCGAATTTCAGGGTGTCGCTGAGCAACGCCACAGCGGCCATGAATTCGCCCAGCAAGCGCTGCACCGGCTGTGGGTAATTGTGCTTGCTCAACACATCCTGATAGCTCTGGCGCAGCCCGGTGATTTCACCGCGAATCTGGGATTGGTCGAACAGGAAACGTTGCGTCTGGTCTGGGCTGCTCATGGCAAAAAGTCGTCCGCGTTCAGGAATTGGGTCAGGAATTCAGCGTGTCTTTCAGGCGGCGAATGTCGCGCCGTTCTTTCTTGTTGGGCCGATGATCCGGCGCCAGTTGGTGCGCTTGCTGGGCTTTGCGCAGGGCGGCGCGTTGTTCGCGCTGTTCAATCGATTCGGGTGTTTCGTTGTATAGCAGCCGCGCTTCGGGCGCGCCACGGCGTTTGTCGCTGATCGCCTCGATGATCACCGTCATTTCATCCCAGCCCAGGCGCAGACGAATCTGCGCGCCGGTTTCCACATTGCGGCTGGGTTTGGCGCGGGCGCCGTTGTAATGCACCTTGCCGCCTTCGACGGCGTCTTTAGCCAGATTGCGCGTCTTGTAAAAGCGGGCGGCCCAGAGCCATTTGTCGAGCCGTACCGGCGTGCTGTCGCTCATGCCGTGCCTGGTGTTCATCGTTGGAGCGCCCAAGATGCGGGCCAAGGTCGCCTTCTGCAAGGGGCGACGTGTAAACTGCCGCTTCACTCTGTTGTGGCCTGTTGCTCTATGTCGTCCGAGCCGGTTTTCGATTCGCAATTGCTCGCCGCTTTGTATCGCCTGATGCAAAACGCCGGCGAGCGCATTCTGGCCGTTTATGGCGACGCCAGCCGCTGGCAAACCGACCGCAAAGCCGACGATTCGCCCGTCACCGCTGCCGACATCGCCGCCAGCGACGCTCTGGTGGCCGGGCTGCCGTTGCTGATCGACCGGCCGGTGCAGTCCGAAGAAGCGGTGCAGCCGTGGGACGAGCGTCGTCATTGGCAGCAATACTGGCTGGTCGATCCGATGGACGGCACCAAGGAATTTCTGCATCGCAGCGGCGAGTTCGTTATCAACGTGGCGTACATGGACGACAACCAGCCGGTGTTCGGCATGATCTATCAGCCAGTGACCGGCATCGCCTGGTGGGGTGGCACTGACGTTGCCGCTCAAATGGGTCGGCCGGATCAGCCGCAACCGCTGCGTGCGGGTCGTTCTGGAGAGGCGGTGCGGGTATTGGGCAGCCGGCGTAGCGACTGGCGGGGCCAGTGGCGGCCGCGATTGGAAAATGCCGGTTTTGTGATCGAGACCGAATCGGTCGGTTCAGCGTTGAAATTTATGCATCTGGCGGCGGGTCAGGCGGATTTGTATCCGCGCCTGGGGCCGACCAGTGAGTGGGATACCGCCGCGCCGCAAGCCATTCTCGAAGCCGCCGGTGGCGCTTTGGTGCAGTGGGATGGCGCGCCGCTGGAATACGGCAAAGCCAATACGCTGAATCCGGAATTCGTCGCCGCTTCGGATCCAGACCTGTTGCGCGTGGTGCTGGATCCTTAGTCGGCGTTTTGTTTGGACTGTTATTCGGTAACTGTTATTCGGTAATCAAAGTCACGCCCAGCTGGCGCGAAATGGTGTTGAAATCGACCGCCACCTGCGCCACCACCTGTCGGGTGTTCTGCCACTGTGTCGGGTCGATGTCACCGAAGGTGTAGTTTTCCGGCAAGGCCGCAACGGCAGCGCGTGCGGTTTGCAGATGTTCACGCAGCATCGCAGAGGTGACGTCGGTTTCGGCGCGGTCGAGCCAGGACGACAGCGGCCCGGCTTCGTCTTCACTGGCTTGCAGCAAGGCCGTTATGCCATCCAGACGCGCCAGCACATGGCGGCGGCCCTGACCGGCTTCGGCACTGAGGTGATGCCAGCTGCTTTCATCCAAAGTGCCGTCGGCGAAGCTGTACGACAGCAGTTCCACCTGCGCCAGTCGTTGCAGGCTTTGCCAGGTCAGACGCATCTGACCATCTTCGGTCAGCAGACTGAAACCGGCGTCGTCCTGCCAGCGGTTGACGGCGATTTGCAGTTGGCCCATCAGGTGGTCAGTTGCCAGACGCAGATAGCGGTGGCGGCGTTCTACCACGGCCGCATCCGCACCGGCCACTGGCAACCAGGATTCAACCAGCGGCTCGCGCCAGAGGAAGTTTTCCACCACCGGGAAACCCAGTGACGGCGATTCGGCGTCCATCATCTGGTGTTGTTCGACCAGATGTTCCAGCGTCAGGTCCAGGCCGCTTTCGTGAATCAGACCGCTGTACGGATAATCCGGCAAACCATCGATGTAACCCGGCTGGTAGGGACGCACGTTGATCAGGCTTTGCAGTCGGCGGAATTCAGTTTGTTCGGTCAGCGTGAAGGCGCGCTGATGGAACGGTCGGAAGCGATTCCATTGCTCATAGCAATTGTGCCAGGCGGTTTGCGCCAGGCCTCTTGTGGTCTCGTTCGGCTGTGCCAGGAAATCGGTAACGCCAGCATTGAGGTTGTCGCAGGCCTGCAAAATGGCCGCGCCCTGACGTTGCGCTGTGCTGCGTACCAGTTCAGCGGCGGCGGTGAAGCCCGGGCCTTTTTCGACCTCTTCGACTTCCTCGGTTTCCGACGACAGCAGGGAATCCAGATCGATCGGTTCTGGTTCCGGGTCGGAGCAGGCGCTGATCACCATCGCCAGTGCCATCACCAGCGTGCCGTTGCGAAGATGGGAGACATTAATGGTCGGCATGAGCTTCCCTCAGACTGATGATGGACCAACCGCGTTGTTCGGCTTCGGCCTGCAGGCGCGCGTCTGGGTTGACCGCGATCGGGTGATCAACCAGCGATAGCAGCGGCAGGTCATTGTGAGAGTCACTGTAAAACCAGGCACCGGTCAATGTCTGCTGATGGTGATCGAGCCAGGTTTGCAGACGCGTTACCTTGCCTTCACGAAAACTGGGAATGCCAATTGGCCGGCCGGTGTAGCGGCCGTCTATCTGCTCGGCTTCGCAGGCGATCAAATGTTCGATGCCCAGGTAGTCGGCAATCGGGCCGGTAATAAAACGATTGGTGGCGGTGATGATCATCAGCGTATGGCCCTGTGCCCGATGCTGGTCGAGCAACGCCTGAGTGCCGGGCTGAATCATCGGAATGATTTTGGCGTCCATAAAGCGCTGATGCAGAGACGCCAGTTCGGCCGGGTCTTTATCGATCAGAAATTCCAGCACGAATTCGAGGTAGGCCTGAATGTCGAGGCGGCCGGCTTGATAGTCGGCGAAAAAACGGTCGTTGGCGGTCAATACAGCGTCGGCGTCCACCAGACCCGACTCGACCAGAAATTCGCCCCAGGCATGGTCAGAATCACCGCTGAGCAGGGTTTGATCGAGGTCGAAAATGGCCAGGGTCAAGACAGCTTCCTTAGGCGTAATACGCGCCCGAGCCGGGCGCTTGAGGGTGCTAAGAGTACGGATTCTGACTAGGCGGTACAAGCGTCAGCGGGGCGTAGACGCACCCGTTTGGTGTTTACAAAGGCTTGTGGAACAATGCCTGCATGGAGGCGCCTGTCGGTGTTAGCCTCCACAGACCCCTCAGGGGCCCGGTGAACCGGCCGGCACCCCGTGCCGGCCCTGCAAAGTGGCAGTGGCGATGATCGATTCCGATGGCTATCGCCCCAATGTGGGCATCATTCTGACCAACGGCCAGAACCAGGTTCTGTGGGCGCGCCGTATCGGTCAGGACGCCTGGCAATTTCCCCAAGGCGGTATCCGCGCTCAGGAAACCCCGCTCGATGCGCTGTATCGTGAACTGCGCGAAGAAGTCGGGCTGGGTGAAAACGACGTCGAAGTGCTCGCCTGTACCCGCGATTGGCTGCGTTACCGCCTGCCCAAACGCATGATCCGCTACAACGCTTTGCCCATCTGCATCGGTCAAAAACAAAAATGGTTTCTGCTGCGCATGTTGAGTGACGACCAGGCAGTGCAACTGAACGGCAGTGACGATCCGGAATTCGACGGCTGGGAATGGGTGTCGTACTGGTACCCGTTAGCCAAGGTGGTGTCGTTCAAGCGCTCGGTCTATCGCCAAGCGCTGGCGGAACTGGCGCCGCGCATCAATCGGGAGCAGCGTATTCGTGGCTGACATGTTGCATCTGCTGCGGCAGGTGGTCGAGGAAGTCAACAGCGCGAGGGATCTGCAAACGTCATTACGCACCCTGGTCGGTCGTATTCGCGCCGGCATGGGGGTGCAGGTGTGTTCCGTGTTTTTGTGGGACGCCCACGTCGAACGCTATGTGTTGATGGCGACCGACGGCCTCAGCCAGGACGCCATCGGCAAGCTGACGCTGACGCAGAACCAGGGCCTGATCGGCCTGGTCGGCAAACGCGAAGAACCGATCAACCTCGGCGACGCTACCCGCCACCCCAATTACCATCTGGTGCCCGGCCTGGGCGAAGAACCTTATAAAGGCACCCTGGCGGTGCCGATCATCCACCACCGCAAACTGCTCGGCGTGCTGACCATTCAGAAGACCGAAGCCGGTCGGTTTGGTGACGAAGAAGAAGCCTTTCTGGTCACGCTCTCGGCGCAGTTAGCCGGCGTTATTGCGCACGCCGAAGCCACTGGCGCGCTGTCGGGTCTGAACCTGCTCGGTGGCGAACAACGTGACGTTCGTTTCCACGGTGTGGCCGGCGCTCAGGGTGTCGCCATTGGTCAGGGCCATGTGCTGTTGCCGGCGGCCGATTTGAAAGCGGTGCGGTTCCGGCCGGCCAATAACATTGACGCTGAAGTGGCGTTGTTCGATCAGGCCTTGGGCGCGGTGCGTGCCGAGCTGCGCGCCACGCGCGATAAATTAACCAGTGAATTGCGCCCGGAAGAACTGGCGCTGTTCAACGTCTATGTCGACATTCTCGACGACGCCGCGCTGGGCGACGCCGTTGTCCAGCGCATCCGTCAGGGCGAATGGGCGCAGAGCGCACTCGCCAGCGTGATGCGTGGCTACATTGAGCATTTCGAAAGCATGGACGACAGCTACCTGCGTGAACGCGCCGCCGACATGCGCGACCTCGGCCGCCGCGTGCTGGCTTACTTGCAGGAATCAACGCCGATTCAGGCGATTCCCGAACAGGCGATCCTGATCGGCGAGGAAATTTCCCCAACCGTCTTTGGCGAACTGACCGGCAACAAAATCGCCGGCATCGTCTGCACCCGTGGGTCGGCTAACTCGCACATCGCCATTCTTGCCCGCGCCTTGGATATTCCGACCGTCATGGGCGTACAGGAATTGCCGTGGCAGGCGTTGCAGGGCGAAGAGCTGGTCATCGACGGTTATCGCGGCCATCTGTATTACCGGCTGTCGGATGAAAAACGTCAGTATTTCGAGGCCGTCTGCCGCGAAGAAGCGGCGCGCGAAGCGGGTCTGGAAGCGCTGAAAGATGAGCCGGGGAAAACCCGCGACGGCACTGACATCACCTTGCTGGTCAACACCGGCTTGCAGACCGACATTCTGCGTTCGCAAGACAAAGGCGCCGACGGCGTTGGTCTGTTCCGCACCGAAGTGCCGTTTATGATGCGTGAGCGTTTTCCATCGGAAGAAGAGCAGGCCGCCATTTATCGTGCGCAGTTGGAAGCCTTCGCGCCGCGTCCGGTGACCATGCGCACGCTCGACGTCGGCGGCGACAAAAGCCTGAGCTATTTCCCCATCGTTGAAGACAACCCGTTTCTCGGCTGGCGCGGTATTCGCGTCATGCTCGATCACCCGGAGCTGTTTATGGTGCAGGTGCGCGCCATGCTGCGCGCCAGCGAAGGGCTGAACAATCTCAAAGTCATGCTGCCGATGGTGACCAGCGTCAGCGAAGTGGAAGAGGCGCTGGCGATCATTCATCGCGCGGCCATGGAGCTGAACGAAGAAGGCATAGCCGTGCAGGTGCCGGACGTCGGCGTGATGATCGAAGTGCCATCGGCGGTGTATCTGATTGGCGAGCTGGCCAGCCAGGTCGATTTCATTTCCGTCGGCAGTAACGATTTGACCCAGTATCTGCTGGCGGTGGACCGCAACAACCCGCGCGTCGCCGCCATTTACGACGCCATGCATCCGGCCGTGCTCAAGGCTCTGAAAGCGGTTATCGATGCCGGCAATGCCGCCGGTGTGCCCGTCAGTCTGTGCGGTGAATTGGCTGGCGATGCGCTTGGCGCGGTGATTCTGGTCGGGCTGGGTTATCGGCAGTTGTCGATGAGCAGTTCGAATCTGTTGCGCGTCAAAGCCGTGCTGCGCCAGATCGACGCCGACTGGGCCGGACAGGTGGTTGCCGGCCTGCTGCATCTCGATAACCCCCGTCTGGTGCGTTCGACGCTGCAACTGGCGTTGAAAAAAGCCGGCCTGCCGCTGTCGGCTCTGGGGCTGGCGCCCGCCAGTTGAACTCAGCCGGCCGCTCGCCGTCCAACCCAAATCTGCCATTTGGCCCAGCCTGGTCTAGGCTTGAGGTATTGCAATGAATGCTTGGCCCCGGGAGGCGTGGCTGTTGTGAGAATAAGCACCAACCGGGTGGTCCTGATCCTGGCGCTGTTGGGCATGGTTGGTCTGGCGATGTTGGCGCGCAGTCTGTATCTCAGCGAAAGCACCGACATCCAGCAAGCCTTTCACACCGAAGTCGATCAGTACGCCGTCGCCTTTGAGCGCGAAGTGTTGCTCAATCTGGAAATTCTCTACGCCCTGAATCAGGCACTGGCGACCGCCGACAGCATTGATCCGGACGTGTTCAACCGCGTCACACGCGGCATTCTGCGCCGTTCTCCTGCCATTCAGGCGTTTGCCTGGGCGCCGTTGACGCACCGCTCGGAACGCCCGGCGCTGGAAGCTGGCTTGCAGCAACTGGTGCCTGGCCTGGTGATTAACGAGCGCAACGCGGCGGGCGAGATCGTTCCGGCGGACGACCGCGAATGGTATGTGCCGGTGGCGCTGATCGAACCGATGGCGAGCAATCAGGTGGCGCTGGGGTACGATCTGGGCAGCGAACGGCGTCGGCTGAGTGCCTTGCTGGAAGCGCGCGATACCGGCCGATTGGTCGCCACCGCCGGCATTCGTCTGGTGCAGGAACCGGAAAATCAGCAGGGATTTCTGGTGTTTTCGCCGCTCTATCATGGCGAGCCGGCGGATCAGGATCAGCGGCGGCAGCAGTTGCGCGGTTTCTTCAACGGCGTGTTTCGGGTCGGCGAACTGTTCAATCAATCCATTGGTCTGACCGCCAGCGGCGAGATCTGCCTGCGCATCGTCGATCGCACTACCGGCCAGGACGAAATCCTGCTGGAAAGCATTCCGCCGGGCATCGACCTGTGGCACATGCCGTGGCGCTATGAATCCAAGGTGTTCGATGTGGCCGGCCGGCAATGGTTGATTGAAGCCGTACCGGCGCACGGCTTTGTGGTGTCGCAGCGCGGCTATTTGCCCTGGCTGGTGTTGGGTACGGGGTTGTTGTTCATCTGTCTGCTCAGTGGCTACGTGATCGCAACACTGCGACGCAATGAGGAACTTCAGGCCGCCCGGGACCAACTGGAACACATCTCGTTGACCGACGGCCTCACCGGCCTCGCCAACCGACGCCACTTCGACCAGCACCTGGCACAGGAATGGGCGCGCGCGCAGCGCGAAGGCATTTCGGTGTCGCTGATCATGATCGATATCGATCACTTCAAGAGCTACAACGACGAATACGGCCATCCGGCCGGCGATCAGTGCCTGCGGCGCGTCGCCGAGGCCTTACAAGGCATGGCGCAGCGACCGCTGGATTTGGTGGCGCGCTATGGCGGTGAAGAGTTCGCCATCATCCTGCCGCAGACGCAGCAGCCGTTGCAGGTGGCCGAGCAATGTCGGCAAGCGGTGGAAGCCTTGCAGTTACCGCACGCGTTTTCTGAAGCGGCCAAAGTCATCACCATCAGCGCTGGGGTGTGCACGCGCATGCCCGGAGTGGCTGACCGGCCCGAAGCGCTGACCGAAGGCGCCGATCACGCCCTGTACGAAGCCAAAGAGACAGGCCGTAACCGCGTGAAAAGCTGCGCACGGCCAGATTGAGACGGGTCGTTCGGAATCAGAAATCGCGGACTAACGCGCCCACGTCGGTATGCAGGCCGATCAACTGCTCCAGGCCATTGGGATTGATCAACTGAAACAGCCGGCCGTCGCGTTCAACCGTCGCCTGCACATAGCCGCCGGCCATGTTGGTGTCGGCGTCCTGAGCGTTGAAATACTGCACGCCTTCCACGCGAGCAACCGCCAGGCCCATGCGCGATTCGGGAAAATCAACGATCAACATAAACTGCGGATCGTCCAATTGGCCGTGTCCGGTCATGCGCAGCAGGTCCAGCACCGCCAGCGTTTCACCGCGCAAACTGACCAGACCCATCACGCCCAGGGCGGTGCTGGGGACCGGGTTCAGCGGCTGCCAGGGCACGACTTCCTTGATCAGCGTGGCCGGAAAGGCCAGCGGTTCCTGATCCAGGAAAACCACGACCCACATTTCGTTCGACATCGTCATCGATCGCTCCTCGTCGACTGGCACCGGCCAATCCTCTTCATTCAGCCTAGACAGGGGTCTGCGAGGCTGCAAACCAGAACATCGGCCGCAGGCCGCCAAGCTTGAGACTCAGCGCTGTGCTTCTGGTACTGTGAGCGCCCTTCACGAGGACACCCATGCCCTTTACCGACGAACAGCAGGCGGTTATCGCACACCCCGGCGGCCATGCCCGCATTGTCGCGGTAGCCGGTTCCGGCAAAACCTCTACGCTGACCGCCTATCTGGGGCGTCGTCTCAACGCTGGCGCCAACCCACGCCGTTTGCTGGTGTTGATGTACAACAAAGCCGCCCAGCAAGACGTCGCCCGGCGTCTGGCGGCGCAACACCCGAACCTGACCTTGCCCGAAGTGCGCACCTTTCACTCGCTCGGCTACCGCATCCTGCAACGGCTGGTGCACGACGGCGACGTGCGGCCGGTCAACTGGGATCTGCTCAGCGATGCCCAGGTTGAACCCGTGGTCTGGCGCTTGTTGCGCGCCGCCGCAGAAGACGAAGAACAGGCCGAAGACATCCTCAGTCGCAAGAAGAAATGGGTCGAACCGGCGCTGAATTATTTTGAACTGGTGAAAAGCAGTCTGGCGTCGCCGGCCGAGGTGTTTGAGCAAAGCGGTCTGCCCAAGGCGTGCCGTTTGTTCATCGAGGTGTTCGAACAATTTGAGCAGTGGCGCGCCGACCAGCGCCGACTCACCTTTGCCGATTTACTCTACGACCCGGTGCGCTGTCTGATCGCCAAACCGGACGTCGCCGCACGTTTTGCCGGGCACATGGACGAAATCCTGGTGGACGAATATCAGGACATCAATCCGATCCAGCAACGGCTGCTGGAAATTCTGCACGGCGGGCGCGGGCAGGTGATGGTGGTCGGCGATCCGGATCAGACGATCTACGAATTTCGCGGCTCGGAACCATCGCTGTTAACCGACGCCTTCCAACGCCATTTTCCGGAACCGCGCGATTACCAACTGAGCTGGACCTTCCGCTACGGCCACCAACTGTCGCTGCTCGCCAATCAATTGATTCAGGCCGGTGCCGATCGCGTTGCGGCCAGTACGCTGTGTCTGTCGCACGTCAGCACACCGCGCACGCGGGTACGGCAAATGCGCAGCGACGACAGCGCCCAGGCCGCGCTCGACTGCATCCAGGCCTGGCAACGCGAGCGCCCGCTGACCGACATCGCCGTGCTCAACCGGCTGTGGGCCAACAGCGCCCGGCTGGAACTGAAACTGTTGGCCGCCAACTTGCCGTACCGACTGGAAAGCCATCGCACCGTGCTGGAACGTTTCGAGCTGGCGCCGTTCTGGGTATTGCTCGATCTCGCCAGCGGCGACTTCAGCCGCTACAGCGATGAACAACGCCGCCATGCCTGGCGCACCTTGCTGACGCAGCCGTACCTGAAAATCCGCAAGGCGATCGTCGATGAATTGCTGGCGAAACTGGCCGGCGTTGCCAGCGACACCGCGCGGCATTTCCGCAACGCCCTGCCCGACAATCTGGCCGGTTTTCAGGCCGACCAATTGCTCGAACGCGCACGGCTGATGCAAAAAGCCGAAGCCAGCCAGAGCAGCGCCACCGAACTGGTCAGCGGCTGGCTGATCGGCACCGACTACTTGAACGCCCTGCGCGACAACGCCTTTTCCGCCCAGCAAGTGGACGATCAGGTCGCGACTGTCACCGCCTTTGTCGATTTCATCGCCGCCCAGCGCTGGAGTGCCGCCGAAGCCGCCGACCAACTGCGCGCACTGCAAGCGCAACGCCGCGCCGGCGGTCAGAACGGTGTGACGCTGACCTCGATCCACAAAGCCAAAGGCCGCGAATGGCCGTGCGTGCTGATACCGGAACTGAACGCCCGTTTTTACCCCTACCACCCCGAAGGCGATTTAAGCCGGCCGGCCAACGAAGACAGCGAACGCCGCCTGCTCTACGTCGCCTTAACCCGCGCCCGCGACGAAGCCGTGCTGCTGACGCCGCTGAACCGGCAAGACACCCCCGACAGCCCGTTCTGGCGCGACCTCAGTTGGGACGGCTGTCGCCTGCTGGCCGACGCTCTCGACGCTGGCGTTACAGAAGTAACGCTGCCCGATTCGATGAACGCCGATGTCGTATCGCGTTATCTCGCCGCTCAGGGCCGCCAACTGACGGTGCATTGGGAACGCACCACACCCACTAATTCCACCGCCTTGGGTCGCCGTCTGCGCCATCCCAAGTTCGGTGCCGGTCAATTGCTCAGCGACGATGGTGACCGCTTGCAGATTCGTTTTCTGCGCGACGGCCAGGCACGCCAGTTCGACCGTCGGCAAACCTGGCCGCTGCTGGAATGGCTCGACGACTGAGCGAATTTTGAACAACGGCTGAACCCGAGTGTCAGCGCTGTGCAAAGGGATCGGTGGCGATGCGTAAGACCGCGCCAGGCCGGCTTGAACTTTGTCAGCGCGCTTTTTAAAACAGCGACGTCCGTCACGTCTGCGTCCGCAGACGTCGGGGGTCGTTCCTCGGCCCCGACTGACACCCCAATTCAACTGTAAATTTCCGGGAGTGTGAGATGCTCGAATGTCAGAGCGTCAGCCGCCGTTTTGGTGATGTTATCGCGGTGGACGACGTTAGTTTTCGGGTGGATAGCGGCCAGATCATCGGCTTGCTCGGCCATAACGGGGCCGGAAAAACCACCATCATGCGCATGATCACCGGCGCACTTGAACCTTCCTCCGGCCGTATTTTCTGGGACGGCCAAGACCTGCAAACCCACGCTCTGGCGCTGCACAGCGCCATCGGTTATCTGCCAGAGCAATTGCCCGTTTACCCCGAGATGACACTGATCGAATACCTCGACTACTGCGCCGCCCTGCGCGGCTTGCAGACGGTCGAGGCGCGCCGTCAGGCGGTGCGTCGTGTGGTCGCCGATACTCAATTGGAGCCCAAGCTGTTCAGTCGTATCCAAACGTTGTCACGCGGATACAAGCAGCGCGTCGGCGTGGCGCAGGCGTTGCTGACCGAGCCGCGCCTGGTGGTGCTCGACGAACCCACCAACGGCCTCGACCCGGAGCAGACGCAGCACATGCGCGAGCTGATTCAGCGCCTGGGCAAAACCGCCACGGTGATTCTGTCGACGCACATCATGCAGGAAGTGCAGGCGGTCTGTGACCGGGTGCTGATGGTGCAACAGGGGCAACTGACGCTGGATGCGTCGCTGGCGCAACTGAGCGAACAACGCCGGCTCGATGTGCGTTGCGCCGATGTTGAGCGGGCGAGGGCGCAGTTATCGGGATTGGCGGGTATTGCCCGCATCGAGGTCTCTGGTGAGCGTTTGTCGCTGACGCTGAACGAGGCCACCGAACGCGATGCGCTGGCGGCCGAAGTCAGCCGGCGATTGGTGCAGGCCGGTGTCGATCTGTACGGCCTGCACAGCGAACAGCAGGATCTGGAGCGGCTGTTCTTTGCTGGCCGCAATGCGCAAAAGGAGACCGCTCATGTGGCTTAAACACAGTCTGGAAGTGGCGCGCAAAGAACTCAGCATCCACTTTGCCTCGCCGCTGGCGTATCTGTTTTTGGCGGCCTTCGCGCTGATCTCGGTCTTTATGGTGTTCTGGGTCGATGCCTTTTTCGCCCGCAACATCGCCGATGTGCGGCCGTTGTTCGACTGGATGCCGGTGATGCTGATCTTCCTGGCCGCAGCGCTGACCATGCGTTCCTGGAGTGAAGAGCGACGCAGCGGCACGCTGGAACACGTGCTGACATTGCCGGTGCGCAGCATCAGCTTTGTGCTCGGTAAGTTCCTCGCCGGCTGGATCTTGCTGGCGCTGGCCTTGGTTTTGACGTTGCCGATTCCGTTTATGGTCGGCTTGGTGGGCGATCTCGACTGGGGCCCGGTCTGGGCCGGTTATCTGGCGACGCTGTTGCTGGGTGCTTTGTATTTGTCGATTGGTCTGGCGGTCAGTTCGCGCACCGACAACGCCCTGATCAGCCTGTTGGTTACCGTCGCCGTGGCTGGCGTTTTCTGGTTGATCGGCCATCCGTTGTTGACCCGGTTGTTGCCCAGCGATGTCGCCTCGGTGTTCGCGCTGATCGGCAGCGGTTCGCGTTTCGATGCCATCACCCGCGGCATTCTCGATGTGCGCGATCTGTACTACTACCTCAGCCTGTCGCTCGCTTTCCTGGCGTTCAACGTCTACAGCCTGGAGCAGGTGCGTTGGGACAACCGCACGCGCCGGCCGCTGCATCAGCGCTGGCGTGCGGGCGTGGCCTTGGTCGTCGCCAACCTGCTGATCGCCAACCTCTGGTTGCAACCGGTCACGGCACTGCGCGCCGACACCACCGCCGGCCAGCTGTATTCGGTGTCGCCAGTGACGCGTCAGACATTGGCGCAATTGCAGGAACCGCTGGTGCTGCACGGCTATTTCAGCGACCGCACGCACCCCTTGCTGGCGCCGCTGATTCCGCAGTTGAAAGACCTGATGCGCGAATACGAAACCCTGGGCCACGGCCAGGTGCAGGTTGAGTTTGTCGACCCGACTGCACACCCGGACGTGGAAAAACGCATCAACGATAACTACGGCATTCAGCCGACACCATTCCGCGTCGCCGACCGTTATCAATCGTCGGTGGTCAGTTCCTATTTCGACATCCGCGTGCAGTACGGCGACGAAGATAAGGTGCTCAACTTCCAGGATTTGATCGAGGTACGCCAGACGCCGCAGGGCGACATCGACGTGCAATTGCGCAACCCCGAGTACGACCTGACCAAGGCGATTCGCTCGGTGGCCGAGCAATACCGCGCCGGTGGCGATCTGTACGCGCTGCTCGATCAGCCGGTCACCTTGACCGCCTACGTCTCGCCCGACGTCCAACTGCCGGACAGTCTGGTCGAGTTCCGCCAGACACTGACCGACACCGCAAACGCCATCAAGGCCGACGCCAACGGCCAGTTCGACTGGCGCATTCAAGACCCGCAAGCCGGCGACGGCCAATTAGCCGAGCAACTGGCGCGCGATTACGGCTTTCAGCCGATGGTGGCCGGGCTGCTCAGCCCCAGTCCGTTCTATTTCTATCTGATGCTGTCTACCGACGATCAGAACCTGGCGCTGCCGTTGCCGGCCGACCTGACCGAAACGGCGCTGCGCGACAGCCTCGACACCGGCTTGAAGCGTTTTGTTGATGGCCTGAACGCCACCGTCGGTCTGGTCACGCCCGGCACCGTTGATTCGCCAATGGGGCCGCAACCGGCCAGCCGTCGCTTCTCGACGCTGCGTCAGTGGCTGTCGGACAGCTACGCGGTGCGCACGGTCGATCTGAGCAGCGGCCAGGTGCCGGCGGCGATTGATCTACTGCTGGTGATGGCGCCGGAGAATCTGGACAGCAGCGCCGTCTTCGCGCTCGACCAATACCTGATGCGCGGCGGCCGGGTGGTGCTGACCACCGGCAGTCAGGACATCCAACTGACGCGGCAGGATTTAAGCGCCGTGCCGATGAATTCAGGGCTGGACGACTGGCTGGCGGGACTGGGTATATCGCTCAGCGACGATCTGGTGATGGACCCGCAAAACGCTGCCTTCCCGGTGCCGGTGGTGCGTCAGGCCGGTGGCTTGCGCTTCCAGGATTACCGGATGCTGGACTACCCCTACTTCGTCGATATCCGCGCCGATGGCCTGAACAGCGAGCAGCCGGCCACCACCAGCCTGCCGCGCTTGACGGTGCCCTGGGCGTCCGCGCTGAGCTACGAGACATCGCAGTCCGACGACGCACCGACGCTCACCACCCTGGCGCAGAGTTCGCCGCAGTCGTGGCTCGGCTCCGCCGCTCAGGTGATGCCAACCTTGAGCGCCGACGGCCAGGCGAATTTCCCGCCGGGCGACGACAACGGCCGTCAGACGTTGGTACTGGCGTTGAGCGGCCGTATGCCGTCTTACTTCGCCGGTCAGCCATCGCCGTTGCTGGATAAAGCGGAAAGCGACAGCGACGACAGCGATGCCGCCGCCAGCCCGACGCTGAGTGCAGTCATCGAGCGCTCGCCGGAATCAGCGCGCTTGATCGTCATCGGTTCCAACGATTTTGCCAGCGACACCACCTTGCAACTGGCAAGCGCCGCCAGCGGTGCCGACGACAGCGGGCAACTGCCGCTGCTGTCCAACCTGGCGGAATGGTCGCTCGACGACAGCGGCCTGATGACCATCCGTTCCGGCAACCGTTTCAACCGCACCCTGCCGAGCCTGACGCCAACCGGACAGCGCGTCTGGGAATACGGCACTTATGCGGCTGTGCTGCTGGTGTTGTTGGTGATGATCGGTGTGCAGCGCTGGCGTCGCCGGCAACGGCTGCACCAACTGGCGCAATGGGTCGATGGAGGTCGTGATGTTGAATAAATTCAATCGTTGGTTGCTGGCCGCGCTGGCAATCCAACTGGTGCTGGTTGTCGCCGTGGTTAGTGGCGTCTGGTTGCGGCCGAGCGGTGCCGACAGCAAACCGCTGCTCACCGGCTCGCGTGAGGCGATTCAGGAACTGCGGATCACCGACCACAGCGGCGATGACGCCAGCAACATCACCCTCAATCGCCATGACGATGGCTGGCAGTTCATCGTAAACGGCGTGGTGATTCCCGCCTCGACGGCACGCGTGGACACCCTGCTCGATGGCCTGTTCGACGCCCAGTTGAGCTGGCCGGTGGCGCACAGCGGCTCGGCGGCCAAGCGTTTTGAAACCGCCGACGATAACTTCCGGCGCCAGCTGACGCTGGTCACCGACGATGGCGAGCAGACGCTCTACTTCGGCACCTCGCCCAGTTATCAGCAGTTGCACGTGCGCCGCGCCGACGACAACGCCGTCTACGCCATCGATCTGGAAGCCAATCAACTGGATGCCGACGGCGACCATTGGCTGGACAATCGGCTGTTGCAGATCGAGCCGAGTACGCTCAGCCAGGCGACGCTGAACGACATCGAGCTGTACCAGACCGACGACGGCTGGGTGACCGACGGCAGCGTCGCCAACCCGAACCCGGCGCACTGGCAGGACTGGCTGGAGCGCTGGCACAGCGTCATCGTCAGCAACCTGATTGACGGCGACGATGCCGACAGCCTGACCGCCACCGACCCGGTGTTAACGGTCGATTTCGGCGACGCCGGCCAGTATCGGTTGTTTCACGATGGCGACCGCTACGCGCTGGTAAGCAGTCTTCAGGACGGCCTGTTCCGCATTTCCAACGGCACCGGCGAGGCGCTCAGCAACATCGATGCGTTGTGGCAGGACGACCCGGACGAGCCGTCTTAAACGGCACTCGCAAGCCGGTTTTTCTGACTCAGTAAAAGGGCGGCGTTCAGCCGCCCTTCGTCTGTTCATCGGCGCTGGCCTCTGGCTTAATACGGCCTCAATTTTTCCGGAGCAAGGCGTTATGTGGTTAGCCTGGTTGGCCGTGATCGGCGGTTTGGTGGTGCTGGTGTGGAGTGCAGATCGCTTTGTCGATGGCGCTGCAAGCACAGCCCGATACGCGGGCATGTCACCGCTGCTGATCGGTATGTTGATCGTCGGTTTTGGCACCTCGGCACCGGAACTGGTGGTGTCGGTGATTGCCGCGTCCGATGGCAACCCGGGCCTGGCATTGGGTAACGCTTACGGCTCCAACATCACCAACATCGGTCTGGTGGTCGGTCTGGTGGCGGTGATTGCGCCGATACAGGTGCAGTCGGCCATTGTGCGCCGCGAATTGCCGATTCTGCTGGCGGTCACGCTGTTTGCCGGCTGGCAATTGCTCGACCACGAACTGTCGCGCCTCGATGGCTTCCTGTTGCTGGTCGTCTTTGCCGGCACCATGGGCTGGTCGATTTTGCAGGGTCGGCAGCCGGGCGATGCGCTGGAAGCCGAATACAGCGAGCAATTGGACAGCCATGAGATGACGCTGCGGGCATCCATCCTCTGGCTGATCGTTGGTTTGATCGGCTTGGTGTTGAGTTCACGCGCGTTAGTGTGGGGCGCGGTGGACATCGCCTCCAGCCTGGGCGTCAGTGATCTGATCATTGGTCTGACCGTCGTTGCCATCGGCACCTCGCTGCCAGAACTGGCGTCGTCATTGGCAGCGATCCGCAAGAAGCAGCATGACCTGGCACTGGGCAACGTCATTGGTTCTGGCTTGTTCAACACCCTGGCCGTGGTCGGACTGGCGTCCACCATCAGCCCGATGCAGACCGACCCGGCGGTATTGAGCCGCGACTGGGTGTTGATGTCTGCACTGACGGTGTTGTTGCTGATCATGGGCATCGGCATGCGTCAGCGGCAAGGGCGCATCAATCGGTTTGAAGGCGCG
Organism: Saccharospirillum mangrovi; assembly: GCF_003367315.1. Taxonomy (GTDB): domain Bacteria; phylum Pseudomonadota; class Gammaproteobacteria; order Pseudomonadales; family Natronospirillaceae; genus Saccharospirillum; species Saccharospirillum mangrovi. The sequence continues at coordinate 318,696 of NZ_CP031415.1, forward strand.
TTTCTGTTGCTGATCTACCTGGCCTACACAACCTATCTGGTTCAACTGGCGCTGAGCGGCGGTTAGGGTTTTAACCATGCCGGCACTGTTTCATCTGGCTTTTAACGTGACTGATCTGGACGAAGCGCGCCGTTTCTACGGCGGCGTGCTCGGCTGTGTGGAAGGTCGCTCGACCGACACCTGGGTCGATTTCGAACTCTACGGTCATCAGTTATCGCTGCACTTGGGTGAGGTCTGGACCACGCGCAACACCGGCCAGGTCGACGGCGTTGCGGTGCCAATGCCGCATTTCGGCGTGATACTGCCACTCGCCGACTGGCAAGCGCTGGCGGATCGATTGCAACAGGCCGGCACCGACTTCGTGATTCCACCGACCAAACGCTACGCCGGCCAGCCGGGCGAACAGCACACGCTGTTTTTCTACGACCCGTTTGGTAACCCGATTGAAGCCAAAGGCTTTGCCGATTTCGCCGGCTTGTTTGAACGTTAAGCCGACAAGCTGACCGCTTCGGCCAGCACACCAAAACGCTGACGAAAAGCGCGTTCACCGGCCGGGCTGAACAACAGGCTGCGCGATTGCGGATCGCGCCGCGCCCAACCTCGCCGCAACACCTCCTCAAGAATCCATTGCCCCACCTGACCGGCTAAGTGGCTGCGGCGTTCGCTCCAGTCGAGGCAGGCGCGACACAGCGGCCGTCGGCTGCGCTGGGCGACAAATCCCCACTGCGCGAATTGCGCCTGGCCGGCATCGGTGAGCTGGCATTGGTCGGCGTAACTGTCGATCAACCCTTGAGCGCAAAGTCCGTCGTGCAATTGCACGCCCAATTGCCCGGCCAGGTGGTCGTAACAGACACGTGCCCGGCGTAAGGCGATGTCGTCCGGCCCGGTCGCAATCGTCGGTGCCTGAGCGGCAGATAAACCAAACAACCGCTCCAGCAATTCCGCCACCGGCGCACCGTTCAATTCGAAATACCGATGTCGCCCCTGCTTACGCAATTGAATCAGGCCACTGCGCTGTAACCGCGCCAAATGGCTGCTGGCGGTGGACGGGCTGATGTCGGCGCAGAGCGCGAGTTCGGTGGCGGTCAGCGCTTGGCCTCCGAGCAAGGCGGTCAGCATCTGAGCGCGGCTGGGATCGCCGAGTTCGGCGGCCAGTTGAGCGATGTCCGGTTGCATGGCGTGGTCCTGTGAAGAGCCGGTGGTGACAGTCTGCAACACCTCGATTGCCGACACTTCGATGCCCATCGAAGCGAGGCCGTAACGCGCCGCTTAGGCTGCCGACTCCATTGAACCGGAGTCCAGCCATGACCATCACCTGTTTTATCGAGTATCGCATTGATCCAAGCCAGCGCGAGCAGTTCGCTGAATACGCACGCCGTTGGGGCGAGATTATTCCCGCCTGCGGCGGCCAGTTACTGGGTTATTTTCTGCCTTGGGAAGGCACTAATTATCAGGCCTGGGGGTTGATCAGTTTTGCCAGTCTGGCTGAGTACGAAGCGTATCGGGTGCGCTTGCGCAATGACGCCGCCGGTCGTGCTAATTTCGAGTTCGCCCAACGCGAGGGTTTTATTCTCGAAGAACGGCGGACCTTTTTAACGCCGGTACCGGAAAGCTGCGATTGGCTAACGGAGGCGCAGCCATGATCGCGGTGATTTTCGAAGCGCTGCCCAACGCAGGCCGCCAGGACGATTATCTGGCGGCAGCAGAACGGTTGCGGGCGCAGCTGATCAATCAGCCGGGCTTTATTTCCATCGAGCGGTTTCAGAGTCTGACCAAGCCGACCAAGTTGTTGTCGTTGTCGTTCTGGCAGGACGAAACGGCGGTGCGACTGTGGCGCGAACAGAGCGATCATCGCCAGGCGCAGGCCGCCGGAAGGACGGAGATTTTTACGGATTATCGTTTGCGGGTGGCGCAGGTGTTGCGCGATTACGGTCGGTTTGATCGAGAGGAAGCGCCGGCCGATTGAGCCGGCGCTTAGCTTGGCAAAATCAGAACAATTTCTTGCTCGCCAGCGCCGCGCCCTCGGCCAGTGACGCCAGTTTTTTCCAGACGATTTTGGAATCGACTTTGCCAACGCCCGCGAACGTGGCGAAGCCGCAGTCGGTGCCGGCCATCACGCGTTCGCGGCCCACAATGTCGGTGAATTGCTGAATGCGCTGGGCGATCAGTTCCGGGTGTTCAACGTAGTTGGAGGTGGAATCGATCACACCTGGCACCAGAATTTTGTTGTCCGGTAATTTGGTTTCTTTCCAGATTTGCCATTCGTGCGCGTGGCGTGGGTTCGAGGCTTCGAACAGAATCGCCGACGGTTTGGCTTTTAAAATCACGTTCATGATTTTGCGCAAGTCGATGTCGTAAGTGTGTGGGCCTTCGTAGTTGCCCCAGCACACGTGCATACGCAGTTTTTCCGCCGGAATGTTCACCAGCGCGGCGTTCAGCGCTTCGACCTGCAACTCGGCCTGAGCCAGGAATTCGGCTTCGGTTAAATCCTGGAAGCCGGTGTGGCGCGCCATCGCCAAATCCGGGCAGTCCAGTTGCAGCACAAATCCCGCATCGACAATGGCTTCGTATTCCGGCTGCATCGCCTTGCTGATGGCTTCCAGATACTCGGCGATGCTGGGGTAATACTGGTTCGGCTGGAACGCCGACACCACGCCCGGCGAAGCGGCGTTCATAAAGGCGTCGGTGACGTTCGCGCCATCAACTGCGCTTTTGAAATTCTTCAGATCGAAATTCAGCGGCTCGGTGGTGGAGACTTCCACCGGGCCGGTGCAGCACAGCCGTTTGAAACTTTGCTTGCCGGCGACCAGCGCCATCTTTTCCTGATATTCCGGGTAGTCGGCGAGGTCCAGTGCGACTTTGCGCGGCTGGTGGCCGTCGAAACCGGTGAGGCGGTCTTTGATGTAGGTGGCGTAGCCGATCTTGCTCAGCTCGCCGTCGCTGATCACGTCGATACCGGCGTCGGCCTGAAGTTTCACCACTTCGCGTACGGCCTCAGATACCACGGCTTCAAACTGTTTCGGATCGGTTTCGGTGCCGTGTTCGCGTGCCATCAAGACATCCACCACGGCTTGGGAACGCGGCAGGCTGCCGACGTGGGTGGTCAGAATGCGGTCGGTGCTCAGTTTCATTGGAGGCTTCCTTTTCTTGGAGATTCTTTTGAGAAGTCAGTGCCGCAGCACCGGGATTTGCCTGGACGGCAGTGTACAACCTGAATGCGAATTCGGCATTCAGGCGAGCCAGTATTGGTAGGCGTGCAGGGCGATAAAATCGATCACCAACACCGTCGGCGCGTACCAGCGGTTCAGCCGCAACAGCGCGCGTGCCGAAACGCCATAGCGCGATTGCAGCGCCAGCTGAATGCCGGAAAACGGCGACAGCGCCACGCCCAGCGACCAGCTCATCAGAAACACCAGACCGAGCAGATTCGGATCGTTGATTGCCGGCATCAGCAGACTGCCCGCCAGTGCGACCGTGGTTACCGGGTGCATGCCGATCATCGCCAGGCCGATCATGATGACCAGCACAATAAACGCCTGGTTGGCACCGAATTGCTCGAACTGCACTTCAACATTGAACGACGCCAGCAGCGCAGCGACGCCTGCCGCCATCACCGCTGCGGCCAAAAACAACGACACTTCGCCACCGAGTTTGGGCAGGTTTTGCTGGATGTGATTGAGCGTGGCGCTGGCGCCTGCGCGGCCCTGGCGCAGCGTCACCCAAAGCGGCGCGAAGACGACCGAAATCAGCGTTACCAACGTCAGTACCGAGACATTCGGCCAGCGGTGATGCGCCACCATCACCAGAACGGCGAGCAAGGTCGGCAGCCACAGTGAACCGAGATGCATCGGGTAGCCGACGGATTGGGCGGCGTCCGGGTGGCGGCGAATCTGGATGATGGTGAACGTCAACGCGGCGATGGCCGCTGGCAGACCGATGGTCACCAGCGTCGCCAGTTGCGCACCGGGCGCGCTGATTAAGGCGATACCCATGGCGGCAAAGAATGGCGACCAGAACGCCGCTGCGCTGAAGCCACGCAAAATCACCAGCGCTTGCAGCGGTTGCAGCTTGCCATTTTTAGACAGCCGGTCGCCAAGAATGGTGATGGTCGACATATTGATGACCGAGCCGATCAGGTGGCCGCCGAGCAGGGTGCGAATCAAAGCGCGGGTGCCGGTGGGGCGGTCGTCGCTGGTGCCGGTCGTGGTGCCGTTGACCAGACGCAGAAAGCTGACGCCCATCAACATCGCAATCACGGTCTGGTTGGCGTTCAGTGCCTGGCGTAAATACAGCCAGTCGGCGCCGCGTACTAACCCGATGACCAGACCCAGAACACCCAATCCAAACATGGCGCGCACCTGCCAGCGTTGCGGCCCTTTCAGGCTGCCAAGCAACAGGATAGCGGAACACCAGACCAAAGCGCCGGCGGTCCAGGACGGCCAGGCCGCAAACAGGGAGGCAGCGATGGCGCACAGAATGACGCTCATCAGCGTCCAACCGGCCACTAAAAAACGCCAGCGGGATTGGGCGCTGGCCGGTGTGGGTGCAGTCATGGCAACAGGGTGTGGATGGGCGGAGCGCCAGCATAACCGATGCCGTGGCGAATGCCCGAACCGGCCGCTCGAATGGTGCGTTCCATAGGGGCGCAAACGCGCCTATTTCGAACGCCGCCAGACAGTGCTTGCACGACTGCCGACAAGCTCTAGAATCGATCCAGACTTTATTGGCGGGTTGGTTTATGACCACCGAACGATCCTTGTCCAGGCTGCGCGCCGCGCTGCAGACACGCATTTTGGGTCAGCCGGAGCTGATTGAATCGCTGATGCTGGCGTTGCTGGCCGACGGCCATTTATTGGTCGAAGGCGCACCCGGCTTAGCCAAAACCACCGCCATCAAGGCGTTGGCGGCGGCTATCGATGGCGATTTTCAGCGCATCCAGTTCACCCCCGATTTATTGCCCGCCGATGTCACCGGTTCCGACATCTACCGCGCCCAAACCCAAAGCTTTGAGTTTCAGCCCGGCCCGGTGTTCGCCAATCTGGTGTTGGCCGACGAAATCAACCGGGCACCGGCCAAGGTGCAGTCGGCGTTGCTCGAAGCCATGTCGGAACGGCAGGTGACCGTCGGCGGTAAAACCTACGCCTTGCCCGATCCGTTTTTGGTGATGGCGACGCAAAACCCGATCGAACACGAAGGCACTTACGCCTTGCCGGAAGCGCAACTCGACCGCTTTCTGATGCGCGTGCGGCTGGATTACCCGGACGCCGCCACCGAGCGTCAGGTATTGGAACTGGCGCGCCGCCGCGAAGCCCGGGCCGATACCGACACCGAAACACTCGCCAGTCTGAACGACTTGCTCGCCGCCCGACGCGCCCTGAACGATGTTTATGTCGCCGAAGCGGTGAGCGATTACATCGTCCATCTGATCGACGCCAGTCGCCGCCCCGCTTATTACAGCGGTCGCTTGGCAGACGTCATCGATTTCGGTGCCTCGCCGCGCGCCACTTTGGCGTTGGAACGCTGCTCGCGGGCGCTGGCCTGGCTCGAAGGCGAGGATTTCGTCACGCCCGATCAGGTGAAGCGGCTGGCGCATCGGGTGCTGGAGCATCGACTGGTGCTGTCACTGTCTGGTCAAGCCGAAGGCTGGACCGCCGCTGCCGTGGTCGATCATCTGCTGGACAGCGTGGCGGTGCCCTGATGCCGCCGGCCCTGCTGCCAACGGGCACCGAGGTCCGACTGGAAGATTTGCTGGCGCTGCGCCTGATCGCCGGCGACCTCAGTCGCATTCCCCAGCGCCGCCCGGCGCAACTTCCCGAGGGTGAACAGCGCAGCCGCCAGCGCGGCCAAAGCCGCGAGTTCGCCGAACTGCGCGCCTACCAAAGTGGCGACGACGTTCGCCGCATCGACTGGCGCGTCACCGCCCGCCGCAACGAACCCTACCTGCGAGTATTCGAAGCCGAACGTCGGCAACCGCAACTGATCTGGCTCGACCTCAGCGCCAGCTTGTATTTCGGCAGCCAGACGGTCTTCAAGTCGGTCGTCGCCAGCCATTGGGCGGCGTTTCTGGGGTGGCGTTTAGTCGGGCTGAAACAGAGCGTGCGCTTGCTGGTGACCGGGCCGGGCATCGAACTGTGGCTGCATCTGCGGCGTCCGGCCGATGTCGCGGCGGCGTGCCAGCAACTGGCGCAGGCGCATCACTTGTTGGCGCAGCGGTATGTGACTGGCACCGAAGCGCCCCGGCTCGGTGCGATTCAGGCGGCATTGGCCGGCCGGCCCAATCTCTGGCTGCTGTCGGACTTGTCGCACTGGACGCCAGCGACGCTCGACAGCGCCCTGCCGCTGCAACGCCTGCATGGTTTGACGTTGCTGCAACCGGTCGATGCCGTCGAAGCCGAGTTGCCGCCGGTCGGCACGCTGTCGGTGCGCGGCAACCGGGGCGATACCCGGCTGCCGACCGACGCCGCCCGGGTGCGCCATCATCACCGCCAGGCCTTTGCCGACCGCCAGGCAGACTGGCAGCAATGGGCCAACCGCCGCGACGCACGCTGGCGGCCCACGGGCACTCAAACATTCGATTGGTCGGAGGTGCGCCAATGGCCGCTGCCGACCTGAGTGTGTTGACCGCACAATTGCTCGCCAATGCACCGCCAGCCGCGCCGTCGCTCTGGCCGCCCGCCTGGCCGGTGTGGGCGCTGGCGCTGAGTCTGTTGCTGACGTTATTGGCGGGGTGGTTTTATCGCCGCAAAACCGCCCGTCGTCGCCGTTATCTGCGCGCACTGCGGCAGGTGAAACGGCAATCGGCGCAACGCCGACTGCGCCAACTTCACGCCTTACTGCGCAACGCCGGTGGCGCCGAAGTGCGACGGTTGAGTGCGGCCGAGTTCGCTCAGGCCGTGGCTCAGACACTCGGTCAGCAACAGCCGCCCGCCTGGGTAAACGCGCATTACCGCCGCCGCGCCGAGCGCGTGAACTGGCGCGACGTGCGTCGGCTGATCCGACGGTGGTGCGCGTGAGTCTGGCCTGGCCCTGGGCGCTGCTGGCGCTGCCGTTGCCCTGGCTGATCTGGTGGCGGTTGCCGGCGCGCGTCAGTGCCGACCGGCTGCGTCATCCGCTGGTGCACAGTTGGCTGGCGGCCAGCGATTCGCGCGAACCGGCGCGTTCCGGTCGGCTCGGGTTCTGGCTGTGGCTGGTCTGGCTGTTGTTGATCGTCGCGTTGGCGCGGCCACAAACCCTCGGCCCGCCGCTGATTCCCACCCAGCCTGGGCGCAACATCATGCTGGTGGTCGATTTGTCGCTGAGCATGGCCGAGGCCGATATGGAATGGCAGGGCCGTCCGTTGAGCCGTTATCAGGCGGTGCAGGCGGTGGTCGGCGATTTTGTGCGCCAGCGCCGGGGCGATGCCCTGGGTCTGGTGGTGTTTGGTGATTTCGCCGCGCTGCAAGCGCCGCTGACGCCGGACGTCGAAGCGGTCGAAGGCGTACTGCGCACCTTGCAGCCGGGCATGGCCGGCAACAGCACCGCCATTGGCGATGGCCTGGCGATGGCGGTGCAGCGGTTGCACGAAGTGCAAGCCAGCGACGCTGTGATCATTCTGTTATCGGACGGTGAAAACACCGCTGGCGAGTTGTCGCCACAACAGGGCGCCGAAGCGGCCGAAGCCAGCGGCGTGCGTGTGCACAGCATCGGTTTTGGCGCTGAACCCCGGCTGGGCGTGTTCAGCATGAGTGGCAGCACCGTCGATGAAGCCACGCTGAAAGAGATCGCCGAACGGACCGGCGGCCAATATTTCCGCGCCCGTTCAACCGAGGAACTGGCCGAAGTCTATCGACAATTGGACGCGCTCGAACCCAGCCCGCAGCGCAGTCTGAACGCCCGCCAGGCGCGCGACTGGTTCTGGTTACCGGCATTGGTGGCGCTGTTGGTGTTGAGTCTGGGCCGCTGGCTGGCACTGGCGCGGAGGCCGGTATGACGCTGTTGCGCCCCTGGCTGTTGCTGTTATTGCTGCCCTGGCTCATTGGCTGGTGGTGGACGCGCCGACGCGAGCGCAGTGCCGCCTGGAGCCGGCTGATTCAACCGCAATTGCTGCAAGCGCTGGATCACGAACCGGGCCGCGACCCCATCGTTCAGCACTGGCTGCTCGGTCTGGCGGGTGTGTTGATCATCGTCGCACTGGCCGGACCAGCGCAAAGCCAGGCGACCAGCACCCGTCTCAGCCACGGCAATCTGGTGGTGTTGCTCGACGTCAGTCTGTCGATGGCCGCCGAAGATCTGGTGCCGAGCCGGCTCGAACGTGCCCGCCGCGTGGTCTTCGACTGGGCCGATTCGGGTCTGTTCGAGCGCACCGCCGTTATCGTCTATTCCGCCTCGGCGCATTGGCTGATGCCACTCACCGAAGACGCCCAAACGCTGGCGCTGCAACTGGAACAACTCGATCCCTTCGAAATGCCGCGCTACGGCAACCGGCCGGAACTGGCGTTTCAGTTGCTGGCGCAAAAACAATCGCAACTGGCCGGCGCGCCGCTGCATCGGTTGTGGCTGACCGACGATCCGGCCAGCGAACGACTGGCCGACATCGACACCGCGAACAACAGCGGCCACACCTGGATCATGCCGGTCGGCACCGAAAACGGCGGCCCGATTCCATTGCCCAACGGCGATGGATTCGTCACCGACGCCGACCGCATGGTGGTCGCCAACCTCGACCGCGATGCCTTCGAACAAGCCGCCAAACGCCTCGACGCCACCTTGCTGGGCCTGGGCAGCCAACCGCAGAGCGAGTGGCTGAACGCGCGTCGCAGCGTCCGATCTTCCGGGGCGTCACTGACCGATCTCGGCCCCTGGCTGTTGTTGCCGGCGCTGTTGTTATTGCTGCCCTGGTATCGACGCGGACTGGTGTTTGCCGTGCCGTTGCTGGTCGTTTTGACTGGACAACCGACACCGGCAATGGCGGCCGAACCCTGGTGGCACAACGCCGAACAGCGCGCCTACGACGCCTGGCGAAACGGCGACATCGCACGCAGCCGCGCACTGACACAACGACCGGAATTGCTCGGACAATTGGCGTTTGATGCTGGCGATTACGCCACCGCGGCCGACGCCTGGTCGCAGTCGAACCGCGCCGACGATCACTACAATCGCGGCAACGCCCTGGTCAACCTGGGCGAACTGGAAGCGGCGCTGGCGGCGTACGATCAGGCATTGGCACTGGGCGAGCATCCGGCGGCGCAGTACAACCGTCAGTTGGTGGCCGATTTTCTGGCGCAGCAAAACACCGAACAGGACTCGCAACCGCAAAGTGCTGAGCGTCAGCCAACACCGGATTCACTGCATCTGGACCCAAACGAGCCGGCCGAACAACGCACCGAGGACGATGAAGCCAGCGCCGAACAACGCATTCAGAACGCGCGGCTGGATCAATTGCTGAACCGGATTCCGCCGCCGCGTGGCAATCTGCTGGAGCGGCGTCTGCAACAGGAATACCGGCAGGCGCCGGTGGACGATGCGGGGGCGACGCTGTGGTGAGACTCGCGTTTTTGTTGCTGGCTTTGGTGGCGACCGCGCCGGTCTGGGCGGCGGTTGAAGCGGAAGTGGATCGCAGCCGGTTGTATCAGGACGAACGCCTGGAATTGATCGTGCGGGTCGATTCCGAAACTGCACGCTTTGCGCTCGATCTGACGCCGCTGTCGATACTGTTTGACATCGAACAACAAAGCCAGGGGCAACGCCTGCGCCGCGCCAGCAACGGCGAGATCGAAGCCTGGCGCGAGTGGCATCTGTGGTTGCGGCCGCGTCACATCGGCACGCTGGCGATTCCACCGTTCCGTTTCGGCAACGCCCGCAGCGAACGCATTCTGGTTGAAGTGCTCGACCCGTTGCAACGCGGTGACGATCTGCCGGCCGAAGCGGTGCAACTGGACGTGACGCTGAATGAGCGCGAACTCTACATCGGTCAGCCGACCATTCTGACCATCGATCTGTGGTATCAACTGCGCCTGCAAGGCGATTACGCCGACCTGGACTTTGGCGATTTCAACGTCGAACTGCTGGACGAAAGCAACGTTACCGACGTGCAAAACGGCCGCCAGATACGGCGCTACCGGCTGATTTATCGACTCACCGCCAATCACCCGGGCGAGCTGCAACTGCCACCGATCCGCTTTGTCGGACAGTATCAGGCCGGGCCGTACGGCGAGCGCCAATCGATCGAACGCGTTTATCCGGCGCAGACGCTGACCGTCAAACCCATTCCCGACAGCTACCCGAAAAACGCCGTCTGGCTGCCCGCCAAACGGCTCAGTTTGAGCGACAACCTGCCTGCCCAACTGGAACTGAGCGCCCACGCGCATCAGGACTGGACCGTAGTGACCGAGGTTGAAGGGCTGCCGCCGACGCGCCTGCCCGATCCGCTGGCGGGGCTGGGCGGCGATGTCTGGCGGCTGTATCGCAACGCTCCCGAATTCACCGACGCACAACGCCGCGACCTGGCCGCGCTGGTGTTTACCGAAGCCGGCCGGCAACGCCTGCCAGCGGTGCGTTTGCCCTGGTGGGATTTGCAGCGCGACCAGCTGGCGTACGCCGAATTGCCTGCCCGCACCATTACCGTGGTACCCGAAGCCAGCCCGGCGTTCCAACCGACGCCAACGTCCGGCGACGCCGAATCGACCAGCATTCGCTTGCCGTGGGGGTTGTGGCCCTGGCTCAGCGCGGCGCTGGGACTGGGTTGGTTATCGACCTTGCTGTGGTTGTGGCTGCGCCGACGTCGAAATAGGCCGGTCAAGGTTGAACCAGCGCCGCAACCGCGGCCGTTAAAGCTGGGTGCGTTGCTGGACGAAGCCGAGCCGCGTCCGTTTCGATTGGGCATTTTGCGCTGGCTGGCGCAGCACGATCTGGATGCGGCCAAGACATTGGCGGCGTTGCCGGAACCGGCGGCCAGTTTGTGGGCGCGCCTGAACGCCACGCTGTATGGCCCAACCGGGCCGGCGGCGCTGACGCGGGCGGAACGAAAGGTGTTGTTGCAGGCGTTGCTGAAACGACACGCCCGGCTGGTGAAGGCGGCGCAACGGCCGCCGGATTTGTCGCAGCTATATCCGGACTGAAGTGCCACCCGGACTGAAGCGTTACCCGGACTGATCGGCCGGCAGCCAGCGCGCCAGCATGGCGGCCAGTGCCTGGCGGCGCAGCGGCTTGGTCAGATAGGCGTCCATACCGGCCTGCAACGCCAGGCGTTGGTGATCCATCATGGCGTGCGCCGACAAGGCGATGATCGGAGTGTTGCGCCGCTGTTCGTCGTCCAAAGCACGAATGCGACGCGACGCCTCGTAACCATCCATGATCGGCATTTCGCAATCCATCAGCACCAGATCGAAATGACCCGCCTGCAATTGTTCCAGCGCCTGTTCGCCGTTGGAGGCGTGTTCCACTGTCATGCCCAGATGGTGCAGCATGCCTTCGGCAACCCGCTGGTTCACCACGTTGTCTTCCACCAACAACAGATGCGCCGGGCGCAGCGGTCGTTGCAGCGATTCCTGCGTTGGCCGATGGGCCACACCGACTGCACCGAGGTGTTCGCTCAACGGCAGTTCAAACCAGAAGGTCGATCCCTGGCCGAGCTGGCTGGAAAAACCGATGCGACCGTTCATCAGATCAACCAACCGCTGACAGATCGCCAGACCCAAACCCGTGCCGCCGTAACGGCCCTGGCTGTGTGCCTGGAAGAAGGCATCGAACAGAGCGCTTTGCCGATCAGGATCGATGCCGATGCCGGTGTCGCTGACTTCAAAACGCACTTCCTGCGGCCGCTCAGTACAGCCTACGTGCACTCGTATGTGGCCTTGGTCGGTGAACTTGAGCGCGTTGCCGAGCAGATTCAACAACAGTTGGCGCAAGCGGTTGGGGTCGCCGTTAACGCGCGTGGGCAGGCCGTTGTCGAGATCAACGATCAACGCCAGCCCTTTGTCTTCGGCTGGCTTGATGAACAACGCCAGGGTTTCGTCGATCAGATCCGGCAGGTCGAAATCGACCACTTCCAGCTCCAGCTTGCCGGCTTCGATTTTCGACAGATCAAGGATGTCGTTCAGGATGGTGGTCAACGCCTGGGCCGAATTGAGAATGGTGGCCAGGTAATCGTGCTGGGTCGGGTTCAGTGTGCTGTCTTGCAGCAGTTCGGCCATGCCGATGATGCCGTTCATCGGCGTGCGGATTTCGTGGCTCATGTTGGCCAGAAATTCGTTTTTGTGAGCGTTGCTGATGCGCAATTGCGCCAGGGTTTCTTCCAGTTCGTGGGTGCGTTGCTGAATCTGTTGTTCCAGATTCTGCTGGTGCTGTTTGATGCGCAACGAGCGGTCGGCAAGCTGCACTTGCAGCCGGTTCAGACGCTCGGCGAGCAGGCCGATTTCATCGCCTTCGCGGGTCAGCCATTCGGGCAGCAACTGGGCGCGAAACACATCGTCTTCCGGCTCGATGGTGGCGAGGATGTCTTGCATGCTTTGCAGCCGACGCTCGACCAGGCGTCGTACCGAGACGGCGGTGACGACGACCAGAATGATGCACAACAGCAGCGCGCTGACGGCGGTGAAGGTCAGGTTGCGCCAGCTTTCGCCGATGATGGTGCCAACGTCGGAATAGGCGACAACCCGACCAACCGGGTAATCGAAACCGTTGGCGCGGTACAGAATATCGATTGAAAAGCGCAGCTGTTTATTGAACAGCTTGCCGTCGCTGATGATGTGGATGTTCGGATAATCGTCGAGCGGGAATGCGCGACTGCTGCCGGACCAGAGCTCGGGCTGACCACGCGCTTCGTTCAGCGCAATGTCTTCGGATTCGATGAATACCGCGGTGATCAACGGGTGTTCGTACAGCAGATCAGCCGAGGCTCGAATCTGAATCGGATCAAAACTCCACAGTGCGTTCGCCAGCACATCGCGGCTGCCTTCCAGGGTGTAGGCAATCTGTCGCGCGCCGGACTCTTCTTCCAGCGAATATTCCAGACTGAGCTGCAAGCCCGTGGTGATGAACACCAGGGTGACAAACAGGCCGGCGATCCACACCAGCAATCGACGTGACAGCGGCAGTCGTTTCCTTGACGGAGCCAGAGGAGACTTGGGCACAGGCGCTCTTCCAATAAGCGAACAACAACGAGACAGACTCAGTGTAGTTCAGCTTGGCGCAGGCGTGCCGTGAGCAGGCGAACAAAGCAGGTAAGCAAAGCGTTAAGCAAGACGGGCAAGCAACCGGATGATTGCTTGCCCGGTAGGATCAGCCTTTGTTGCGACCGGCGCGCTTGCGCTCGTTCTCAGTCAGCAGCTTCTTGCGCAGACGGATCGATTCCGGCGTCACTTCCACCAGTTCGTCGTCTTCGATGAATTCCAGCGCCTGTTCCAGGGTGTGGCGAATCGGCGGGCTCAGCGTGAGCGCTTCATCGGTACCGGCGGCGCGGATGTTGGTCAGCTGTTTGGCCTTGGTCGGGTTGACCACCAGATCGTTGTCGCGGCTGTGAATGCCGATGATCTGACCTTCGTAGATTTCCTCACCATGGCCGAGCAGCAAGCGGCCGCGGTCCTGCAACTGGTACAGGCTGTAGGCCAGGGTTTTGCCCTTTGCCATGCTCACCAGTACGCCGTTCTGACGGCTCGCCATGTTGCCGCCTTTGACCGGACCGTAGTGGTCGAAGATGGACGTCATGATGCCGGAGCCGGAGGTCAGCGTCAGGAACTGGCCACGGAAACCGATCAAGCCGCGTGACGGCACGATGAACTCGAGCTTCACCCGGCCTTTGCCGTCGGTTTCCATGTTGGTCATTTCAGCACGGCGCAGGCCGAGCTCTTCCATGACACCGCCTTGGTGCTGTTCTTCGATGTCGATGACGACCTGCTCGTACGGTTCCTGAACCACGCCGTCGATGACTTTCTGAACCACTTCCGGACGCGACACGGCCAGCTCAAAACCTTCGCGGCGCATGTTTTCGATCAATACCGACAGGTGCAGTTCGCCACGGCCAGAGACTTTGAATTTGTCGGCGGTGTCGCCCTGCTCAACGCGCAGCGCCACGTTGGCAATCAGTTCCTGATCCAGGCGATCTTTGATGTTGCGCGAGGTGACGAACTTGCCTTCCAGTCCGGCAAACGGAGAGTCGTTGACCTGAAAGGTCATGCTCACGGTCGGCTCGTCAACGGTCAGCGGCGGCAACGCTTCGGGGGTGTTCGGATCACAGAGGGTGTCGGAAATGTTCAGCCCTTCGATGCCGGTAATACAGACGATGTCGCCCGCTTCGGCTTCCGGCACTTCGATGCGCTCGAGGCCGTGGTAACCCATAACCTGCAAAATACGGCCTTTGCGCTTGCTGCCGTCGCGGCCGACGACCACGACTTGATCGTTGGTCTTCAGCTTGCCGCGCTTGATGCGGCCAACACCGATAACGCCGACGTAGGAGTTGTAGTCGAGCGCAGAAATCTGCATCTGGAACGGGCCGTCCATCTCGACGTTCGGCGATTTCACCTGCTGGGTGATCATCTCGAACAGCGGCGTCATGTCTTCGGCCAGATTGTCCGGATCGTCACCGGCAACACCGTTCAACGCCGAGGCGTAGATGATCGGGAAGTCCAGTTGCTCGTCGGTGGCACCGAGGCGGTCGAACAGATCGAACACCTGATCAATCACCCAGTCCGGACGTGCGCCGGGGCGGTCAACCTTGTTGATAACGACGATGGGGTTCAGGCCTTTCTCGAACGCCTTGGAGGTCACGAAACGCGTTTGCGGCATCGGGCCGTCAACGGCGTCAACCAGCAACAAAACGGAATCGACCATCGACAGTACCCGTTCCACTTCGCCGCCGAAGTCGGCGTGTCCGGGGGTGTCGACGATGTTGATGCGATAGTCCTGCCATTTAATGGCGGTGTTTTTCGCCAAAATGGTAATACCGCGCTCACGTTCCTGATCATTGGAATCCATGATGCGCTCAGCGCCCTGGTCCTTGCGACCGAGGGTGCCGGACTGCTGCAACAGCTTGTCGACCAAAGTGGTTTTACCGTGGTCAACGTGGGCGATGATGGCGATATTACGCAGGTTCTCGATCACAACTGGGGTCCGAGGGGGAAATTAGGGGCGCGCATTATAACCGCTTGGGCTGAATAAAAAAGGATCAGTTTTGGGCGTGTGTGCCGGAAGACGCTGAACGGGAGACGGGAGACGCCAGATAGCGGCGACGGGTTGGTTTTGTGTTTAAGCGTCTTCCGTCTCCCGGGTGCGCAGCACCCAAGCGTCTCCCGTTTCCAGCTATGGAAACAGCTGCACAATGCCGCTGTCCGCGTGCATGTCGGCGACCATCCAGATTTGCTCGAACGGATGACCTGCGGGCACTTCGATGTGGTGTTGCAGCGCTTCAATTTCCGGGCGTGACCAGTGCGGGTTGGCGTTGCGGATCACCAGCCAGACGCGTTCGCTGTTGTAGGTTTTCTCGGCTTTGATCGCCAGGATGCGGTTCAGGGCGCGCAGCAGGCGGCCACTGGTATCGCTGGCGTTCAGGGCGGTCAGTTCGCGTTGTGTTGTGGCGCTGAGATCGCGCCCGAGGATGTCCATCGCCTCGACTTCACTGCCGTACAGATGGGCGATTTCCAGGTCCAGGCGCTCGCCATCGAGAAAGCAGGAGACATCAGGCTTATCGGGTCGGTTGTGCCAGATGTGGCGGATCGGCACGCCCTGATTGCGCTCCCAGTGGCGCATGAACAATCGCGCCGCCTGATGTTCTAGTTCTATTTTTTCCTGTTCGGCGGGAGACATTGGGGAGTGGAGGTTTGGGGTGAGTTTTGGAGTATAGCGGGAAGTGGGAGACGGGAGACGCCAGATAGCGGCGACGGGCCGGTCTTTGTATTAAAGCGTCTCCCGTCTCCCGGGTGCGCAGCACCCAAGCGTCTTCCGTCTGCAAAGCACTCAAGCGTCTCCCGTTCTTGTCCCTCAGGACAAGAACACCCCATACACCGGATTATCCGACTCATCCCAATACGGATAACCCAGATCATCCAGCTTGGCGCGGAAGTCTTTCATTTCTTTGCCGGGCACCTGAATGCCGGCCAATACCCGACCGTACGCTGCGCCGTGGTTGCGGTAGTGGAACAGCGAAATGTTCCAGTTACCGCCCAGGGTGTTGAGGAATTTACCCAAAGCGCCCGGCCGTTCCGGGAACTCGAAGCGGTACAACCGTTCGTTCTGAATGTTGGGCGCGTGACCGCCGACCATGTGGCGGATGTGCGATTTGGCGACTTCGTTGTCGGTTAAATCCAGCACTGGGTGGTCGGCATTGCGCAATGCCTGCACCAATTCCTGACGTTCTTCGTTGCTGCTGATGCGCACACCAACGAAAATTTTCGCCTCAGCGTCATCGGCGTAGCGGTAATTGAATTCAGTGACCGCGCGCTTGCCGATGATGGAGATGAATTGCTTGAACGCGCCAGGGCGTTCGGGAATGGTGACCGACAAAATCGCCTCGCGGTGTTCGCCCACTTCGGCGCGTTCGGCGACGTAACGCAGCCGATCGAAATTGGTGTTGGCGCCCGATGAAATAGTCACCAGCGTTTTGCCTTCCCAACCTTCGCGGGCGACGAATTTCTTCATGCCGGCAACGCTGGTGGCACCGGCCGGTTCGGTGATCGAACGGGTGTCGTCGAAGATGTCTTTTACCGCCGCGCAGATTTCATCCGAGGTCACGGTGATAACTTCATCGACGGTTTCGCGAAGGATTTTCCAGGTATGTTGACCGATCTGCGCCACGGCGATGCCGTCGGCAAAAATGCCGACCTGATCGAGCGTCACCCGTTTGCCCGCTTTAAAGGCCGCCGCCAGACAGGCGCTTTCTTCGAATTCGACAGCGATCACCTTGATCTGCGGTTGCAGGTATTTGATGTAGGCGGCCATGCCAGCGGCCAGACCGCCGCCGCCGACTGGAATAAAAACCGCGTCAATCGGCGCGCCAGTGTGTTGATGCAAAATTTCCCGCGCGACCGTGCCCTGCCCGGCAATGATGTCCGGGTCGTCAAACGGATGAATAAAGGTCAGGCCTTTTTCCGTTTCGAGTTTTTTTGCGTGCGCCAGCGCTTCGTCGAACGAATCGCCAACCAGCACCACTTTGCCACCGCGTGCGCGCACGTTGGCGACTTTGATGTCTGGCGTTGTCTTCGGCATAACGATGGTGGCTTTAACGTTCATTAAACGCGCGGCTTCGGCGAGGCCCTGAGCGTGATTACCGGCCGAGGCGCAAATGACGCCGTTGGCGAGTTGCTCCGGCGTCAGCGTGGTCATCTTGTTGTAGGCGCCGCGCAACTTGAACGAAAACACCGACTGCAAATCTTCGCGTTTAATCAAAATCTGGTTATTCATCCGGCGGCTGAGAAAGGCAGCGGGTTCCAAAGGCGTTTCGATGGCGGCATCGTAGACTTTGGCGTTGAGGATTTTCTTGACGGTTTGTTCGAGCATGAACGAATCCTACAGTCCGGATGAATGGGGCGCGTCAGGCGCCTGGGGATTGTACGGTTTTTGCTACAGCCCGGAAATGCACGCCCCTGGCGATTTGCGGCATACTGTTTTGCAACCGAGCGCCTATAATGCGCGCAACCGACATGAGAGGCCGATATGGATCAGCAAGCATTGAAACAGGCAGTCGCCGACGCGGCTCTGGCCTTCATCAAACCGGATTTAAAAGCCGACGCCATCATCGGCATCGGCACCGGCTCTACCGCCAATTGTTTTATCGATGCGTTGGCGAGCGTTAAAGAACGTTTCCGTGGCGCCGTTGCCAGCAGCGATGTCAGTGCCGAGCGCTTGCGCAGTCACGGCATCGATGTGTTCGAACTCAATGAAGTCGACAAGCTGACGGTGTACGTCGATGGCGCCGACGAAGCCAACCGCAAACTGCAATTGATCAAAGGCGGCGGCGCGGCTTTGACGCGTGAGAAAATTGTCGCTTCGGTCGCCAAGACGTTCATCTGCATCGCCGACGAATCCAAGGCCGTGCAAAAACTCGGTGCCTTTCCGTTGCCAGTGGAAGTGATTCCGATGGCGCGCAGCGTCGTCGCTCGCAAGCTGCAAAAAATGGGTGGCAATCCGGTGTATCGCGAAGGCGTGGTGACCGACAACGGCAATCAGGTGCTGGACGTTTTTGATCTCGACATTCAGGACGCCGTGGCGCTGGAAAAAGAGATCAATAACATTCCCGGCGTGGTCACCAACGGCTTGTTCGCGTTGCGTCCGGCCGATGTGTTGTTGCTTGGCACCCAGAATGGCGTCAAGCAACTCACCGTCATCAACACCATGGCTGAAGACGGCGAGTTTTATTGATTGAAGAATTACCCCTGGGCCAGGACGGCCCAGATTGCCCACAGTGACACCGCCAGCAGCAAACTGCCCAAGATCCTGCCCCAGCGTTTTTGCGTGCCTTCCTCTACCAGCCAGCGTCCGGCGCGGTCTGAACCTCGACCCCAAACCAACAGCAACGCATCCAGCAACGGCCAAACCAGCACACCGATAAACAGCATTGGCGATGCCCCGAGCCAGGCAACGAGCAACGCCGCCTGAGTAAAGACCGCAATCCACAAAGTGGCGGACAACAGAGTCGATAACAGCACGGTGCCGGCGCGGGCGTTTAGCGGCGGATGGTTCGGGTCGGCAATAAAGGTGCGAATCCAAAACCGCATCCACAGCCAGGTGGCAGTTAATACGCCGGTGAACACCACCATTAATGGGCCGGTGAGGTTTGAGGCCGCCCAGAACTGAACCAGGGCGGCCGTTAACACGGCGACGATGAGCGTCGCCGCCAGTCGCCCCATTAACAGTTGCGACAACGACGATGACGGTTGGCGCACTGAACGAATCAATTCAAATCGCAAAGCGTCCGGCGGAATCACCATCAATCCGGCCAATACAAAAGCCATCCACAACATGCAGTGATTTCCCTGCGTTGTTATTGGTCGGCCAGCAAGGCTGACAAGCGTTGCAACACAGACGGCCAACCTTGGCCCATGCCTTCGTATGCGCTTTTACCCAAAGGGCTGTCCAGATCGAAACCGTCGTGCACCAGGCGCAGATGGGTACCGGTTCCGTTCGCTTCCAGCGTCCAGGTCAGGGTGCTGAAGGTAGAGAACGAATAGGACAGGCGTCGCTCAACCTCGACCACCAGCACCTCGCATTCCTGCACACCCCAGCGACCCATATCAAACGTAAAGCGATGCCCCACTTCCGCCCGAATGTTGTTGGGCGCCCACCATTTTTCCAGCAATTCCGGCGTCGTTAGTGCCTGCCAAACGGCGGCGGGAGATTGCGGAAGGTATTCATCAAATTCGAGTGCACCGAGTGTTGTTGTCATGTCTGTGTCCTATTCTGCTTCGTCGTTTAGTGTGTCTTTCAGATCGCTCAACCGTTGTTGCCAGTAAGATTCGAAAGGATTCAGCCAGGTTTTCAACGCCAGCAGCGGCCCCGCATCGAGATGGTAAATGCGGTTACGGCCGCTGATTTCCTCGCGCACCAAACCAACCTTCCGCAGCATCTGCAGGTGTTCGGAGACCGCAGGCCGCTTGAGGTCGAACTGGCGTGCCAGGTCTCCGGCGGTCAGCGATTGCTCGCGCAGCAAGCGCAAAATGTGTCGTCGTGTCGGGTTAGCCAACACGGTAAAAACGTCAGGTGTCGTCATGCGGCGATAATATGTCGGAAATTTCCGACACGTCAAGACGCAATACGAGCCAGCTAAGAAAAATACGAGGAGTGGAGAAAGAATGGCGGATCGGAATGGACCCGCCGGATGGTGCTATTACTCAGTCAACTCGTAAGTCAGTCAACGCGTTCCCAGGTCTGGGTGCGGCCCATCAATGCAAAGCCCAGATAACCACGCACTTCCAGGCGGGTGCCTCCTTCGGTGACTTTCAACTGGGCGCCGTATTCCTTGCCGTTTTCCGGATCGATAATCTTGCCATCAACCCATTCTGCGCCGTCCTGCTCCAGGCCCCAGATGATGTTCAGACCTTCGATCGGCTGGTTGCGGCGCGAACCTTTGCACTTGGTGCAGCGCGGATTGGGTTCGGACGGGTTGAGCAGTTCAACAATATCGCCTTTCAATTCACCGCCGTCGTTATAGATGTGCACGATGCTTTTGGCCTGGCCGGTTTCGTCGTCGATGGTGCGCCAATGGCCTTCGGCGGACATATTTTCAGCCTGTGCCGTCAGCGACAGCAGCAGACCCAGGGTGGCAGCGGTCAAAGCAGATACGAGAGTTCTCATTGTTGTTTTTCCGTTTGTGGCAGGGATGCAGGCAACATAGCAAATTCCGGTTGGCCGACAAGTGTCGGGCGTTGGTTCGTGAGCTTTGTTCATCATTGCGAAGGGCGGCCATTGCATCCGTTAGAGCGGCATGGGCAATGCTTATTGTCCGGCCGCCACGTTCAGTTCGATGTCAGCACCGGCCTTGGGTGTCTGGCCGTGCAGCAGTGCCCAAAGCGGTCGGGCCACAATGTCGGTATCGGCAAAACGATAGTGCTCACCGAAGCGATCGACCGCCGCCTGCTGTTGCTCCAGCATGGCGCGATCCTGCCGGAACAGGGTTTCGGCGAAGGGTTTGAACATCGCAAAACGCAGCGCCGACGGCAGCCAGGATCTGGTCGCGTAGAGGCGCGCAAATATGCCGGTCTTCGACGCGCCGTGTGGCACAAAAAACAGCACCACGCGCAGCAGAATCCGATCGTCTTTCAGGTAATCCAATTCCACCCGACCGGGTAAATCAAAGCGACCGACGTTGCGATTCACGCCCGGATCGAACAACCGATTAATCCAACCGTTCTGTCGTTGCGGTAAATCGAATTGCGTACGGAAACCGCCGCTGTGCACGCTTTGTGAAATGCGCATTTGCTGCGCGCCGCGATTGCGCAACAAACCCTTGTGAACATAGGGCGTGTGGCAAGGGTCGAGAAAGTTTTCGATGCTCTGGAAAAAGTTACAGTCCAACGACCGATAAGCCTGAACATGAACGTAACCGGGCAGGTCAGAAAACCCGAGCGGTTCACCGCCTTCGCCCTGCATGCGCGTCCACAATAAGCCGTCTTTTTCCTGCACCGGAAAAGATGAAAGTTTGGCGGTGGTGTTACACGTCTGAGTGCCGGGCGTGCCTCGCAATTGGCCGTCGCCATCAAAGGCCCAACCGTGATACGGACACACCAGACAGTCACGTTCAACAAAGCCTTGCGACAGAGGAATTAAACGATGCGGGCAACGGTCGGTAAACAGTCGCGGCTGGCCGTTCAACCGGACCAACACCAATGGCAAACCCATTAACGATACCGACACGGGTTTGTCTTTCAGCGCGCGGCTCTCCAATAACGGATGCCAGCATTCGGTTACGCCGGGATAAGGGAAATTGTCCAGTGAATTCACAGTTTGAATCGCTCCAATAAGGGTCGATACAGAACCCGACTGAGCCAGGATAAAAGCCGCCAGGTCGCGCGTCGATAGACGTTCAAATGGCGCACGTACACATAGCTGTATTCGATGGCGGCATCACCGCCACGACGGCGTTTAAAATCGGGCGAGCCAGCGCTGAGGTTCAGGGTGAGATTCCGGTCCAGCGCGTAACGAATAACGAACGCCATCAATCGCCGATACAGCGCGCGTCGTTGTGGCTGTTGCGTATCGTAGCCGATGATCGGCGCGGTAATGGTTTGGTCAACACCGATGAATCCGGCGACGCCTAACAGTTCGTCGTCATTAAACAGGCCATAAAGTGACAACAATCCAGCGCGACTGAATTGTGCAAAATACTCGGCAGTAAACTGCACATTATGGCGACTGTATTTATCCAAATAGAGTTGGTTGTACAGCTGTTCGGCACGCAACAGATCATCGTGATTGTCGGCATCGAGTAGACGAATTGACCAACCCGATTGCTGCAATAATTTATCGTCCATGCGGGCGTTGTGATGCGACCACCAGTGGTCGCGGTTTTGATACAAATAAACCTGACGGTTGACGATGGGTAGCCAGCCGTCCTGATCAGCCTTGTGCATCAACATTGAATTCTGTTGCGCATTCAGCGAGCGCAACATCAAGGCATGGTCGGGATGGTTTTGCAGCGCCTGTAGCCGTAACGCCTTCAGGTTTATCTGCTGCCAGGCGTCGGCGTAGACATTGGTCGACAAACATTGGTTGTTGAAAATCTGCAATTTGTCCAATTGAGCGCGACGCAACGGCGTACCAAGAACGGCAATGCTGGCGCGCATCAAACCGCGCAGCACGGTTGAATTCAGCTTCGGTAATTCGTCTTGCGCGTAGCCAAGAATTTGCGTCAGCGGCGACACCACCCAGCAATTATCGGGCACTGCGTCGTTCAGGGTGGTTGGCACTGCAATGCCGTCTTGCTGGTAATACAAAAATTGCGTATGCAGATTGCGAATCAGATTTGGATGTTGCATTCGCTCAAACAGGCGACGGCTGAATTCGTTGGCGTTTAACGAGGTTGTGTCTGTCATGCCAACGCCTCCGGCCCATTCCATTCGATATCGAATGTACTGGCATCGGTCAGCGGCATCCGGTAACGGACTGATCGCGCTACCAGTTCCAGTAACGTCTGAGCTTGGGCGCCGAATTGCAGTGGAAACTGAGCGTCTTTAAGCGCGTCTTGAGCGCGGAAGTAGTCTCGCCACAGCGCTGGAAACTGACACTGCCGGATGGCATTGAGCGAAAAAAATATCGGCAGACCGAAACCGACTCTGTAAGCGTGGGACGTGTCTTTTCTGTAGACGAACTCCCCGGCTGAATTCAATTGCAACTGTTGTCGCAGACAATGCAGTCCGCTGGTTGCGCGTGGGTTGCATTCCAGACAATACAGCTGGCCGTCTTGCTCAATAAAATCAAAAGCCGCCTGGCCATGAAAACCAGTGCGCTGACCGAACTCCAGTGCGAATTGATGCAGGCGGGCATCATCGATTGGATCGAAATAACTGGCGGCTGCCTGGTTGAACCGATACAGCGGCCGATAGGCCTGGTGGGCGATTAATTGGCCGTGTTGATAGAGAGCGTAGTTGCATAACGCTTCGCCGGATAAACGGCGTTGTTGTACCCAAGGGCGTCGCGGATTGAGTTGTTCACTGGTCAGGACACCGGGTTCTGGGTGCTCAATAAATTGCCGGCCGAAGCGCGAGAAAACGGGCTTCAAAATGGTGTTGCGGTCGTCGCGAATATCGTCCGGGTGTTGGCACAAATAAGTTGCTGGGGTGCGTACGCCAGCGAGTCCGTCGAGCAGCGGTAAGCTGTCGAATTTGTTGTGCAGCTGAAACAACAAATTTTTTTCCGGCATAAGCCAATGCGTATGGTTATTGCTTTGGTGTTTTGCTTGCGCCAGATAAAAAATTTCTTCACAGGTTGGGATCAATAAATCGATGTGTTGCCGGTTTAGGAAACCGTTCAGGGTTGCTGAAAACGCGCCGAATTGAAATCGTGGCGGTGGCAGTTTTATGTAGCCTTCGATGCCTTGGATAAAACGGCCCAAAGGCCAATGCAGACTGTCGGCCAACCAAACACGGTGACCGCCGGCGAGCGCCAGGCGTGCCCACTCCAATGCGACCGGTGCACGTGCGCCGGTGATTAAGACGTCCATGCGTTGACCACCCGACGTTGTTTTTGGGTGGCCTGCCAGACGGGCGCAGGGGCGTGTTCAAATTCAAGCGAACCGAGCGCGCCTTGCTGACGAAACAAAGTTGTCAACGCCTGCTCAATGGCGGAGTGCTGAGCGTTGCTTTCGATGCGTAACCGATGAGCTGACAACTGACTGATGCGGTAGTCGAGAGTTTCCGCACTGGCTAATGCAATGGCGCGGTAGATGAGATCGGACATT
Organism: Saccharospirillum mangrovi; assembly: GCF_003367315.1. GTDB lineage: Bacteria > Pseudomonadota > Gammaproteobacteria > Pseudomonadales > Natronospirillaceae > Saccharospirillum > Saccharospirillum mangrovi. The sequence goes on from NZ_CP031415.1 coordinate 342,556, forward strand.
ATGGTGACGGTTATGTCAGCGCCAGGCAGTTGCAATAAATCGCCACAACGCCCGCCGATGTTACCGATGGATTGAAACACGCCGGGCATGTTTCCTACCTCAATCACGTCGTCCAACTGGTAACGGATGATGGGCTGAGTGCGTCGCCGGAAGTCGGTGATGATTGGTGAAAAATGCGTGTGTGCTGCGTTCAGCCACTTCGGTTCAATGTGCACCGCATCTTCGTTCCAGCGCAGCACACCATCGCGTTGTGTACATGCTAAAAACCCTTCGGTGCACTGGTAGATTTCGTTGATCGGGCAGTTAAAGCGTTGCTGCAATAAGGCCCGGTCCGTCGGTGTTAATACTTCCGCACCCGAAACGACAAGGTTCGGTGCCAGCCGTTCGCTGTTGCGGGCACACCACTGCAACGCCTGAGCGCTGCCGACTAGAATCGTTGGCTGAAACCGTTCGAGCGATTCCAGCCATTGTTCGGGTGGTTGGCTCAGATCGACGTAGTGAAACTGGATGCGACCGCGATGCACCGTTTGGTACAACGAGCTGTCAGCACGCAGTAATAAAGCGATGCGCTGCGGCTGGCGCAGAGTTGGTAATAATTTGGCGAAAATGGTCCCGGCCCATTCCAGACGTTCAGCGCGGGAAACAATAAATAAACCGCGTTGCCCGGACGTACCGGATGACAAGCCCACTGTCACATCTGCGATGTTTGAACGACTGAAATCGCGCGTTTTCTCCGCGTTCAATGCCAGATCAAACAACTCGTCGCGTCGCAACCCACGGGTATTTAATTGATCGAACTGAGCCATCATGGTGGCTTTGTTCATCAGCGGAAATTCGTCGAGTGGTTTACCCAGAAAATCGCGATACAAAGGCGAGTGCCGACACACCCAATTCAGATGCCGCTTCAGTTGTTTTTGCTGCCAGTCTTCCAGCGCTGGACGCGATGGGAAATGTCGCCATCGTGTGGCTAAGAAGTGGCGCAAAATACCGAGCGTTTCCATAGGCGCGATTCAGTTCATCCAGCCGCGCTGCAACAGCATTTGGGAAGTCTCCTGGCAATGCGATGGCACAAACACAACCCGGTCGGCAGCTTGCTGATAACACTGACGCAGCTTGTTTAGCGTGTCGACATAAACGCGACGGTCATCGCACAGGATGTTCGCCAGCCAGTGTTGATTGACGCCGTCACGCAAGTTGTCGATCAACCAACAGGCATCGGCGAGCAGGAAAATAAACTCGTTCTGTAACCGTACCAGCATGCCTAACTGACCCGCTGCGTGTCCGGGCAGCGATACCAGATACAGTGTTTCATCGCCGAATAAATCGGTGGCGGTCAGGCCCAGTTTTCCAGTCGGTAATTGCAGAATATCGCCGACATCCAGCTCGAACTGATCGACAAAATTCAGCCGCGTCTTGGCGTCGTCTGGAATCAGTTCTTTGAGGTAGCCTTTTTGCAATCGTTGCAGCCGATTTTTGTGCGTTAGGAAGTCGTAGCCGGCCGGTCCGCAATAGAGTTTGGCGCGTTCGTAATCGCACACGCCGGCGACGTGATCGCCGTGAAAATGCGACAACACCAGATGCTCGATATCGTCCGCCGCTATGCCCAAGTCGGCCATTTGTTCTTTCGCGCTGTCGCCTTTGTGCAAGGTATGCGGTGTGACCAGGGCGTAAAACCGTTCCGGAAAATGCCGTGTGCTCTCGGCGAAGTGGGCGTGGTAGCCGGTGTCGAATAACAACTTGCCGTGGGTCGGATGGTCGACCAAAGCAACGCCGGCCGGGAATTGTCGCGGCGCAAAACCAGAGCCGGGTTTGACCATAAAACCGGGGTGAACGCAGTGGCCGGATTCAAACCAGCGAATGCTGACGCCAGTGGGCATAACGTCGAATTCCTTCGTCGATGGAAACTTGAGGCGCGTAACCGAGTTCGGTTCGGGCGCGCTCTATGTCCAGAGTTTGGTGGTAGTGAAATAAGGCAGCGCTGTAGCGCGTCAATTGGGGTTCGCGTTGTGTTGGTAACCAGCGATGCAGTTGTTCGACGCCAGCGACCACTGGCGCCAGTAACGGGTAAGGCAAGGTGCGAATTCGTGTGGGTATATCGATTGCATCGAACAGGCATGCCAGTACGTCGAGCAGTTGAACCGGCTCGCCATTACTGATGTTGTAAATGGCGCCAGACGTTACTGTTTTTGTGGCTGCCAACAGAGCAGCGTCGGCGACGTTATCGACGTAAGTTAAGTCGACTTTCGGGTTCCGGCCGGACGGCAACCAGAGTGTGCCATTGCGTACAGCGGCAATGATGCGCGGCAAAATAGCGTTGTCGGCCGGACCGAAAATGCCGCGTGGTCGCAAGATGACGCTGTGTAATTTGCTCGCTAAAACCGCCTGTTCGGCGCGTGCTTTGGTGGTGGCGTAGTCGTTGCAAAAATGGCCGGGTAACGGTTGGGTTTCGCGGATGTTAAGCGCGTCGGCGAAATCGAAATACAGGCTGGGTGTGGAGATGTGAACAAAGCGGCTGACGTTCTGTTTGTCGGCGGCGCGCAGCAGATTTTCGGTGCCAGTAACGTTAGCCGTTTCGAAGTCCGTCCGTTTTCCCCAGGGACTCGATAGTGCGGCGCAATGGATAACGGCATCGACGCCGGCACAGGCATTCATTAACCCGGATTGATCGGCCAGATCGACGGCAAAAAATTCGGCGCCATGGGTGTTTGCCAGCGTTTGTCCGAGCGCGCGATTGCGGCCGGTAAAACGCACCGTGTGAGTGGCAGCGCTCTGGCGAATCAGCGCCTGGCCGAGCATGCCGGTGCCGCCAGTGATCAGCAGTTTCACAGCCGCACTACGCCCATGCCGAGTGCCAGACCCGCAGCGGAACCGAACAGCAACGCCGTGGTGCGGCCGGGTTCAATCGGCCGATGGCGGCGCAGATGGTCCAATGCCATTGGAATCGAGGCGGCGATTTGATTGCCGTAACGGGCGAAGCAATTGACGACCTTGGCCGGGTCCAGATTCAGCTGGCGGGTCAGGTTGGCAAGGCCGGCGTGGCTGGCCTGATGCGGCACGTAGTAGTCGATGTCGCTCAACTTGAGCCCACTCGGCGCCAGTCCACGCTCGATAAAATCGGGTGCGAGTTGAGCGACCAATCGATACAGCGCCTTACCCTGCATTTCAAAATAGCTGCCGGCAGTGGTCACTTCGGCACCGTGCCGGCTTGGGTGCAGACCGCTGCCGCCGGCGCGAATCTGGCAATAATCGTAGCCTTGGGTGTGGGTCTGAAAATGGCTGGTGATCAGGCCGCGGTTGTCGTCGCTGGCTTCGAGGATAAAAGCTGCGGCACCGTCGGCGAATAAGGTGGCGGCTTCGGTGTCGTGATCGTGCACGCCGACCTTGGCGACTTCGCTGGAGACGATTAAAACGCGGCGGTGGCGGCCTCGGGCGATCCACGCATCGGCCAGGTCCAGCGCGGCCAGAAACGACAGGCAGGTGGCGTTCACATCGAAACTGGCGAGCGGGGCGGGCGATTGCATGGCGTGCAGCAGACCGGCGGCGTTATAAGGCAAAGCCTGATGATTGGTGCCGCTGGCGCTCAGTAATAAGTCGATGTCGGCGAGTGTCAGGCCGGCTTCATTCAGCGCGGCCTGAGCCGCCTCGGCGCCCATAAAAAGCGCGCTTTCGTCGGCTTCGGCGTAGTGACGAACGTCCACGCCGTAACGCTGGCGACAATGGCCGGCGGGCAAACCCAGGCGAACGTCGAGCTGTTCGGCACTGAGCTGGGTGCGCGGCAGGTAGTGCGCGCTGGCACGAATCACAAAGGCCATAAGAACGTCCTTTTCAGCGGCACCTGCCGGCTCAATCGTTCAACAGCGGTGCCAGTTTCGCGCCGGTTAATTGCACCAGTGCGTCGGTTGCCAATTCCAAATCCAAACCGCGTTTGCCGCCGCTGACAAAGAGGGTTTCCAGCGTTTCAGCGCTGGCATCCAGCACCGTCGACAAACGTTTTTTCTGACCCAGCGGACTGATGCCGCCAACCACGTAGCCGGTGGTTTTTTCGGCGATGGCCGGGTCGGCCATTTGCGCCGATTTCTGGCCGTGTGCCTTGGCGGCGCGTTTCAGGTTGAGCGTGCCGGTGACCGGCAAAATGCACACGCCGAGCGCTTTGGCGTCGCCGTTAAAACTGACCACCAGGGTTTTGAATACCCGCGCCGGCTCGACACCGAGCGCTTTGGCGGCGGCCAGGCCGTAGCCTTCGTCGCTGGCTTCGACTTCGAAGCGATGCAGTTGATAGCCAACTTTGGCGGCGTCGAGTTGTTTGACGGCCGGCGTCACAGGCAGGTCTCGAACAGCTGGGCCATGTCTTTCAGGGTGTCGCCGGTGACGCGTTTGGTCAGCCAGTCGTCGAGCGCTTCGGCGCCGAGCTGACGGTAGAAATGGCGCGCCGGTTCGTTCCAGTCCAACACCTGCCATTCCAGACGGCCGCAGTTGCGCTCGACCGCGATTTGCGCCACCCGGGTAATCAACGCCTTGCCCAGACTCAGGCCGCGATGTTGCGGCTGCACATAGAGGTCTTCCAGATGGATGCCCGGCTGCGCCAGAAAGGTCGAGTAGTTGTGGAAGAACAGCGCCATGCCGACGGGCGTGCCGTTCAGCTCAGCGATGATGACCTCGGCGTAGGCCCGCTCGCCAAACAGGGTGGCGGCGAGGCTTGCTTCGGTGGCAACCACTTCGTGGCGCAGATGTTCGTAGTCCGCCAGTTCACAGATAAAACCCAGAATGGCCGGGACGTCGGCGGCGGTGGCGAAGCGCAAACGGGCGCCGGACGCCAGGGTGATCTCAGACATGATGATCTCGATGGTCAAAAACGGTCGAGCGAGTATCGAAAATACCGGCCTGACTGACAACTGCTTGGCGGAAAATGACAGCTGCGCCGCCAGCGCCCGGTCCTAGACTGCGCCTCCAGCCTGAAACCCACTGAGGCGTTATGAAATCATCTTCTTTATGGCTTGCACTGGCCGTGTTGCTGGCACCCTTGGCGCAGGCGTCTGAACTGGAATCGCTGTGGCACACGGTGCAAACCCAGAATCCGGGTTTGCAGGCGCAGGCTTCGGCCGTGGCGGCACGCGCCGCTGAAGCTCAATCCGAACGTTGGCGCTATGGCCCGACCGTTACGCTGAACAGCCGCTACACCCAGCTGAACGACGAGTTGTCGCTGACGGTGGATTTGTCGGCGCTGAATCCGTTGGCGCCGCCGATGCACGAAACCATTCAGCAGGATCAATACAGCACGGCGACGTTGGAAGCGAAGCTGCCGGTGTTTACCGGCGGTCGCATCAAAGCCGCTGTGGCTGCGGCCGATGCGCGGCTGGACGACCAGCAGGCGCAGGCCGATCAGCAACGTCAGGCGGTGTTGCTGCAATTGGTGGATCGCTATTACAGCGTGATTCTGGCGCGCGAGGCGGTCGATATTCGCCAGCGCCGGCTTGATACGCTGGATCGCCAGGTCTACAGCGCGCAGCGTCGCGAGCAGGAAGGTTTGATCGCAGCGGCGGACCGGCTGTCTGTCGAGGTCGAACGCGACGAAGCGCGCCGTGCGCTGAGCAATGCCCAGGCCGATCTGGAATTGGCCACTCTGGTTTATCGTCAGTTGGTCGGGACGGCTGTCCCCTTGCCGCAGCCCGGCCCACTGGCGCCTTTGTCCGCCGATCCCGACTTGGATCAACTGGCGGCGTCTTTGTTAACCGACAGCCCGGAAATGGACCGTCTCAATGCCCAGGCCGATTTGGCCGCCGCCGGGGCGCTGGCCAATCGCGCCAGCTGGTTGCCGACGGTGGCGGTGTTCGGTCGCTACGAACTGCTTCAGGACGATCTGACCGCGCTCGAACCGCAATGGGCCGCGGGCCTGGCGATGGAATGGGCGCTGCTCGATGGCGGCAACCGTTATCGCCAACGCCAGGCGGCGCTGGCGCGGGTGGACCAGGCGCAGCAACAGCGGCAGCAGAGTGAAACCGATCTGAACAGCCGCTTGCAGCAGGACGTGCGCGACTTGCGCCGCGCCGAAGCCAACATCAAAGCCTTGGCGTCTACCGAAGCGCTGGTCGCGGAAAAAGTGGCGTTGACGCAGCGCGGTTATGACCAGGGTCTGAGTACCGATCTGGATCGCATTGAAGCCGAAACGGCGCTGGCGGCGGTGCGTATGCAGCGCTTGCAGGCGGTGGTTGAACAACACCAGGCGTTGGCGCGGCTCTACATTCGCGCGGGTGACGCCAATGGATTTTTTGCCTTGCTGGATCGCAACGACGCCTGAGGCGGGTTGCGGCTTGTCATCAAAGTTATCGAAGTCATCGATGTCTTCACAGGAACCGTTATGAACAACTCAAACAAAGCCATGGTCGTCAGTCTGGCTTATCTGGCCGTGTTAGGCGGCTTTCTTGGCTACAGCTATCTGACTCAGGCGAGTGCGCCTGAGCCGGTTTTACAAGGCACCGTCGATGCGCAAACCATTCGCGTCAGCGGCAAGATTGCCGGTCGCGTTGCGAACGTGGCGGTACGTGAAGGCGACCGCATCGCTGCGGGCGATCTGGTGTTTGAACTGACCAGCCCGGAACTCGAAGCGCGCATTGATCAGGCGCAGGCCGCCGTCACCGCCAAGCAGGCGATGAGTGAACGCGCCGACCGTGGCGCACGGGATGAAGAATTGGCGCAGGCGCGCGATCAGTGGCAACGCGCCAAGGCCGCGGCTGATTTGGCGCAAACCACCGCCGAGCGGTTACGGAATTTGTTCGCCGACGGTCTGGTGTCGCAGCAGCGTCTGGACGAAGCCGAGACGCAGGCGGAGGCCGCCGGCTTTGCCGCTCGAGCCGCCGAGCAACAGTACATACAAGCGCAAAACGGCACCGACGACGAACTGCGTACCGCCGCCCGCAGCGAGGCCAATGCGGCCCAGGCGCAGTTGGCGGAAGTGCAGTCGTTGTTGTCGGAAACACGCATTACTGCGCCGGCGGCCGGTGAAGTCACCGAGGTGTTGATTCACAGCGGCGAAATCGCCCCGGCCGGTTTCCCGGTGGTCACGCTGACCGATCTGAACGACAGCTGGGTGCGTTTTCATGTGCGCGAAGATCGTCTGGTCGATTTTGCCTCGGGCGCGGTGATTGAAGGCTATTTGCCAGCGCTGCAACGCTCGGTCGAATTGCGCGTCAGCAACGTGTCGCCACTGGGCGAATACGCCACCTGGCGGGCGACGCACACCGGCGAGGCCGATTTGCGCACCTTTGAAGTTCAGGCGCGCCCGCTTGAGGCGATTGACGATTGGCGGCCGGGCATGACGGTGCTGATCGGCGCGGTGGCCGATCATGGCTGAACGCGCGCTGCGGCGGGTGCTCGGTCGTGAATTGATCACGATCGTGCGTCAGCCGAGCTATCTGTTTTTGTTGTTCGGTGCGCCGGCGTTGGCCTGGGTGCTGCTCGGCGGCATTGTCTCGACGCCAGCGGTGCAGGCGGTGCCGTTTGCGGTGGTCGATGAAGACAACAGCCCGGCCAGCCGCGATCTGGCGTATCGGCTGAACAGCTCGCCAACGCTCGACGTTAGCGTGCGCCACGACGGCAGCCAGGCGGCACTGGCCGAGGTACGCGCGCAACACAGCTTCGGTTATCTGGTGATTCCGCACGGTTTTGCCGAGCAATTGCAAAGCGGTTTGCCGCAGCAGATTCCGGCCTACGTCAATCAGCAGAGCTACATGATGGGCACCTTGCTGACCAATCAGCTGGTGCGTTTTGTGATTGAAAGCAGCTTGCACGAAACCGCCAGTCAGTTCGTTGTGCATGGACAGACGGCGGAACAGGCACGGGCGCAGGTGGTGCCGATCAGCGGCGAGCGGTCGGTGGCGGGCAATCAGTGGCTCAATTATCAGTCGTTTTTGCGCGCGTCTTTGCACAGCCATGTCTGGCACGTGCTGCTGGTGTTGAGCACGCTCTACGCCGTCGGTCGCGAATTTCGTGAAGGCAGTACAGGCGACTGGTGGTACGCGAGTGACCGGCATCTGGGCGTTGCGCTGTTGGGCAAATTACTGCCGTTGGTGATCGTCATGTTGGGTTGGGCGTTGTGTTACCACCTGGCGGCGTTGCAGGCGTTGAATCTGCCTTGGGGTGGGCGGTTGTGGCGACTGTTGGCGCTGAGCGCCTGGGTGGCGGCGTTTTACATCAGTGCTTCGGTGCTGGTGATGGCGTTGCTGCATAACTTGCGCATGGCGCTGTCGGTCGCGGCGGTGTACACCCTGCCCGCTTTTGCCTTTATCGGCGTGACTTTTCCGGTGACCAGCATGGGCGGAGTCGCGCACTTCTGGCAGTCGCTGTTGCCGGTCGGCAGCCTGATTCGCTGGCAGGATCAGGTGCTGCATTTCAATGCGAGTCTGGCGGATTTGTGGCCGCAACTGTGGCCGCTCGGCGTGGTGACGCTGTTGTTCTGGCCGCCGGCGGCGGTGTTGCTGCGCGAGAAAATTGCGCACCCGAAATGGACGGGGCATTTCTGATGGCGAAAACGTTTTTGAATATCCTGGCTGAAGAGTGGGCGTTGCTGTTCCGACACAAAGGCATCGTGTTGATTCTGATCGGCGCACCGATTTTTTATTCGCTGTTTTATCCGCTGCCGTATCAGGCGGCCGTGGTGACCGAGGTGTCGGTTTGGGTCAGCGATGCGGATCAGACGTTGGCGAGCCGTCGCCTGGTTGAACGCCTGGACGCCGCGCCACAATTGGCCGTGGTGCGTGTCACTCCGACGGATGCCGGTCGCGCCAATGCGTTGCGCGATGGCGAGGTTCAGGCCTATCTGGATATTCCTGCTGGCATGCAGGCTGACTTGGAACGCGGTCAGTCGGTGACGGTCGCTTACGGCGGCAGCGCCAGTAATTTTCTGGTCTATGGCACGGCGGCGCGAACCATGGCGCAGGCCATTCGCGCTGAATCTGACGACTGGGCCGAGCGCTATCGCATCGAAATGCTGGGCAACGCCGTTCAGGCGCAAGCGCGGGCCGAGCCGCTGCAATTGGCGCTGACGCCGCTGTTCAATTCCGACTTGTCGTATCTGCAATATCTGGTGCCGGGTGTGTATCTGTTTTTGGTGCAGCAGGTGTTGATGCTGGCGACGGGTATGCATTGGGGCGCGCAACGCGAACGTGGTGACCGCTCGCGACCGGTGCGTCGCTTTATCGCCCAGACGTTGATTTACGGCCTGCACGGCATGGCGTTGGTGGTGTATCTGTTTCGCTGGGCGTTGCCGTTGGAAGGTGTCTGGCCGACGCTGACGGGCGGGCAGTTGCTGAATTTCGGTACTCCCTTTGTGCTCAGCGCAATCTGGCTCGGCATGGTTGTGTCGCGGCCGATGCAGCGCATGGAAACGCCGTTGTTGTGGTTGCTGCCGCTGTCGGTGCCGCTGCTGTTGCTGACAGGCATCAGTTGGCCGGCTTTTGCCATGGCCGATTGGGTGTTGCCGCTGGCCGACTGGCTGCCGGCTACTCAGGCGGCGCGAACGCTGTTGGCGACGGCTTTTATGGGCGTTGAGGCTTCGGCCGGTATGGCCTGGTTGGTGGCCGCGTTTTATGGCGGCCTGGCTATAACGCTGCGTTGCGTGCCCGGGCGCGATAGCGCGCCGGCGCTTCGCCCGTCCACTGGCGAAACGCGCGCGTGAAGTTGGCCGGTTCGCTGAAGCCGAGCCGGTAGCCGATTTCCAGAATCGGGATGTCGCTGTGGCGAATGTATTGCACCGCCAGTTCCTGCCGGGCTTGCTGCAACAGTTCGCGAAAGCTGACGTTGGCGTCGTTCAGGCGGCGCTGCAGCGTGCGCGACGACAGATGCAACGCCTCGGCGACGCTGTTCTGCGACACCTTGCCGTCGGGCATTTGCAGAATGATTTCCGACACCACCTGGCTGGGCCAATCCTGATGTAACAGTCGCAAATAGCTGGCGACGACTTGCTCGTTGACGGTCGCCAGATGGGCGTTGGCCGAGGGCAGTGGGCGATCGAGTAATTCGTTGTCAAACCAGATGGTGTCTTGATCGCCGTTGTCGTGCACCGGGCAGCCGAGTACGCGCGCGTAATCGTTCCGACTGGCGCCGAGATCGCGGTGGAAAATTACCGAGTGCGGCGCAAACCGTACGCCGAAATAGTGGCGACACAGCGATACCAAAGCCAAGGCGCCGGCTTCGCGCAACTGGCCCAGGCTGTCGTTCAATTCAGCTTCGGCGAAATTCTCCAGCAAATGATGCAGCAGCGCGCTGGAGTGCATGCGCAGGCCGCTTTGGCCGGGTCGTTCGACGCGATGCAGTTGAATGGTAGTGGTCAGCAGCGAGTAATAGCGTTGCAGCAAATCCAGCGCATCGCGGCCGGTTTCACTGCTCGCCATGGCAAACCCCAAGGCGTGAAAGGTGCCGGCGTTGACGTGTTCGGCGATGGCGAGCGGGAGATTGGCGTCGGTTTGCGCCAGGCCCAGCCGCCACAGTTGCACGACTGCCATTGAAGGTATTCGGGCGTTGGCGTCAGCCAGTTGTTCTATGTTCAGGCCCGCCTCGAGCGCCAGTTGATTGGCGGGCAAACCCAGCCGCTCGAACGTCAGCAATAACAATCGCGGCCAACTGGCTAAAACGGTCAGGCGTAACGGGAAATGGGCGGCGTCTGGCAGTGTCATGCCTGATCCGATTCCAGGCGTTTGCCGAGACTGACCGCGGCATCGATCTGATACCCCAGGGCTTCATAAAACGCGATAACAGCGGTGTTGGTGTTGCGGACCTGCAAGTTGATTTTGGGGCAACCGAGATCGGTCAGCTTTTGTTCGATTGCTTGCATCATCTGCTGCGCCAGCCCTTGGCGCTGATGCGATGGATCGACCGCCAGATAATTGATCCAGCCACGGTGGCCTTCGTAGCCGCCCATGACCGAGGCAACGATTTGGCCGTCGCGTTCGCCAATCAAAAACAAATCCGCACCGACTTTGAGTTTGCGGTCGATGTCTTTGTTCGGGTCGTTCCAGGGAACAGTCAGTTGGCAGGCTTGCCAGAGTTGGACGACAGCGGCGCGGTCGGCCGGCTGAAAGGGGCGGATGTGCACGGCGGGACTCCGGTAAAGCGCAACAGGCTAGCGATTCACCGGAACCTCGGCAAGTTCAACGTTGGCGCGACCTTGGCAGTACGATGCGCACGCAGAGGCCGCCTTCAATTCGGTTGAACGCGCGAATATCGCCTTTATGCGCCTGAATGGCGTGGCGGGCGATGTTCAGACCCAGGCCGGCACCGGGGTTGCTTTGGTCGAGTCGATAGAACGGATCGAATAATTGCTCGAGTTTGTCGTCGGGCGCGCCGGGGCCTTGGTCGGCGACTTCAATGATCGCTTGATGCTTGTCGCTGGTGAGCGAGATGCGCAGTTCGCTGCCGTCGGGTGAAAAACGCAGGGCGTTGCGCACCACGTTGTCGATGGCGCTGTGCAGCAGTTGGCCGTCGCCAAAAAAGGTCATCGGTTTATCGATGTCTTCGATGATGTTGACCTGGCGTTGGCGCGATTCAAAACGTGCGTCTTCGGCGACTTGATGCAGCAAGTCGTCCAGTTGCAGTTCGCTGGGGTCGAGCTGCTGCATGTCGTTTTCAAAGCGCGACAGCTTGAGCACTTGGGCGATCAGACTTTCCAGACGATCACTTTCGCGTTCGATGCGATTCAGCGCGCTTTCCAGTTCGGTCGGGGCTTTTTGCCGAACGATGCCGAGTGCCACTTGCAGACGAGTCAGCGGCGACCGCAATTCGTGACTGACGTTACTGAGCAGGCGCTGCTGTGCCGATACTAATTGCTGTAAGCGCTCGGCCATGTCGTCGAAATCGCGGCCCAACTCGCCCAACTCATCGGCACGATGGGTAACTGAATCGCCGACGCGGGCGTCGAGACTGCCGCTGGCCAGCTGGCGCGAAACCCGCCGTAATCGCTCCAACGGTCGGGTAAACGACCAGGCGAGCAACATGCTCATCAGGCCAGATACGACCAGGCCAAAGATGATGCGCAGCCATTGGCTGTCGAGCCAGAGCGGTAAATTGGGCGGTGGTAACGGCGGCACGCCACGGATAAACATTCGATAGACTTCGCCGTTCACCGACATGGTGATCGGACCCATCCAGGTTTCCTGCCGCCATTGGCCGACTTTGACGCCTTCCATTTCCATCATTTCCGACAGCATGACCAGGATGCGTCGCGGTGGGCGTGGGGTGCCGAGCAGATGGTAGGTGTCGTCGACCAGATACCATTGGTAGTTGGATTGGCTGTTGAAGCGCTCCAACTCATCAATGATTTCCTGGCGCTGACTGGCCAGGCGGTCGATGTTGGGGAGTTTGACGCGGTTGAGCAGGCGGATGTGGCTGGCGTTGGGTGCGCCGATTTGATAGACCTGCGCCACTTGCAGCGACACGAACGCCACTGCAAGCACGATCAATAACAGGGTGACCCAGAAGCTGATCCAGATCTTGCCGAAGACCGAACCGAGCGGGTTCAGCTTGGACCAGGTCACCGAAGGGACAGGCAAACCCATTTAGCTGGCTTCGACGAACAGGTAGCCGATGCCACGAATGGTCTGAATTTTGGGGTCTTCCGTCACGGTCTGGATTTTGCGCCGGACGTTGGAGACGTGCATGTCGATCGAGCGGTCGTAAGCCATGATTTCGCGGCCCAGCACTTCGCGATAGAGGTCTTCCTTCGGTACAGCTTTGCCGGCGCGAGTCATCAAAACGCGCAATACTTTGAATTCGCTGGTGGTCATCGGCAGGGTCTGGCCTTCGCATTCGACTTCGTAGGTGTCGAAGTTCAGCGTTACGCCGTTGCATTCCAACGTGCCGGTATCGCTTTCTTTCTGCGCGCGGTCCAGTTCGATGCGACGCAATAAGGCTTTGATCCGAGCTAAGAGTTCACGGTGGCTGTAGGGCTTGGCCAAGTAGTCATCAGCGCCCAGTTCCAGACCGAGAACACGATCGGTTTCTTCGCCTTTGGCGGTCAGCATCAGCACCGGTACAACCGAGGTGTTGCGAATTTGTTTGAGGGTTTCGAAACCGTCGATGCCCGGCATCATGACGTCCAGCAGGACTAAATCGTAATTGCCACGGGCCAGTTCTTGGATGCCGTCTTCGCCACTGTGTGCGGCGCTGAGTCGAAAACCTTCGGCGTCGAGATATTCGCCGAGCAGTTCAGCCAGGTCGCGGTCATCGTCTATGAGGAGGATATGTGCTTCGTTCATGGCCATAAGTTTGTCCCAGCCGGTTGTGCCTCGCGATTCCTTTTACCGCTCATTTACACCGCTTCTGGCGGCTTAGGCGGCCCTTGCGCTAGCTGTTAGAATAGCGGCAAAAGCATTAGGTGTCCCAATGAGTGACGACGATGAACTGGACCTTTTTCGGCAGGAAATGAAAGGCGTTCAGCGGCTAAAAATCAAACCCAAAGTGGATCTGTCGAAAGACTCGACGCCGCAGCCGAGCCTGATCCACCGACGTCAAATGGCTGTGACCAAAGCCGAGACAGACAGCAATCATCTGAGCGAAGAAATCATTGATCTGGTGCATCCGCTGGATGTGTTGGAGTACCGCACAGACGGTGTGTCTCACGGAGTGTTTCGCAAACTCAAGCGTGGCGAGTATCCAATTGATGCCCGCCTGGATCTGCATCGCAAATCGATGCAGCAGGCGCGCGCCGAGGTGTTTGGTTTTATTGAGGATTGCCTGAAATACGATGTTCGCTCAGCGATGATTTTGCATGGCAAAGGTGAGCGCAGCGAGCCACAGGCATTTTTAAAAAGCTGCGTGAACACCTGGCTGAAGCAGATTCCGGCCGTGTTGGCGTTCCACTCGGCGCAAAATCATCATGGCGGTGTGGGTGCGTTGTACGTGCTGTTGCGCAAGAGTGAGCGCAAGAAAAGTGAGAATCGCGAGCGTTTTATGAAAGGTCGGGTGGAATAAACGAAGACGGGGATCAAATGGTGCCTGGGAGAGGATTTGAACCTCCACGGGGTTGCCCCCACTAGCACCTGAAGCTAGCGTGTCTACCAATTTCACCACCCAGGCAGAGCGGTCGCGGTCAGAGAAAGTCATCCGGGTGAAATGGTGCCTGGGAGAGGATTTGAACCTCCACGGGGTTGCCCCCACTAGCACCTGAAGCTAGCGTGTCTACCAATTTCACCACCCAGGCAATTCCGGATGCACTCACCGTCGGTAAGCAGGCGCGCATCTTAGTGAGCGGCCCTGCTGCTGTCAACAGTCTTCCCGGTTTGCGCCGAAAAAACACTGCCAAAACAAGGGTTTGAGCTCATCCCTGAGCTCGATGTCCGACAATTACAACTGACTAAAAGCGACAGCGGCTGCCTGCAACGTACGGTCGATGTCTTCTTCGCTGTGCGCCAATGACATAAAGCCCGCTTCAAAACTCGACGGCGCGAGGTAAATGCCCTGTTCCAACATGGCGTGAAAGAAACGGTTAAAGCGATTGCTGTCGCACGCCATGACCTGGCTAAAGTGGCTGATCGCAGCTTCTTCGGTGAAAAAGAGACCGAACATGCTGCCGGCGGCGTTGGTGGTGAACGGAATGCCAGCGGTTTCTGCTTGCGCGCGCAGGCCCAACGTCAGCGCTTGGGTCCGCTCATTCAGCTGGGCATAAACGCCGGCTTGATCGATTTGATTCAGTACTGCCAGGCCAGCGGCCATGGCAACGGGGTTGCCGGCCAGAGTGCCTGCTTGATAGACCGGGCCAGTCGGCGACAGGTGATCCATGATGTCGGCGCGACCACCAAAAGCGCCGACCGGCATGCCGCCGCCGATGACTTTTCCCAGCGTGGTCAGATCGGGTTTGATGTTGAAGTGTTCCTGGGCGCCACCGAGTGCCACGCGGAAGCCACTCATCACTTCGTCAAAAATCAGAACGGCACCGCTCTGTGTGCAGACTTCGCGCAGTGTTTCCAGGAAACCCGTTTCCGGTGGAACGCAGTTCATGTTGCCCGCGACGGGTTCGACGATGACGGCCGCGATGCGATCGCCCAGTTCGCGGAAACAATCGCGTACTGCATCGGCGTTGTTGTATTCCAGCGTCAGGGTATGTTCGGCGACGCTGGCAGGTACGCCCGGCGAGGTCGGCACGCCGGTGGTCAACAGTCCGGATCCGGCTTTGACCAGCAGGCTGTCGGAATGACCGTGGTAGTTGCCTTCAAATTTCACCAGCAAGTCGCGACCGGTAAAACCGCGCGCCAATCGAATGGCCGACATGGTGGCTTCGGTGCCGGAATTGACCATGCGAACCTTTTCGATGGAGGGCACCAGGCTGCAGACTTTTTCCGCCATCAACGTTTCCAGTTCGCTGGGCGCGCCAAATGTCAGCGCTTGATCGACCTGGTGATGAATGGCGTTGCGCACTTCCGGGTCGCCATGGCCGAGAATCTGTGGACCCCAGGACAGAACGTAGTCGATATAGGCTTTATCGTGGGTGTCATAAAGACGGGAGCCCTCGGCGCGTTTGAAAAAGACGGGTGTGCCGCCGACGCCTTTGAAGGCTCTCACGGGCGAGTTGACGCCACCGGGAATAACTTTTTGGGCACGCTCGAAAAGCTCGGAAAAGGAATCGCTCATGGTCTGTCGGGCCTGTCGGTTCAAAGATGGGCGCCATTGTCCTGCTTCGGTTCTGCAGTGGCAAACTTGGGGTCTGGAGTCGTTATCAGTAAAGGTCTAGACTCGCGCTGATCTCTCGATTTCGTATCTGGGGATTGTCTAGTTGATAGGTAGTCATTGGCCAACGACCTGCGGGTCGTTGGCCTTTTTTATGGGCGATGGTCCGCGCTCAGAACGGTTTCAGTACCACCAGCAGAACGATACCAACCAGGGCGATGACCGGCAGTTCATTGAACCAGCGAAACCAGCGATCCGAGTGTCGGTTTGCGTCTGCAGCGAAGGTGCGCACCAGGCGACCACAGGCGTGGTGATAGCCGATCAGCGCTAATACCAAAGCCAGTTTCACATGCAGCCAGCCCATGCTCAGCCAAACCCGCCCACTGGCAGTGAACAGCATGGCGATACCGAACGTCAGCGCCAGCACCATAGAGGGTGTCATGATGCCGCGATACAGCTTCCGCTCCATTATTTTGAAGCGTTCCTTGCTCGCGGCATCGTCGGCCATGGCGTGGTAAACGAATAGCCTGGGCAAATAGAAGATGCCGGCGAACCAGGTGATGACGGTCATGATGTGAAAGGCTTTCAGCCACAGATACAGCATTATTGGATGTCTCCCTCTGAGGTCAGAACCGAGACCAATTGGGCTCGGGTTACCAAACCGGGTTTGCCGTCGTCCAGCGGCAGCAGGAACCCAGCGGTGTCTTCGTGTTGCAGTGATTTGACGGCTTCGAGCAGCGTGATGTCGTCGGCCAGCGGATGCAGGCGACTGTAAGGCCCGATCAACGATTGCACGGCTTCGACAAAAGGCGGGCGAACGTTGGCGTCCAATTGAACCCAATCCTGATGGCATTCCGCCAGTTTGTCTTTGGCAATCAGGTAAGCCTTGCTGTCGATTTGCAACACTACCCAGCGGTAAGGGCTTTTGGCTAAAGCCGCGATGCGATCGCTTTCAGTTGTCGGATCGCAGCTGTCAAATTGACGGGTGCCGAGTTCAGAAAGATACCGCTGCGCTAAGGCGGTGCGGACCGGGTGGGTTTGAATGGACAACCCTTGTGATTCAAGAATGCCGCGAAACAGCGATGGCAATCGAAACCCGTGTTGGCAAACCAGATTGGCGGACAGCACCACAATCATCGCTGGAAACATCGCCTGTGCACTGAGCGATAATTCCAGTACCGCGGCCAAAGCGGCCAGCGGTGCATGCAACACCGCACTCATCATGCCTGCCATACCTAATAATGCGTACAGCGCGACGCTGGAAGCACCGGGCAAAACGGACGCCATTAATGCTCCGCCGCAGGCGCCAATCACCATAATGGGACCGATTACGCCAGCCGGAATACCCAACCCAACGGCGCAGGCGGTGGCAATCAGCTTGGCGACCAGTATCAGCGCTAAGACCTGCCAGGTTTGAGGGGCGGTCAGTGTTTGGTTAACCGTGTCGAAACCCGAACCCAGGATTTCCGGAACGGCTAAGGCGAGCGTGCCGGTCATCAACCCCGCCAGTAATAAGCGAATGGGTCTCGGGCTTGGGCAATAGCGTTGAGCTGCTCGCACCAAATGATGAAAAGCGACGGCAATCAGACCGATGACCAGTCCGGTCACAATCAACAAAGGCCAGTCCGAAAATTGGGCAGAATGCAGTTCTATGGCGATAAAGCTGGGGTGTTCGCCGATCAGCCAGCGGCTGGTCGCTGACGCTGTCACGGCTGCGGCGATAATGGGTGTAAACCCGAGCAGGCTGTATTCCATCAACACCACTTCCATGGCGAACAGTACGCCAGCCAGCGGTGTATCGAAGGCGGCAGAAATGGCAGCAGCGGTACCGCAGCCGATGAGCAGGCGCAGTTGGCTGGGCACTCGATGGGTGCGTTGGCCGAGTTGATTGGCAATGCCAGCGCCAATATGAACCGCAGGCCCTTCCTTACCGACTGAGTGACCGCTGCCCAGCGCTATAAGCGCGGCAATCAATTGAAAGAAAATATTGCCAGCGGCAAGCCGACCACGGCCGCGTTGCAATCGGTCTATGACGTGGGCAATGCCAACGTTATGCGTTCGAGCAGGCGTCCAGCGGTAGAGGCCGATCAGGGCCAGGCTGCCCAGTAAAGGAAGCGCAAAGCGCAGTGGGTGTGACAGCGACTCAAAGTCTTCCAGCGAGTCACCATTGAGTAAGGCCAACAGGCCGTTGAGCAGCAGCAAAAACCCGGTCATCACCAGGCCAGTGGCGACTCCGGTCACCATGCCAAGCAACACCAGAATCAATAAACTTTCGGGTTTGGCCAGCCAGGTCCGGAACAAGGTAAAACGAAGATTCGGCATGGAAGGCGGCTTGTCACTGGCTTCGATCGGCCCTTATCATAGGGGGCTTACGCATTGAATGCCACGGCCCGCAGGGTCACCGGTTTAGCCGGTCGGTGCAGTGGTGCCTTGAGCGATATCTATATTGAATAGATACACTACGCTTCAAGCGCGCTAGACGTCTTCATTGGCCTCGGAGTCCTAATGGCGAAACAACAACTGTCACGTTTTGATCGTATGTCGGTCGTGCCCTATCAGCCCTGGCGGCAACGGGTTGTGACGGTGATCGGATCTGTGATCCTGATCCTGGTCGTGTATTGCGCTTACCTGTATGGTCGTCAAGCTGGATTCGACGCCCAAACGGATTTGGTTGCTGAGCGCAATCGCTTGCAAACGGCGCTGCGGCAATCGGTCCAGCGCAGTGAAGAATTGCGTTTGCGTGTTGCTACTTTGGAGCGCGGCTCGGATGTGGACCGTCAAGCCACAGAAGAAGTGCGACAAGTAAACCGAGAATTAAGCGACCGTATTGCCCGGTTGGAAGAAGAAGTGACGCTGTATCAGGGCATTATGGCGCCATCAATGAATGCTGAAGGTTTGCGTGTGCAGGAGGTTCGATTGGAACCCACCAGTTCACCAAATCGTTATCGCTACAATTTGATGCTGACCCAGGTTGGCAACAACAACCAGTACTTGCAGGGTTTTGTTGGAGTTAACCTGGTAGGTAGTCGAAACGGCGAGCGGGTGGCGATGACGCTCGCCGATGTATCGGATGATGTGGACGAAGTGGATATCCGCTTTCGGTACCGCTACTTTCAGGAAATCGCAGGCGACCTGGTGTTGCCAGAAGGGTTCATTCCCGACCAGATTCAAGTCGTGGCGCAGGCAGTGGGTAACCGCTCCGCTCGGGTAGAACGCGCTTATAACTGGTCGGATTTGGAGAACGGAAACAATGTGGGGCAGTAGCAAAACAGTGGCTAACGACGTAACTCTTATCTCAGTAAAAGCCGAAATTAACGGTGACATCCGTGTTTCGGGCGGTCTTCATGTCGATGGACGGATTAAGGGCAACATTCTTGCCGATCCGGACAGTGGTGCTGCTGTGCGCATCAGCGACAAAGGCTTGGTGGAAGGTGAAATTCGCGCTCCGAATATCGTCATCAATGGCGAAGTAAAAGGCGACGTATACTCTTCCGAACACATCGAACTGGCCAAGAAAGCCGTCGTTACCGGAGACGTTCATTACGTCATGATGGAGATGGTGATGGGCGCCAAGGTCAACGGCAAGCTGCTGCATGTCGCAACAGACAAGAGCAAGAAAGCGAAGCCTGTGACGTCGGAAAACAGCCAGGCTGAATCCGGTGCTACTTCTGCAACCAGTGGTTCGTCTTTGGGTTCTGCTTCCTCGGCTAACCCGTCTGGCATGCACACCAGCGATAAGCCGAAAACTGCACCAACGGGCAGCTCCACACTGAAGTAACCCGCCAGGCCATTGAAAAAAGGCCCGGAAGACCTGATATGGTCGCGCAGTGGCGGGTCTGTGCTAAGCCTGCGCAGACTCGCAAATGCTGACCAATTGAGTGATTCAGATGACCGAAGCCGCGATTCAAAACGATGCTTTGTTGGTAACCGACCAGGCGACCAATAAAGTCCGTCAACTGATTGAAGAAGAAGGCAACGAACAACTGATGTTGCGTGTCTTTGTGACGGGCGGTGGCTGCGCGGGCTTTCAGTACGGCTTTACCTTCGATGACGAACTGGCCGACGACGATACGGTCATCGAACGCGAAGGCGTTCGGTTTTTGGTCGATTCCCTGAGTGTGCAATACCTTCAGGGTTCGACGGTGAACTATGCCGAAGGTTTGGATGGCAGCCGCTTCACCATCGATAATCCGGCTGCGGAGACGACCTGTGGCTGTGGATCTTCCTTTTCCGTTTAATTCCAGGTTTATCACTCGACGCCTGGCGTCTATGGCGCTGCTGTTGCCATTAAGCTGGGTTCAGGCTGAATCGCCTAGTCTTGAAGTGGGTGATGAGCACTGGATGGCATACCTGCAAGCGCACACCGCCGAAGAGGTTTCTGCCATTCTGGGACGAGCTGAGTCTTTGCTGGATTCGGCGGATGGCTACCCCAGCCAGACACCCATAGCGCTGATTTTACACGGCGATGAAACATGGGCGTTTCTCAAATCCAATTATTCAACAAACCGCGCGTTGGTGGATCAGGCTGCACGACTGGAAGCCTATAACGTTATCGATGTTCAGGTTTGTGAAACCTGGATGCGCGATAACGATGTGTCCGCCGATCAGCTCCCGCCCTTTGTGTCTACTGTGCCCTATGGACCGGATGTCGAGCGGGAGTTGGAGGCGCAGGGTTATGATCACTTCTAAATAAAAAGAAGTACCAAATTCCTAGCTCACTCCGAGGTGAAAACGACTGGTGTCAGTCGTTGTTGATCTGGGCGTAATTTCCGTTAAAGACGTCAAGCTGCCCCATCATGTTAGAGGCGAAATCTTGGAAGGCCGGCAGATATTCCGCTGCCAAAGGCTGGGCTGTCGGCAATGGGACGGTTTGTGGGTTGCGGTGCACACCATTAACCAAAAACTCGTAGTGCAAGTGCGGTCCGGTTGCCAGACCGGTAGAGCCTACATAGCCAATGATCTGGCCCTGGTTGACGCGATTGCCAACCCGAGCATAGCGTGAAAACTGACTCATGTGCGCATACAGGGTACGCATTCCGCCGCCGTGCTGAACCACCACCACATTGCCGTAGCTGCTGCTGCGTCGTACTGATATCACTTTGCCGTCGCCCGTCACCTTGATGGGTGTGCCAGTTGGCGCTGCGTAATCGGTGCCTCGATGTGCGCGAATGGTATTGAGAACCGGATGACGGCGATTCATGTTGAAACCCGACGAGATGCGGAAGACATCCAGCGGTGTTCGTAAGAATGCTTTGCGGATGCTGTCACCGTTGGGTGAATAATAGTCGGTTCGGCCACCAGCATCGCTGTAGCGGATAGCCGTGACGTCCCGGCCCTGGTTGGTAAAGCGCGCGGCCAGAATAGGCCCATCGCTCAGTTTTTTGCCGTCCAGAAAGTGTTCTTCGTAGATCAGTGAAAACGAGTCACCGACCCGAATATCCAGGACAAAATCGATGTCCCAACCAAAGAGGGTGGCCAGCTCCATAATCATGTTGTCACTCAAGCCGGCGTCTTTGCCTGCCAAATAGAGTGACGTTTCAATGGTGCCCTGGGTGAATCGTGTGTGGATTTCCGGTTCGCGAACAATTTGCTCGATCTGAAAGCCGTCGTCGACCAGCGTAATGCGGTGCTGAATCATTTGTGATTCGCTGAAGGTGACTTCTTTCAATTCTTCGGCGCTGTTGAACCCGAAATTGAATGATTGACCAGGGTAGATGCGGCCTAACGCATGGTTGATCTCTTCATTGGCCAGCATACGGTACAAAACAGAAACGCCGGCGCCCGCTCGCTCGAAGAGCGTCGACAGGGTATCCCCCGCACGTACTTCCGCAGCCACCAGACTTAACGAATCAAAGGAATCGCCAGATTGAGGCGAAGACTGAAGCTGCACCCGAGCAGGAATCTCGACAATGACGGATTCGCTGGTGGCCGGCCACAGAGTTAACAGCAACATCAATATAGTCAGGCAGCCGACGCCCAAGGCATGCCAGCGAGGAAAAGCTTGAACACGGTGAAGGAGCGTACTGATCATCTTGAAAACAGGTAATTGGCTCAGGAAGTTAATCTAATATCTTAACAGTAGATGCGTCGAGTGCTAACTGATAGCACATACTGATATAATGCGTCTTCTGTTTATATGTAAATTCTTTTGAGGTCATTCCATGTCTCTGGAGCAGACGCTGGCGGAAATTCGACGCGGAACGGAAGAGATTCTGCTCGAAGATGAATTGATTGAAAAGCTGAGTAGTGGTCGGGCATTGCGCATTAAAGCCGGCTTCGATCCAACGGCCCCCGATCTGCACTTGGGCCATACCGTGTTAATCAATAAGTTGCGCCAGTTCCAGGAGCGGGGGCATACCGTTATTTTTTTGATTGGGGATTTCACCGGCTTGATTGGCGATCCCTCTGGCAAGAACGCAACCCGCCCGCCGTTAACGCCCGAAGAGGTGGCGCGCAACGCAGAAACCTATAAAGAACAAGTATTCAAAATACTCGACCCGGAAAAAACCGAGGTGCGGTTCAATTCAGAGTGGATGCACAAGTTGGGTGCTGCTGGCATGATCCGCCTTGCCGCACAGCACAGTGTGGCGCGTATGCTGGAGCGGGATGACTTTAAAAAGCGCTATAAGTCTAATCAGCCTATCGCTATTCATGAGTTTCTCTACCCGCTGGTTCAAGGCTACGACTCGGTGGCGCTGGAGGCGGATGTCGAGCTGGGTGGCACGGACCAGCGGTTCAACTTGTTGGTTGGGCGAGAGCTGCAAAAGGCTGAAGGGCAAACGCCGCAGGTGGTA